>MDTP02000121.1 GCA_001714685.2 Methanosarcina sp. Ant1 | reverse complement strand
GTTACTTTTTAGTTTTTAAACGATTAAAACTCTCTTCATTTAAAATTATTGACATAATACTACATTAAATTGCTTTTAAGTTGTTTTAAGAAAAATTTTTCGCGAAATAAGCTTTATTATCAAGTATTATTGAAAAATAAGGAATATTGTGGAAAATGGCAAAACCTCACCTACAATTTTAATTGTCTTTATTTGGCAGATTTCAATAATACTTCATCTATTTGATCATTTTTAATATATTTTAGGATATTTTATTTCTCGGTAAATAATGGGGGTTTCAAAAATATTTATCAAAGCAAACATCGATCTTCCAACAAAATTCTACAGGTGTGTGAAGCTTCACGACGCCACGCTCATGCTGAAAAAGAGGCTCATTCGTCAATTGTTAGTGGGGAAGTTGGCTAAATATAATTATATCTTAAAATCCCGCCTGCACAAAACCCAATTCTGCTTGTTCTCTGCCGGTTGTTCGGAGTTGATGGGGAAGCGAGGGCTTATATCAAAATAGAGTTTTAATATGCCCTCTTGAGCGATCGAAACGTAATGGTACTTGTCCGGAAGTAGTCCGCTTGAGCAAACAAGGACGCAGAGATATGGTCTCAATTCGTTAATTGTAGTGCTTGATCTTGGTTTTATATTTATTGAATCTGAAAATAAGCAAAAAGGCCTGTAGAATACGATAAATGCTGGGGAAATTCGGGCATTTTATAAAGTCAATCAGTTTCTATTTCATTGAGTATATCCTCAATTAGTGGTTTTACAACGGGAATGTTTTTAGTTATCGTTCTCCAGATGACTTCAAAGTCAACTACGAAATAACCATGAATTACCTTATCGCGAGTTCCTGTCATTTTTCTCCACGGGACTTCGGGATATTCTTCTTTTAAAGAATCAGGCAGGTTCTTTGTCGCTTCTCCTATGATTTCAAGGGCTCGGAGGACTGCATAAATGGTTTTGTCATCCTTCGAAAAGTCATCGAATTCAAGTCCTTTTATGAATTTCTCGATTTTTTCGATTGACTCAAGGATATCTTTTAAAAAATCTACAGGGTCCCTCCCTTCGGTATTCACAGAGCTTCTACCTCATTCAGAATGTTTTTTCCTATGTTGGGTTTAAGTGCACTTTTCATCACAAGATCCACCTTAACTCCCAGAAGGTCACTCAGGTAGTCCTCAAGTTCGATATATTCAAAGAGACCGGGCTTTTCATCAAATTCTACCAGGACATCAAGATCGCTGTCGCTTGTTTGTTCCCCACGGATATATGACCCGAAAACCCCTAGATAGCTAACGCTGTATTTCTCTCGGATCTCTGGCAGGTGTTGCTTGAGTATTCTTATGAAATAGTCAGCATCCTTAAGTTGTTGGGAAGGCATTACTTTTTTTCCTTTGCTTTATTCTCTATTGCTGGAATTGTAATGGCTACTTTTCTCTATAAGGATATCAGGCTTCATGTCTATATGCTTTTTCTGCTGTTCAGCATTTTGTGCAAAACATGTAATCAAATTAAAAATGTGATGTATCTGCATGAGAGCTATAGAAGAAAAGTGTGGTCCGTCGTATAATTTGCCGGTCTTAATCTTAATTTTTTGGAGTGTGTGACATTTAATAAGTCCGCTTGAGCGAGCGAAGCGAACGAAACGGACCTCGTGCTCCCAAAGCGAAACTCGGGCGAGGCGCAATTCGGGTTATGCAACAATCTCGTCAAAGCTCAGTTCTCCAGCAGCTACTGGATGCAAGAGCAATTTGGATTCATGGAATTTTTTCATGACTATATCGATTTTTCTTGAAACTTCTGGGGTATAGTATGCTTCTCCGCAGTTTTCGCAGACATAGGCGGAAACATCTTTAATGGCAATAATCTGTTCTCCAACTTTTGCCACAAACTCAGTTTTACCTTCGACGAGTTTGCCTTTACAAAAACTGCACCTGTCAGGTTTCATTATTAATCTCTCCTAAGTACGTGGTCTATCCATTTATTATTTTCCGGGATATACACCGTGATTATTCTTATGTGGTCTTCACATCCTGCTACCACAACATGGCAGGGTCTACCCTCAGAATACCCAAAAAACAAAGCTGAAGGACATGGGTCGTCTTCAGGGTAATCCTCAATTATTTGCCCTTGAAATATAACCTCTTTTATGTTTTCAGTTGAAATATTCCTTTGAAACATGCGGACTCTGGCGTGGTTTGAGATAATAAAGGCATCTTCTGTAAAAAAATGTTTTAATTTATCGCGATTAACACTCATTTCCACCCAATCCCGAAACTAAAAATAAAATTAATGAAGTATTGAATTCGGTAATACATAAGATATGCTTAAAACTGCAATTTCTAAGTTTTGTTTCTTTTACATTCTCTATCTAACCCTCACATTGCCAGAGCTCAACTCGGCAAATAAAAATTAAGTCTTAAAATCCCGCCTGCACAAAACACAATTCTGGCTGTTCTCTGCCTTTTGTTCGGGGTTGATGTGGAGCCGGGGCTAAATATAAAAATAGAGTTTTAATATGCTCTCTTGAGCGATCGAAACGTAATATTACTGTCATAAGTTAGCCCGCTTGAGCGAGCGAAGCGAGTGAAACGGATCGCGAACTGCAGAGCCGCAACTCTGCTGAAACGGACAGCGGGCTGCTGGAATGAACAGCAGGCTGCCGAAACTCTGCTGGCGCAAATCTGCCGGGCAAGCTTTAAATTACAAAAAAATGTGTTATAATGTATGCAAGATTAGGAAAAAAGGGAGGAGCTGTTTAGCAAAATCGCTTCTTTTTTGGAAAAATACGGGGCTACAAAAGTAGCTATTTTCGGGTCTTATGTCAGGGGAGAGGAAAAGCCCGAGAGTGATATCGATGTCCTTGTTGATTTTGCCGAGCAGAAAAGCCTGCTCACTCTTGTTAATATCGAGCTGGAGCTTTCTGATTACCTGGGAATAAAAGTTGATTTACTTACTGAAAAATCAATAAGTCCCTATCTGATTGACGGGATAAAAAAAGAAGCCAGAGTGATCTCCAAATGAAAAGAGATGACTCTGTATATCTAAGCCATATACTGGATTCCATCTCATCGATTGAAAAATATACTGAAGGTCTCACTAAAGAAGAGTTTCTTGCAAACCACCTCGTTCAAGATGGGACGATAAGGCAAATTGAGATTATCGGTGAAGCTACCAAAAATATCTCCGAACCTCTCAAAGAAAAGTACCCTCATATCACCTGGAAAGGAATTACCGGAATGAGGGATAAACTGATCCACAACTATTTCGGCGTGGACATTGATGCGGTGTGAGATGCTGTAAAAAAGGACATTCCAATCCTCAAGGACGAGATTCTTAAAATAATGGAAGATCTCCGAAAAGGTATTTAACTCCAGTTCTCTCTTATTTATTGGAAACAAGGGCCGTAGCTTCCGAACTGCGAAATAATAGATGCGACCTTATTTTTGATAAATTGTACTGAAACAGGAGCGACTAGAATATTGTCTTTAGCCATTTTTTTATCAAAAATTAGTCTGCTTGAGCGAGCGAAGCGAGTGAAACAGACACCGTGCTCCCGAAGCGGAACTCGGGAAGCGAAACTCGGGAAGCGAAACTCGGGCTGTCGAAAAGCAACTCGCCTGGCACAATTCGGTTGCTAAACTACAATGATTAGATTATAATACCCGATTTCCCCATCTATTATTATGTCAAGGCAGCTTACAGATTTGGTACAGCGGATTTTCGATAATGCTTATTTACAGATTGACAAAAAGCAGTACAAAAAGGCGCTTGAAAACCTGAAAAAGGCCGAAGAGCTTTCAGAAAAAGCAAATCGTCCGGACTTCTTATGCCAGGCCCTGATGTTGAAAGGAAGGGCTCTCCTTGCTATGGGTAGGCAGGAGGAAGCCCTCGATGAATTCCAGAGGATGTTGGAGCTTTCCGTCCCTTACTTATTGGAGGATATAGGGAATACTGACTTCCAGTACTTGGTCTACAATTCTATTGGTTTTTCTATAAAAACGCTTGTGGAAATGGGCAGTATTTCAGAAACAAAGCATTTCTTTTACAGTAATAAAAAGTATTTCGAGGAAATCTTTGCTGCCTATGAGGGGCTGCTTGCAGAGGAGCCGGATAATTTTGAATACATCAGGAATTATTTGAAAACGCTGGAAAATGCCTTGGCTTATCACATTGAAGCTCAGCAGTTTGAAAAGCGCACCTATTTTATGGGCAGGATACTGCTAAACTACGAGAAAGCATTCGAAATCCAGTCCGATGAGGAAGAACTGTATGATAAAATGCATATACTCATTGTAGACTTCAAAAATTATTGCCTGGTTTTCCATAAGCTCGGAGAGGCAGAAGAGGTCTTCGAGCAGGCCGAAAAAGTATATAAAAAAGTTATCGAAAAAGAACCTGGGAACAGATTAGCTCTTAACGGTCTCTTATCCTTATATGAAGAATCCGGGGATCTGTACGCAAAACTGGGGGAGATTGAAAAAACTGAAGAAACCTTTCTGAGAGCCCTCGAGATCCTGGAAGGAAAACTCCGGAAGCAGCCGGGAGACATTTCTAACATCCGGAAGCAGAGTGAAATCCTCCGGGTCCTCAGCAGGTCTCTTTTTGAAGAAGAGGAAACTGAAAAAGCAAATCAATATGCTGAAAAAGCCCTCGAAATCCTCAAGGAATTGCCAGGGAAAAAGCCGGAGGACCTGGACTATCAGTATGATATTTCCGACGACTTCACCGAACTTGGGATACTGTTAGGAGAGATAGGCGACATAGAACACGCAAAAGAGTCCCGTATGAAGGAAATCGACATCTACAGGAACATACACGAAAAAGATCCTGAAGACCTGGTAAGCGTAGCAAACATAGCCGTCGCTTTTGACCAGATCGGACTCCTCTACGCAGGACGCGAGGAAACGGAACCTGCAAAATATTACTATGAACAGGGAATCGAAACTTATGAAAAGCTGCTTGAATCTGACCATGGGAATATTGACTTTGAAATCGGCCTTGCAGATTCCTTCAATTACATGGGAGAACTGTATAAGTTTCTCGAACCCGAACCCGCCAGCCATTACTTTGAAAAAGCTCTCGCTATAAACGAAAAAGCGGTGAAACTGTTCCCGGAAAGTACCGATTACAAAAAAAAGCTCATCTATACCCTCAAAAATCTTGCATCCTTAAATATCGGACAAAACCAGTATGAAAGAGCAATCCCATTGCATGAGGGCATAACAGAACTCCGCCTGGAAATTGTCAGGGAAAATCCGGGGGAGTATAAGTATGAAAAAGCTCTGGGAATTTCCTACAGTGAATTCGGTCTCCTTCTCGAAAGGGCCGAAAAGCCTGAACTTGCAAAGCAACAGTATTCAAAAGCAGTAGAAATCTTTAGAGAGATCCTGCAAAATGAAGAAGACTCTCTCACGAAACACCTGCTGGCCGTAGAACTCCGGATGCAGATAGCACTCTTTATCCGTGCAAAAAAGCACTATATTGCAAAAGAATACCTGGACCTCACCCGTGATTACTACGAAAGCCTGTACGAAAATGACCCTGAAAGCCCGATAAATTGGATGGGCCTTTGTGAAATTCGGCTCCTTTATGGAATTCTGCAGGAATCCATGAAAAACTACAGAATGGCTGCTGAAAGGTATGAATCAATATTTCCGATTCTTCAAAAACACCTTGAATCCGACCCTGAAAACCTTGAATACCAGACAAAGGCTAATATCGCGTATACCCAGCTTGGCATTGTCTACTTTTTAGCCGACGAATACGAAAAGTCAAAAGATGCCTTTGAAAAAGCCCTCCCCATAAGCGCAAAATTGCTTGAAAAAGACCCGGAAAATCCGATTTACTTGGGAGATGTAGCCGTCACATTCGAAGAATATGCAAAGTTACTCAAAAAACTGGACCGGAATGAAGAAGCAGAAGAATATAGTGCAAAAGCTGAAAGACTAAAGAAGAAACTGGAGGACCAGGTCCCCGAAAAAGAGTCCTGATTTACCGGGAGATAAGGATCAGGGTGTAATTTGCGGAGTCTGAATTTTCATTTTTTAAAGGCTAGGAAGTCACTTTGTAATCATGAGCTATGAGAACCGGTGACCGCTGAGCCCCGCAACCCCTGAATTAAGAAAAATTAAAGATTTGACCTTAATTATAGACAAATTGTACCGAAAACGAGGAGGCGGGAATGTCCCTTTCAGCCGTTTTTCCCCCGCAAGAAGTGAGAATTGTCCTAATTTCAAAAAATGTATGTGGATAAATAGCCGAATTTGATGGCAAGTAACGAGTAAACATGAAAATCAAGAAACAATCTCGTCGAAGCTCAGTTCTCCGGCCGCTAAGGGATACAAGAGCAGTTTGGATCCGTGGAACTTTTTCATGACTACGTCGATTTTTCTTGAAACTTCTGGGGTATAGTATGCTTCCCCGCAGTTTTCACAGACATAGGCTGCAACATCTTTAATGGCAATAATCTGTTCTCCAACTTTTGCCACAAACTTAGTTTTACCTTCGCCGAGTTTGCCTTTACAAAAACTGCACCTGTCAGGTTTCATCTTTGATCTCTCATCTTATTTGTAGTCTCATATATGTACATCTCGAATATAGCCTCCTCGAGCAAAAACGAACAACATCACCCCTAAATTAGTCTGCTTGAGCGAGCGCAGCGAGTGAAACAGACCTCGTGCTGTTGCACTTGCAGTGCAACTCCCAGAAAATCTCCGATTTTCTGTGATCCCGAAGCGAAACTCGGGAAGCGAAACTCGGGAAGATAAACTCGGGAAGCGAAACTAGGCTGGCGAAACTAGGCTAACACAAAGATTTTTAAACCTCCAACTCCATCAAAACACGAAAAATCAAACTATATTAACTTCATGTTCTTATTACTACACTAAATTACTACACTAAATTACTACACTAAATTACTACACTAAATTACTACACTAAATTACTACACTAATATAATTCACCAGATCTTATTCATAACAAAGAAGTTGAGGCCCAAACCTTGGAATTACAGTTCAAACTCAAAGCTTATTTTAAAACAAGTACAGACCCTGCTCCTGCAAAGGATGTTATGGCTGCACTTTTCGAAGAGGCAAATAACACCCTTCTCACCAAAGGGGCACCTGAAGGGCAGGGAGCAAAAGTCGCGGAATGGAAGCTCGGGGAGGACAGGATCGAGCTTGTGCTTGAGTCCGGAAAATATGTCAGGGTGCACGATGCAATCTTCAGGCTCAAGAAGGTGCTTGCCGAGGCGCTCGGAAAGAAGTACAAGATCGGAATTCGCGGAATTGAGGTCGAGTCCTTTACCATACGGATGCCGGCTGAACGGGAATTAAAGGCGCTTAAGGTTCCCTACATAAAGAGCATGGAGAATATCGAAGGCGGAATCGTACTCGAGCTGGAGGTAGGGGAAGCTGAGATGAAGAACCGGGTGCCGGACAGGATTCTCACGCTCCTTGAAGAGAAAATCGAGGCTACCCAGTACGGGGCAAAAGCCGAGCACTGGAATCTGCTCTGGCAAAGAGAGCCTATGGAACATCCCTTTACTGAAGACCCGACTCAGGCTATGATGAAGGAAGGCTGGCTCAAGCGGGGGGCAAGCCGCGGGCAGTGGATCCACGGGCCTCAGTCGACAAAGATCTTCCGAACTTTCGAAAAGATCGTTTTTGACGAACTTCTGGAGCCTCTAGGGTACAGGGAAATGATTTTCCCGAAACTGGTCACCTGGGAAGTCTGGATGAAGTCCGGACATGCCAAGGGTGTGTATCCTGAAATCTATTATGTATGTCCTCCGAAGACAAGGGACCCCGAGTACTGGGAAGAAGTTGCCGATTATTACAAGGTGACTCATGAGGTGCCGACAAAGCTGATCAAGGAAAAGATCGGAGAGCCAATCGGAGGCATGAGTTACGCTCAGTGCCCGCCTTTCTGGATGTACGTGACAGGGGAGACTCTTCCGAACGACGAGATACCTATAAAAGTCTTTGACAAGTCAGGGACATCTCACAGGTACGAGAGCGGTGGAATCCACGGGATCGAAAGGGTAGATGAGTTCCATAGGGTAGAAATTGTCTGGATCGGGACAAAGGAGCATGTAGTAAAGTGCGCAGAAGAGTTGCATGAGCGCTACATGCACATTTTCAATGACATCCTGGACATCGAGTGGAGAAAAGCAAGAGTTACTCCCTGGTTCATGGCGCAGGAAGGGCTGCTCGGCCTTGCCGAAGGCAATACTGTCGGTACAACTGATTACGAGGCCTGCCTTCCCTACCGCGGGCCTGACGGAGAATGGCTCGAGTTCCAGAACGTAAGTGTTAACGGAGATAAATACCCCAAAGGCTTCAATGTGAAGCTGCAGTCCGGAGAAGAACTCTGGTCAGGCTGCTCGGGGGTTGGGCTTGAGAGATGGGCTGCAGTCTTCCTTGCTCAGAAGGGGCTTGACCCTGATAACTGGCCAGAAGAATTCAGGAAAAGGATAGGCGAGATGCCGAAAGGCATCCGCTTCCTTTAAACTTTTTTATTTACACTTATTTTCGCTTATTTTCACTTATTTACACTTATTTTCGCTTATTTACACTTATTTTCGCTTATTTTCACTTATTATAGCTTGTTTTCACTTATTATCTCGTGTAACATAAAGATTTTTTAAGTCGGAGAAGTACGGAGAAGTAAATACAGTAGATTAGCATATACGCTAAATCATATGCTATTGAACTTTCTGTATCAAGCAGAGATACGGACAATAGGGCAGAAGGCGTTTCTAACCGATTTCTTTATATAGGGAAATGATATGTATAGTGAGCCATTAACTAGTTAGAAGCCGCTAATTTCTGAGAATTTCTGGCCATCTTACGGATCATACTTTTGACTATTAGGAGCCAATAGCTGTCTGCAGATAGGGGAGGATCCAGGTTTGGAAAAGCTAAGAAGCTCGGAGATTTTATCTGGAAACAGAAAGGGAAGATGCTGAAAGCGCAAAATGTGCCTAGCAGCGCAAAATCTGTGCAGAAGCACTGAAGAATTATTTTACGCTCATCGATTGGAAAAGCTCACCTGAGCATCCGGAAGAGGAACCTTGTTGGCTTGAGGGTCTGCAGGATCAAACAGCAGCATATAATAATATATAAATGAAGATCACTTCGGAGGAATCACTTGGCGAGAAAGAAAGTACAGAGAAAGCTTGACGGATGGAAATCCAAGGAATGGTTTAATATTGAAGCCCCTGTCTATTTAAACAGGAGCATTGTCGGGACCACAATGGCAGGAGACCCTTCCCTGCTTGTAGGACGCAATGTTGAAACAACTGTTGGGGAACTTACCAACGATATGACCAAGAACAATACAAAGGTCATTCTCAGGATCAGCAATGTCGTAGGAGACATAGCAACTACTGACCTCATGGGCCACGAACTCACAACCGACTATATCCGCTCAATCGTAAAGAGGCAGACTTCCAGGATCGACGCCAATGTCGAGGTTAAAACCAAAGACGGCTATGTCATTCGTGTAAAACCAACCTGCTTTACCATTAAGAGGGCACGCTCAAGCCAGATAAAAGCCATCAGGGAACTAATGATTGAGATCGTCAAAAGGCGCGCAGCTGAAACCGATTTCGAGAACTTTATGCAAGAAGCAATCCTTGGAAGGCTCTCGGCAGCCATTTACAGGCAGGCCAAGTTCATTTACCCACTCCGCAGAGTCGAAATCAGGAAGACTCAGGTCGAAGTCATGCCAGCAGCTGCACCCGCACCTGTAGCAGCATAACTTCTTTTCTAGTTTGAAAATCAGAAGCAGGGGAAAATCCTTTCGGATTTTCTTATCTCTCTTTTCCAATTTCATTATCTCTTCTATTGATTAGCTATATCGCCTTTGTAAGTAATGTGAAATAATCGCAGATATGCAAATAATATTACATCATTTGGAAAGGCGACTATTTCCTTAGTATTATTTTTCCTTAGTATTATTTTTCCTTAGTATTATTTTTCCTTAGTATTATTTTTCCTTAGTATTATTTTTCCTTAGGAGTTGGAACGAAATAACTTAAGGAATGCATTTTTAATTCAAACGAAATCATGGAGCAGCGCGTGGAATCGTTTAAGTACAGTGTCAAAATTGAATCAAGTTATTTCGCAGCGGGTACTTAGTATTATTTTTCCTTAGTATTATTTTTCCGGAGTATTTAAGGTATGGAAGTAGAATATTCCCAGGAACACTCTACTCGATAAACTTTTTTTCTGTTCTAGTCAAGAATGGAATGTTCCGGACTTATGCATTTCAAGTTTCATGACCAAAGAGAAAATCGGGCAATGGGTTTGAGTTATTGAAAACCATATGCGCTAGAATCTCTCTACATTTTTCCCTAAATACAATGGATGTCATCTCTTTTTCGAAATTGATCAATAACTCAAGGACACGACAAAAACCGGTTTCGCGGAAAAAAGTATCCCTTATTCTAGAGGTGCTATCATCTTTTAGCTCTAGCCAGCGAATAGTCTACGTAGATTTTCAAAAACTCACTGTCAGTTTGCAGGAGAACAATCTCAAACATGGCTACATGAATCTTTTCTTCCCTGGCTACATCAAGTAGGATTTTACGAATTTCCTCGTTTTTCGTCAGGTTTGCCATCTGCTCATAGATATTGACAGCGTCCAGTTCTGCAATCATAGCGGCTCTAAGGATTTCCTTATCAATGTCTTCAGGTCTGGTATTTTTAATGTCTGCAAGTACTTCCGAAAGCAGGCTTTCACCCCCTGTAAATATGCCCTATAAGATATGGGAAGGCAAAAGTAATGTCTTTTTCTATTGGAAGCATCAGCCTGAAGAACTAAAAAGTAAAACTGAAACTGGGAGTGAAACACTGCAGAAGACAGCTAGATCCTTAGTATAACAGTGTTATATAATTTATTTAATATACAATTATACATAACAAAAAAATCTAATTCTTTAGAAAGAATTTATCATTTGTCATTAATTTTACTATACACAATAGAGTGATAAAATCACTTTTTAATTGATTTATAAATTAATTTTATCTTTATTTATATAACTAATAAATAATACTATTGAATTATATTAATATGAAAATACAAGTTTTACAGAAAAACACTTATAGATAAATTTCATAAATAGTTCTGTCAATCTAAAATAAATTAGTGTTTAATTTATGTCCAGATAATTGAAGGACTAGTTTTACATTTTAGCCAAAAGCCAATACTACCTGAGGCCTAAAAACTTGAAAAGAATAGAATCCTCCCTGCTTATATTTATGGTATTGATCTCGTGTTTAATGGGCAGCTCAGGTTTCGCTACCGGAAGCTCAGAAAACGCTGAAGTGATCCAGAACAATACATCCTCTGCTGAACCTGTGATTAGAAATGCATGCATAAACCCCAACTTTCTGGACTCCTGGCGATCTGACTCGATTGAACCTGTTATTACGGATGATCATGGACATGTTTTAGGCTCAGGATATAAACCATCTCCTGTAGACCTGTCAGGACTTTCGAGATATGAAAAGAAACTTTTGGTGAGAGCCCCAGGCCCCGACCTTCCGGCTGTTTATGATCTGCGCAAGGAAGGGAAAACAACAGTTGCAGGGAACCAGGGACAGAGTGGATGCTGTTGGGCCTTTTCAAGTCTGGCTTCTCTTGAATCATATCTTCTGGGAACAGAAGGAGTGAGTTATGACTTTTCCGAAAATAACATGAAAAACCTTGCCTCAGAGAACTATCCCGAGGGTTTTGACCTCACTCCTGATGAGGGTGGGAACGCTTTTATATCAGCGGCGTACCTTTCTCGCTGGACCGGACCTGTAAATGAACTCGAAGATCCTTATAATGATTTATCGGTCTATTCGCCCACTGAACTTCCTGTGCAGAAACATATCCAGGAGATACTCTTTTTGCCTGTGAGGACAGGATCTCTGGATAACGAGTTTATTAAAAGAGCACTTCAGAAATACGGGGCTGTATACTCTACAATGTACTGGGATTTAGCTTATTATCAGGAAGAATATCACACCTATCAATGTACTAGAAGTCTACCCGCCAATCACGCTATAACCATTGTGGGCTGGAATGATTCCTTTGATAGGAATAAGTTTACGCATGTTCCGCCTGGAGACGGGGCTTTTATCGTAAAGAACAGCTGGGGTGGAGCCTGGGGGGAGGAAGGATACTTCTATATTTCTTACTATGACATCAAGCTAGGATACAACGAAAATGCCGTGTTCACAGCTGAAAGGAAAGATAATTACGATTACACCTACCAGTATGACCCACTGGGATGGATAATATCTAAAGAATTTCCTGGAAGTTTGATTGCCTGGGGTGGCAATGTCTTTTCTTCAGAAAGGAATGAAACCCTCAGAGCCGTAGGATTCTATACTACAGATCTTAATACGGCTTATGAGATATACATTTACAAGAATCCAGTATCTGGTCCGATTAATTCGAGAAGGGTATTTGTTGCAAAGGAAAGCGGCACATATTCCTTGCCAGGATATCACACACATACATTAAATTCGACAGTACACCTGAATCCGGGAGAAAAGTTTTCAGTTGTTATCAGATTCCGGAATCCTTCTGCTGGGGGTCCTCTTGCAGTTGAGCAACCTATTTCCTTTTATAGCAGCAAGGCACAGGCCAATCGAGGAGAAAGCTATGTGAGCCAGGATGGTGCCAGATGGGACGATATATCCGATGCTTCAGAGGCAAACCTCTGCATAAAAGCTTTTACGACCACTAATGAACTCCCTGAGGCTAACTTCTCTTCAAACGTTACGGGTGGGAATTATCCACTCACGGTCCAGTTCAATGACCTCTCCAAAAATTCCTTTTCCTGGGAATGGGATCTGAACGGAGATGGAATAGTAGACTCAACAGCCCGAAATCCTATTCATACGTATGATTCTTACGGTATTTACACCGTTTCACTGAAGGTTAGCAATAGGAATGCATTTGACTCCGAAACAAAGAACAATTATGTTACAGCTGCTTCTTTTTCGATCGACTCAGCCAATCCGGAAGGAAGCATCACGACCTACCAGGGAGATATTCAGGAGTTTAATATCAGCATAAACCGTACCTGCGATATAAGCTGGCACCTAAATGGAGAATTCAAGGGATCTCAATCGAGCGTACAGAGCAGTTCTTACTCGGATGCTATTCTCTCTCCAGGTTTCTATAACATTACGGCACTTGCCGAATCTGGGGGAGAAAAGCTTATGTATAGCTGGAATTGGACAGTTCGCGACTGGAACTCCTGGGATAACTCGACTTCTCGGGAAGGGGAAAACATAAGTACTGTAGAACTGCAGCAAGCTATTCACATTTATCACAATGGGCTGAAAATTCCTGGGACAGGAGCAGAATTAACAAGTGAGAGGCTCAAAGAACTTATAAGGCTCTGGCGGGAAAACCCATTTGACTAAAAGAGGAAAAATGATTAAAAGAGGAACAGAAATTAAAAGACAAAGAGATTAAAAGAGAGAAAATGGGAAACAAAATGAATTTCTCAAAATTTATTTCTCTTTTTTCAGGGTCTGTTCGACTCCTTCTCCTATTTTTACATTCATAAGAAAATCATCAACAGTTGCAAGAAGGGAACCTATTTTCTCGGAATAAAACCGGACAGCAACTTTATCATCACCGATCTCACTTTCCATGCTTCTGAGATTATCCGGAGAAAGAGCTTGCAGGATTCTGGCTGCAGACCTCCTTGATTCGGGATCCGGAAATTCAATTGTTCCTGTGATTTTCATAAGCATTCCTCAAATGTTTGCCAATTTTTTTGTTTTCTCTATTCTCTTTACTTTCTTTTTCACTCTGCTTTACTCTGCTATCTTCTTCCTTTTGCCTTTTATTTTACTATTTTTCTCTCTCTGTTTTCAATCCCCTTTATTTTGTCTTTCCTTTGCTGTTTTTCCGGAGCTGATCTCCTATTATTTGGTCTGCAATATTCAGGAATTCCTCTGCACTCCCAAGGGGAATTGAAGCGCCAGATGCCACACTATGTCCGCCTCCGCTCCCTCCGACTGCACCTGCGGCTTCCCTGAGGGTAAATGAAAGATCCAGGCCTTGTGAAACAAGTTCGCGGGTACCCCTGGCCGAAATTTTAAGGATACCTTCTGATTCGTTTACGCAGATAAACGGGAGTTCGGGATGGAGGTAACGGACAACGGTACTTGCAAGGTTTCCGGTGGAAAGGGCATCTGCAGTATTGATGTACCAGATATTTTCCCCTTTGCGAATTTTTTCTACATTTTCCCTGATGTCAATGACAAGTTTTTTCTCATGCTCTTTTGTGAGGGAAAAGGCTTCATTGACAACTCTTTTGTCTTTCATACAGATAGCAAGAGCCAATCCATAGATTTTCTGTTTCCCGCATGTGCTGAGAATAGAGATAAAATCGTAAACATTTTTCACAAGCTCTCTGTTCAGGAGTAGAACTTCCCCTATTACAGCCTCAGCAGCTTCCGGGCTCGCCTGCCTGGAAAGTTTCAGTGCGACAGCGTTGACAAGTTTAGAGACTGCTTCCTCAGGCAGCTCCTCAATATTTCCTGAAAGCCCTAGCTGTCTCAGGAATTCCTTCACCTTTTCAGGGTAACCGGTAATGTCAAGAAAAGGCTCGGTACTGTATGCCAGTACATCTACAAGGTCTCCATCCCCGACTTTTAGTCCCTTCCGGACAGATACGACTCCTGCTTTTAAGGCCTCTTCCAGAATGAAGGCGTTGGCCGTGCGAAATAGCTGCCTGTCTCCGACAGCTCCAGCAATCGCCAGCCCTGCAAGATCGACATTGTTTGCATCCATTTCTCTGGCTACCAGGTAGCAGGTGCCTGAAGCAGAGATGTCCGTGGCTCCGTCAATTCCTACACTATGGGCATTTACCACTGCCTTTGCATGAGACTGCCCAACTGGCTTGTGGTGGTCAAGCACTATAACATCAGTTGCCACTTTACCTATGAGTTCAGGCTGACCGCTGCCCATATCACAGAAGATTACAAGTTCCCCCTTGGAAATGCTCCTGTTTACCTCTTCAATTACAGCTTCATCCAACCTTCCAGCTATCGAAAGCTGGAAACGGATATCTGCCCGAAGCAGAGCCTGTGCCATTATCCCGGCTGAAGTTAGCCCATCAGCATCGTTATGTGAGACTATACGCACGAACCTGTATTTTCGGATTTTCTCGGCCGCGTTTTTTGCAAGGTTTATCAGTTTTTCAAGCTCGCTCAAAACCCATCACTCAAAAAATTCAATAATAAAGTCAGAATGTCAATTAATACATAGCTGCAAGTGCATAAAGGATGCCAGTCTATACTGGCTTAATAATATAAAACACAATGCCCCGGAAAACATACCCTAAAATCTTCAGAAATAAGGAGGAATATGAGTAGAGAGCGTCGCAAAAGTCAAAGAAATTCTACAATTGGATAATCTGAACGTTGACTTAAAATATGGATATAATATTTTTACATTAAATTCAGGCAATCGCTACCCTATTAAGGATAAATTTATCCTATTTGTAGAATCAAATAGACTTTTACGACGCTCTCTGAGTAAACTAAGAAAAAAATGAAAAATCGAAGAAAATAACAGAAAACAAGGTAAATGCCATTTAACTTTATTGAATTCACGAATTAATTACACTTTTGAACACCATTTTTGAAATAGAACCAGATTTATACAGTGTAAATCGTTTATGTGCTGACTATAGTCCAATCAGATTAACCTTGTCAGGTAGATAAAGTCGGTAGAAACCTAAAGGGAACATGGAAAATTAAGCATTTCGGGATTCCAGTGCACAAAATGCCTAAGGGTCAACTTAATTAATGAGAAACGGCATATCTAAAAAATTGTAGGGCAACCCTCTGCCAACTTCGAACATCAGTAGTGTAGCGGTCATCACCGGGCGTTGCCAACGCTCGAACCCGGGTTCGAATCCCGGCTGATGTATATTCTTTTGAAATGAGCTTATGCCATTTTAGTTAATGTCCCTTATTTTGGAATAATGAATGTTAAAAAGACCTATTTTTTAAAAAAATTATGTTAAAACACTTTAATCTCAAATTAAAGTTAAATAGAAAGGATTATACCTAATTAAACCAATATTATGTCGCCAAACAAATAATTGGGCTCTAA
>MDTP02000120.1 GCA_001714685.2 Methanosarcina sp. Ant1 | reverse complement strand
TGGAAGTTTACAAAGAAGACTGCAGATGAGAAGCTGTCCAAATATTATGTTTCATAATTAAATTGTCAAGGTACTAGCTTCTTCCCACACGCCTTTGAAGATCTCGTAACTGCAGTCAAGCAATTCGTCCTCGTGGGGAAGAGGTTGATAGGCGTCTGCTTTCGACATCAAGTTTCCAAAGCTGCATAGGGCCTCGTTCCTGTTTTTAGCTGATGGGTTATCCAGAGTTTCAGTCAGGTGAAGTAAGCTTTCCCAATCTTCCTTTCCGAGTCGGCTTATCCGCGTCTTCATTATGTTTGCAGCGTATTTTTCTTCGTAGGGGCCGCTCCCGACAAGTATGAGTTTTTTTACGAATTGCGGGT
Source organism: Methanosarcina sp. Ant1 (assembly GCA_001714685.2). Taxonomy (GTDB): domain Archaea; phylum Halobacteriota; class Methanosarcinia; order Methanosarcinales; family Methanosarcinaceae; genus Methanosarcina. Next base: position 15,908 of record MDTP02000120.1, on the reverse strand, counting down.
ACCTGGCAGTAAAGATAAAACTGAGCATTGCGCCCCAGGAAAAGCCAATTAATGTTATCGGAAGGGTTCCATGTTTTTCCAGAACATCTCTCAATTCCCTTACCTGGCCTTCGAGAGTTGCTACTGTTTGAAGAGGTTCGAGCACGCCCTCAAGAGAAAAGAGCTCCCTGGCAACTGGAGCCATTTCTCCTGGGGCGCCGGGGCCACCATGGATAAGAGCAAGATTAAAAGGAGGAGTTCCGTATGTTCGCAGATTTTTCATTCTTTTCCGGGCTTAATCTTTTGATTAAAATAGATAGGTTTTTTGGGTCTTATACACGAGTTATTGATCAACTCAGAAAAAGCGAGTACATCTCCTGTATTTGAGGTAAATGTAGAGAGATTATTATGCTTACGGTTTTCAATAACTTATACCCACGACCCTTTTTTGTTTTATTCAGGTTAAATTCGTAATCCGAGTATATTAAAGGTTTAAAATTAAATATAATGTGTTATTTTAGGAAATCTTATTCTAAATAAGGAGAGAAAAAAGAAGCTAAAAACTTTATTAAAAACTGATTATAAGAGGACACTCCCCAATTCTTTCATCCACTCAAGGAAAGTAATATAAATAGATATTTCTTAAAATAGCGGGAAAAACATAAAAATAAGATGAAGGTATCAAACCTTCATCCAATTGTCTTTTTGTACTAAATTCTTTTATCCATCCTATTTTCGTATTTTACTTTCTTATTTTCTTTTACGCAGAAATACAGCAAGAATCCCAACTATCCCGCAAATCGCTTCAAAGCCAGGCGTGCTTACACTTTTTTTCTGCTCTGGTTGCTGTTTAATATCTGCACCTGTACTTCCATTGTTTTCAGTATTTTCAGTGTTAGGTTCGGGCTGTGTTTTAGTCCCAGTTGCAGGCTGTGTTTCAGTCACAGCTTCCTTTGCTATTGTCTTACCCGTTATTGCAAAGGGCGAGAATCCCGGGGTTTGTGCTGTGAAATAAAGGTACTTGTCATCTTCGCTTAAGAGGCTGGTTGGAAGCTGGTTCCATTTCTTGTCACTGTACCTGTTAAGAGTAATGGAAGACTGTTCGATCTTTCTATCCTGGATCCAGGATTTTTCAACCTTGAAGCATATGACTGCTTTTTCGATATTCTTTGGAGTTGCAAATCCACTGTTTCCAACCCAGATGTTCAAGGACTTATAGACCTCTTCAGAAGGCAGCCCTGAAACCAGAGTGGATTTTTCTTTCAGCATCTCGGCAATAGTTGTTGTCTTCCCAGCTGTCTTTTTTGAATCGAAGTTCACATATACGACAGAAGTGGCGTTCCTTGGGAAATCAAACTTTACAGAGTTTCCGCTTGAAACAAATGCCTGTGACAGCTCTTTCACTTCAACATTTTTTGCAGGCTCAGGAGAGCCACCGGCACCGCCGCCGCTTCCGCCGCTGCTGTGACTGCTACTACTGCTGCCGCTGCTGTCGCTACTGCCGCCAGTGGAGTCGCTTTCTGTCAGTACATTTATTTGAGTGATTTTTGAGTTAGTTCCGTTTGCGTTGCTTACTGTCAGAGTAGCTGTATAGGTTCCTGGAGCGGTATATGTATAACCAGGGCTCACCTCGCCTGAATCAGCTATTCCATCACTATTAAAGTCCCAGCTCCTTGATGCTGCGTTTTGAGAAGCATCTGTAAACTGGACGGAAAGAGGAGCATAGCCGCTGGTAACACTGGTGTTGAAATCTGCTACAGGGAGAATCTTAACTTTCTGCACAATTATTTCTTGAGTTTTTGAGGACTTGCCGTTTTCATTGCTTACTCTCAGGGTAGCGGTATAATTTCCTGGAGTTTTGTACACGTGGATAAAACTCTCAGAGTTGTAATCCTGAATTCCGTTACTGTCAATATCCCAGCTTCTCGATAGTGAGTTTTGTGAAAGATCGGTAAACTGGATAGCAAGAGGTGCAGTACCGTTGGTGACATTGGTACTGAAGTTTGCAACAGGAAGTACTAGTTGCTCTGTATTAGATACAGATACAAGAGGCAGGTAATCGGTAACGTTGGTTCCATTCTTGTTGAGCCATATGTACTGTGTGTCTGAAATGCCATCTCCATTCTTATCCTGGGCTTTTTCGGAAAAACCTGTCCCCTCAGGGCTTGCCCAGAAATTGCCTCCTATATAAGGCCCACCGACAATATTTCGGCCTGCGATCTTTGTGGTATTCCAAATATTGTCCGTATTGTTGACATCCGCATTAACGAAATTATTTAGGTAATTATTGAAAAAAAGGTTTCTGTGGCAACCTTTACACATGAAAAAGCCGGAGACGTCGTTCGAAGCAACAATATTTCCAGAGACCGTGTTACTACCAGCGGAATCCAGATGGATACCCCGGCTGGTTTCATTAGCTGTATTCCTCGAGATAGTATTGTAGTTCGAAAATGAGATCAAAATTCCATAATCATAATTTTCCGATATATCATTGCTTAATATTTTAGTCGTGTTTGAATTTCGTAGATAAATCCCTCTATTGTTCTTGTTTGCGGTATTTTTATTAAGGGTATTACCGTTTGAGTTCGCCAGATAAAAACCAAAGCCTTTTTCAAAGACTGTGTTCGAGCTTGCTATGTTGCTGGTCAGGTTGTTGTTGTTGGAATTCTCCAGAACAATCCCATGACCATCATTTGAATTCGCGATATTGTTGAAGAGCATATTCCTTTCAGAGCGCACGAGATCTATTCCCAAGTAGTTGTCCGAAAGTTCATTATTAGTGACCATGCAGTTACTGCATCCAGCCAGATTAATCCCTGTTACACGTGTATATCCGCCTGAAGTAACTTTAAACCCGCTAATTGTTGTGTTATTTGCTGTCGTGTGAAACACATTTGAGTTTGAATTCTTAGCCACAATTATTGTATCCTGAGGATTCCCGGACTCTGACCTGATTACAAGATTAGGTTTACTGATATCTATATTTTCAGAATAGGTACCTGGTCCAACGATTATTGCATCGCCTGAAATTGCACTGTTCACTGCAGCCTGTATTGACTCACTTGAATTAACGTGAATCTCAGCCGCTGCCCCTATTCCAGAACCTAATATAAAGATAAATATAACCATCAGTAGGGTGATTAACTTGTTCATTTTAATTCCCCATATAAGTAAAATTATTATTGAAACTTGTTTTAATAAACCAGGAATTGAACACAAAACAATATAAATATATTGTTTCAGTTAGCTCTTAAATAAGTCTTAAAAATAATAAGAATATACATTACTACCTTAGTTATCTCAATTTACTGGAGACGATTAAGGAGTTTCTCTTCTCTACTGTCCCAGAGTGATTATTTATAAGAATATGCCTTGGAGATTGCTATTTTTGATAAGTTCTAATTATTTTTCATCTTTTCGAGTCTGTAACTGTTAAGTTATTTGGAACTGAATAAATTCTACACCTGGATGATTTTAGTTTTTCCTTAAAAGCTGTTAACATTGCAAACTGATTAATTATAATTTTTGAGTAAATTATTAATATATTATAAAAGTATAATTTAAAAGCTGCGTACATTCTATAAATTTTCTATATTTCCATTTAAGACGGAGTTTTTGTCTTGCTAAAAAAAAGAATTGTACAAAGGAACATTAAAACATTAAAATAATGAGAAAAAATAAAAAGAAATGAAGAGTAAAACTGAAAATAGGTGAAGGAGTCGAACAATCTGCCCAAATCTTCAGCATACTGTTATTATTGAGACTCTTCGTCATTCTCTATGGATAAGATGATTTTCAATTCAAGACCGCGTTGGTTTTTATGAGGATATCCACACAAAACTACGAAGAGCCATTATTGTTGTATTATTTAGGTTATTGTTGCCTAATTTTACATCATTTTGGTTTATTGGCTGCTATCTATGTTCCGTTGGCAAGTGTTTTCTTCTTGTTGGCAACTGGTTTTGTTTCGTTGGTGGTTATCTCCGTATGGTTAGTCTCTGTCTTGTTAGATCCCGTTTCTATTTCACTGGTATCGAGATCTTTTGAAGGCAGCACAGATTGCTTTGATTCAGAGCTACCTACCAAAGGCAGGAAATCGGTATTTATATTTCCTGAAAATTTATATACAATATCAGCAATGCCGTCCCCGTCTTCATCTGTTGCAGTTTGGGAAAACCCAGTACCATCAGGTTTTGCCCAGAAGTTACCTCCTAAATATGGTCCACCGGCGATATTGGTACCTTCGGTTTTTGTTATGTTCCAGACGTTTCCGAAGCTCCCGCCTTTAACATCTGCATTAAATACGTTATTTAAGTAGTTATTAAAGGCAATATTATTGCTGCTTGTAGAACTTACAAAAATGCCGGAGATGCTGTTTAAAACAATAGTATTTCCTGAAATGGTATTACCTTCGGAAGTACTCAGATGAATGCCCCTACTGCTATTGGATGCCTCGTTTCCGGAAAGGGTATTACCTATGGAATAGGAAAGCAAGAACGCATACTCTCTGTTATCCCGAAGCGTGTTGTTTGAGAGAGTGTTCCCACTGGATGTTATCAGATAAATGCCTCTACTATTGCCGGAAGCTGTATTATTGTTTAGGACATTTCTGCTCGAGTTGGTCAGATAAACACCATAGCCTCCATTCGAGCTTGCAATGTCGCTCGTAAAGTTGTTGTTGCTGGAATTCACCAGAATAACACCATGGTCAAGGCTTGAGCTTACCGTATTATTTGAGAAAATATTCCACTCCGAACGCAGGAGATAAATTCCATATCTATTTTTTAAAGCTTCGTTATCTGAGAATATGTTGTAACCCGAATCCTGCAGGTTAATTCCCCTTTCACCTTCATGGAGACTATTATTAAGGACCGTGCTGTTATTTGAGAAAATCAGATCTATCCCAAGGGTATTATTTAACAGTACGTTCTCATTTATGGTACAGTTTGCGGAGCTTAATGCAGAAATACCTGATATATTGTTGTTCGAGACTTGATTTTCTGAGATATAGTTATTTCCTGCAGATGAAATCTGGATGCCGTTCCCGTTATTTGAAACTATGTTATCTGTAAGTTCGCTTTCGGCTGATCTTAACAGGAAAATGCCCCTACTATTATTGATTGCTTCATTGTTAGTCAAACTGTTACTACTCGAATCCACCAAGCAGAAACCATAAAGGACGTTTGAGCCTGCCGTGTTGCCGGTCAAATTATTACTATTGGAACTCACAAGGTAGATACCATAATCTTCGTTTGAATTTGCCAGATTGTTTTCCAGATTATTATTCTTGCAATTTTCCAGAACAATACCGTGGTTAGAGTTCATAATTACCTCATTTCCTGAAAGGTTGTTCCCTTCCGAACCAGTAATATAAATCCCAAACCTCTGGCTTGAAATATTATTGTTCATGATTGTGTTATAGTTGGATCTTTCGATGTTAATTGCTCTCTTACCCTTTGACGCCTTATTGTTGAGAATAGCATTGTGCATGGAATTCGTTAAATACACTCCAAGGGTATCATTAGAAAACTCATTGTTAACTATGTTACAGTTATTGGATGCGAGAATGTAGATTCCAGCACTCTCCATTCCTGCTCCTATAATACTGAGTCCCTTGATTGTTATGTTATCCGCTTCCACACGGAATATGTTGGTAGCGTTATTATTCGCCGTAATCATTGTGTCTTCAGGACTCCCGGATTCTGATATGATTGCGAGATTATCCTTTGTGATTACAATATTCTCGGAATAATTTCCTGGACGAATGACTATTTCATCCCCCGGATTTGCATTGTTTACTGCGGCCTGTATCGATTCTCCTGGTTGGACGAAAATTTCGGCCGCAGTTCCGGTACTTGAGCCTAATGTAAAAATAAGGAAAGCTAACGCTAAAGTGATGAATATGTTTATTTAAATCCCCCACATTCAATATAAATTATTATTTTAGTTTTTATTAATAAACCTGAATTTAAACATTAAATGATATAAATATATTGAATCCGAATAATATATAAATAAAGACATAAAAATGCGGATAAACAGTAATCTAAGCCAGTTTATTGAAAAAAGCGATATAGTTTTTCTTTTCTCGGGTCACAAGTTAGCTTTTATAATGACAAGTCGCAATGCCAATTCACAAAAATCACTGTATGCGCTGCAGGGAACTGATTCAATATCTAAATTAGAATAAATTACATATTGTAAGGCTTCTTCTGCTCTGTTTTTGAAGTAAAATTTAAAACTGAAAGATTAAAAAAGTTAAAAAAGAAAAGAATAAAGAAATACTTACAAAGAAAAAATAAAATGAAGGGATTAAACCTTCATCCTATATTTCTTCCGTACTGACATTTTTCGCTCTATTTTCTTATTTCACTTTTTATTTTCTTCTATACAGGAATACAGCCAACAGGGCAGTTATACCGCATACAATTTCAAAGCCAGGCATGCTTTTGCTTTCTTTTTGCTCGGGTGTCTGTTCAACATTTGCTGCTGTATTTCCAGTGTTAGGTTTAGTCTGTGTTTCATTCACAACTGGGGGCTGTGTTTTAGTCCCAGTTACAGGCTGTATTTCAGTTCCGGTTGCTGTAGTCTTACCAGTTATTGCAAAGGGCGAGAATCCAGGTGTTTGTGCTGTGAAATACAGGTACTTGCCATCTTCGCTTAACAGGCTTGTTGGAAGCTCGTTCCATTTCTTGTCACTGTACCTGTTCAGAGTGATGGAAGACTTGTCGATCTTTTTATCCTGTATCCAGGATTTTTCAACCTTGAAGCATACAACTGCGTTTTCGATATTCTTTGGAGTTGCAAAGCCGCTGTTTCCAACCCAGATATTCAGAGATTTGTAGACTTCGTCAGAAGGTAGCCCTGAAACCAGAGTGGATTTTTCTTTCAGCATCTCGGTAATAGTTGTTGTCTTCCCAGCTGTCTTCTTTGAATCAAAGCTCACAGAGACGACAGAAGTAGCGTTCCTTGGGAAATCAAACTTTGCATGGTTTCCACTTGTAATAAAGGCCTGTGAAAGCTCTTTCACTTCAACATTCTTTGCAGGTTCAGGAGAGCCACCGGCACCGCCACCACCGCTTCCGCCGCTGCTACCACTGCTACCACTGCTACCACTGCTCCCGCTACTGCCACTACTGCCGCTATTGGAGCTGGTCACCTGCAGTACATTTATTGTAACAGTTTTTGATGCAGTTCCGTTTGCGTTGCTTACTGTCAGACTAGCTGTATAAGTTCCTGGAGCGTTATATGTGTAAGCAGGGCTCACTTCGCTTGAATCAGCTATTCCGTCACTATTAAAGTCCCAGCTCCTTGATGCTGCGTTTTGAGAAGCATCTGTAAACTGGACGGGAAGAGGAGCATAGCCGCTAGTGGGATTGGCGCTGAAGTCTGCTACAGGAAGTACTTTGTACTCTTGAACAGATATTGTGGCAACCTTTGAGACCGTGTCGTTTTTATTGCTAACTGTCAGTTTAGCGATATAGTTTCCTGCTGTTGAATAGGTATGAACTGGATTCTGCTCGGTTGAATTAATTCCATCTCCAAAATCCCAGCTTCTAGACGCTGCATTTTGTGAAAGATCTGTAAACTGGACAGCGAGAGGGGCAATACCCTGCATGGGACTCATGCTGAAATCTGCAACAGGAAGTACTACTTTTATGAGCGGGTATCTATCTACGACGTTTCCATCTGTAGAAGTATATCCGGTATCTGCAATTCCGTCCCCATCCGCATCACGTGCGGTTTGGGAAAATCCGTCACCACCAGGTTGTGCCCAGAAGTTACCGCCAGTATATGGCCCACTCATTATATTTTTGCCGTTAGTCTTTGCTATGTTCCATGTGTTTGCAGCATTATTAACGTCTGCGTTAACAGGGTTGTTGAAATAGTTATTATAAATCAGGTTATTGACGCATCTGGGACACATGGAAATGCCCCTATCGTTCGAATCAATAGTGTTACCTGTAACATTGTTCCTAACAGCATTGTTAAAGTCGATACCGCTAACGGAGTTATAAGATACCGTATTCTTGGAAACAGTATTATTGTCCGAAACGTAGAGCCTGATTCCTATCCTGTTATACGGAGCCTTATTGTTATAGATCGTGCTCCAGCTTGAGTTTTCGACATGGATTCCTATATTATTACCCTGCGCGTTATTGCTGTCAAGGTAACTATTATTGGAATTAAATAAGTAGATACCATCTCCACTGTTCGAATTTATATTATTGCTGACAAGTTTATTATCATTGCTAGTATTCACAAGGCGAATACCGTTGCCAGTGCTAAAATTCACAACGTTGTTTGAAAGCGTGTTTTCGTAACATCCTGGGCCTAATAAGAAAATACCTCTGAGATTTCCGGTTGCGTAATTGTTAGATATTTTATTATTGTGTGTTTCCAGATGGATACCACTATATGTGTTCGAATTTACTGTATTATTATCCACAAGATTTTTTTCGCCACATAAACTAGTCAGATAAATGCCAGCATCTATACACATATTTGCGCTATTACCTGAAATCGTGTTCCCACTGTCTTCCCATGTGAGGTAAATACCCCATTTGTTTCCATCTGCATTATTGTTAATCACCCTGTTATTATGGGAATACCTCATAGCTATTCCGTAAAGGTTATTTGGAACTTTATTGTTTTGCAGAAGGTTGTTTTTGCAAGTATTCAGGAAAATACCATGGTCGGACTTACTTGCATAATTATTAGAGACTGTGTTTGAGTCGGAATTATAAAGAGTAATACCGTTGGTTAATGTGTTGTCGACTGTACTGTTTATCATTAACACATTGTTATTTATCAGGTTGTTTTCGTTTGATTCTGATAAATAGATCCCGACGATTCTGTTTAAGTTTACAGTGTTTCCTTCTAGGGTAACGCCTCTTGCTTTTTCCAGTAATATACCAGAGTTAAAATTCTGATTTATGGAGTTTTCTGAAATGCGGCTTCCTCTAGAATTAGAACCTGTAACACGAATCCCATCTTTGTAATTTGAAACCGAATTTTGAGAGACCTTGGTATTGTCAGAGTCTCCAATATTGATCCCAGTGCCAGTCCCGACTGCATTAGTTCTGTCTATATTATTGTTGCGAATCACATTATCAGTGCAACTTGGACCCTGCAGTTTCACTCCAATGCCATTGTTCAAAAATACATTATTTTCAACTGTGCATTTTTTACCTTGATATAGGGAGATTCCTGCCATACTAGGTCTGGCTCCACTAATAGTAAACCCTTTGACTGTGACATTGGTTTTGTATTTGATAGAAATAACATCAACTGCAGTAGCTGCTGAATTGTCGGCAACAATTACGGTGTCTGCAGGGTTACCAGACGCTGACATAAGTATCAAGTTATTGAGATCATCGGCATAACCTCTGCTTATGTCGATATTCCCAACATAAGTTCCGTTTTTTACAATGATTGTATCGCCTGAATGTGCACTGTTCACTGCGGCTTGTATTGAACCTCCTGGTTGGACATGGATCTCAGCCGCTGTCCCTACACAGGAGCTGAGTGTAAATATTAAAAAGGCTAGTAATAAAAATTTCATTCTGTTTATATCTAATCCCTCCGTAGAAAATAGAAGAAATTGTAAATGACACTTTCTCTAATTACTTAGGAATTAATTGCAAATAGAATATAAATGTATTGGTTTAAAATAATATTTTTTAAAAATTATTTAAGTTGCGAAAAACAGTAAATTCGCATCTTTTTTGATTGGAATCCTCTCACAGAAAATCCAATAATTTAGTTTCATTATATTAACCCGAAAATACAGTCGCAGTAAATGCTTCTTAATTTTTTATTTTTATTAATTGATTGTTTTCCCGAATGCTGGAAATATATTTTTCAGATAGCGAAGACAAATCCCCAAAGCTCCACTTAATTTATGGACAATTTAGACATTTCAGGTAAAAAGAGAAAAATTAATATATTTACAATGTTATCTCAAAAAATAGATCCATCTTTGTAAATTAATGGAGTATTAAGTAAACATAATTTCCATCTTTTAGCTAATAAAGAATCTAGAGAGTTAAAAAGGACTAATTTCATAGGAATAAGGACAGGAAAAATTGGAAAAATAGTAGAGAAGGCAGATGTGAATAGATTGGGGGAGGAAAAGTAGGGAATAAATAACTTTGCCATGGGAAGAAAAAATAGAGAACAGTAAGGAAGAAAAAATAGGGGACAGATAAGGAATGCAAACGAAAGTATGTATGCTCACTTCTCAGCAAACAGTTTCCTGTTTCAGTACACTATTTCCTTTTTTGTCTTCATATTATATGCCGTGTATTCGTCTCCTTTTTTATCCTGCAGGTAAACATACTCGTATTCCGGATGATTGAGCCTTTTTCTGTACTCTTTCCTGGCTTCAGCCTGGCAACTGTCACAGGCGTATATAGGAATAGAAACTCCGAAGATCCTGATATCGTATATACTCCTATGGGCTTGAGAATCAATGGTTATGTAGCCATGGCAGTTGGGGCACATCCGGATTGTTTCTTCCTGGAATTCCTGAATCATATCTGTGTCGTAAAAGATCTGTTTTTTTCTGCGGTAAAAATCCCCATGCTTTTCTACTTCTGCCTCTACAAGCTTGTCCCTGTTTTTCCAGTTTTTGAGTTGAGCTGTGACTATTTCTTCCAGTATCTGTCTGTCCCTCGCGGCCTGGACAAACATTCCGGGCTTGAAGTCAGGTTCTCTGACGCAGGAGTAATCAAGCCCTGCCATGGCAAGGATTATGCCGGTGTTCACATAAGGAAGTGCGCTCTGGATTGCATAGCCCCCTTCAAGCACTGCCATATTAGGGGCGAGTTTCTCATTGAGTTTTGCGTAGCCCTGTGCGGAAAAGCGCATATTTGCGAGAGGATCGGTATAATGGTTGTCCTGTCCTGCAGAATTCAGGACAAGTTCTGGCCTGAAATCTTCAAGAATTGGCAACACCAGGGAATCTAGTACGTAGAGTATGCCTTCGTCCGGGGTTTCAGGCGGCAGAGGAATATTGATTGTTCTGCCAAGGGCCTTTGGACCCCCCAGTTCATTTATGAAACCTGATCCAGGGTAAAGTGTCCTTCCATCCTGGTGGAAAGAAATAAAGAGCACATCAGGATCGTTATAGAAAATTTCCTGTGTTCCGTCTCCATGGTGAACGTCAGTATCCACGATTGCAATCCTGCGGATTCCATATTTTTTCCTCAGGTATTCAACCAGGATAGCTTCGTTATTGATATTACAAAACCCCCGGTTTCCGTGAGCTACTGTCATTGCATGATGACCAGGCGGGCGGACAAGGGCAAAAGCGTTTTTGACTTCTCCCTTCATCAGGGCATCTGCAAGAACCAGGCAGCTGCCTGCTGCGATCAGGTGAGGGGTTGTAGCCTGGGTTTTGATATCAGGAACACAGAAATGGACCCTCGCAATATCCTTGTAATCTGCGAGGCGAGGTTTGTATTCAGCTATTTCAGGCAGATCCATAAGGCCTTCTTCAAAGATCTGGTCTCTTGTATAGAGGAGGCGCTCTTCTCTTTCCGGATGCGTTGGGGAAATGGCCCAATCGAAAGCGGGAAAGAAGATAAGGCCTGTCTTTTCGGCTTTGGTGCGGTCTGCTGGAGACAATGATCCACTTTCCGGTTCCTGTTCGGTCCTTTTTAATTTCATTTTAACTTCCTCCAGTGATCCAGAATCTTTTCCACCATTTACTATCTTTTGAGTTTCTTCTTTGTCTGCCTGCCTTCTCCCCCCGATCTGCTCTTTTTTCCCTTCTCCGGTATCTTTTGCAGTCCCACTTCTCAATGCTTCCTTGATCTTTCCAAGCCCTAACTTCATTTTTTCTCCCTCCTTCTCCATTCGGGGATCAGACCTGCCGGAATCTGCATATCTACATCAAAAAGTCGCCCTACAGTATACCAGCCATTGACAACGTTGAAAACTTCACTATTAACAATTTCAGCTTCACCCGAATACTCCGAAATTCCAAAACTTTCCGCACGTTTCCTGAGTAGTTCTGAGGCAAGGGCCTCAGCTTCACTTGAGCCCATCTTGTTGAAATTACCGATAGCAGTTACGTTAAGGCTGACAATTTCCCCTTCTTCAGCGACTGAATATATTTTTTGTTCAGTGTCGATATGCAGGTTCAGAGTAAGCGTGGGCCTAGCAACGGCTGCCCCGATGGCGTTTCCTACTTCCGAATATTCAGGGATAACAGGCTTTGCATCAAGTTTTTCTGCAATTCCTTCAGTAAGACCTCTTGCCCCACCTCCGATCCCAACAACGTTTTGAGGCCTTGCCTTCTTCTCTTGCAGAACTTCCCATATCCTGTAAGCAGGTTCCTGTTCCCATTCAAGAAACATCTCATTGACTGCCTCAGTAATCATCTGCGTAGTTTTATCCACTATAAAGGATGCGGTCTCAATTTCGGATTTTCCCAGTCTGGAAGCTGTGGCTGCGATAGCTTCCCTTGCACGTTCGAGATTCCCAACCTCAATAAGCCCGAGCACCTTAAGGGCATCAGTTGGAGTAGTCTCATCTCCCCCCATGCAGTAAGCAGGGCCTGCCCTCTCAGGACCGATAGATATCACGTTTGTACCGTTGATTGAATCCGCAACCCTTACAACACTGTCCCCTCCCACAGCTATAGAGCGGACTGCAAAAGCCCGGATATGTGTTAGGAAACCTCCAAGTTTTGCGCCTTTTGAAGCTAAAAGAGGCTTGCCTGAAAGGATTAACGCTATGTCTGTAGTGGTTCCCCCTATATCCACTACCACAGATGTCTCCCCTTTTGGGGTAAGGGCAAGGGCTCCAATTGTGCTGGCAGCAGGGCCCGAAAAAATAGTTTCCACAGGGAACTCTATTGACTTCTTAATCGGGAGAGTCCCTCCGTCGGCTTTCAGGATATAGACCGGAGCTTTGATATTTCTCTCCTCAAGAGCTTTTATGACTTTCTCAATAAACTCCTTGTATCTGTCCCTGGTAGCGGAGGCGAGCATGGCAGTCGCGACCCTTCTTGGAAAGTTCAATTTTCCCGAAACTTTATGCCCGAGCTCCAGTTTGCACTCTGGATAGATCTCCCGGAATATTTCCTCTATCATGAGTTCGTGGGAAGGATTTCTCTGCCCAAATTTGCTTACAACGGCAGCCCTGGAGAACCCCATTTCGCGTATCAGGTTCACCGTTTCCCGAACTTCAACTGCGTCTAGGAGCTGGATTTCCCTTCCCCTGTAATCCATAGCCCCTTTGAGATAAAAGCTGTCAGGAAAAGTATAACTTGCCGGATTAATACCAGGACCAGGAATGAGTAATAGAGCCACTCGATCGGATTTCCCTTCAGCGATGAGGTTTGTTATTACGGTTGTGCTGAACACCACTCTTTCCAACTGCTCAAGGGGGATATCTCTGCTGATTGTATCGAGGGCTTCAAGCAGGGAATTCAGAAGGTTTCCTGGCTCAGTGGCAACCTTGGCACTACTGCATACTTCTCCATTCCGGATAAGCACCGCATCTGTGGTGGTACCTCCGACATCAATTCCTATTAGCATTTACAATTCGCCTATCCTCACCTGTATGTATTCTTATTGTCTTTTCTTCCTGTTTATATAGTCAGTCTCAAATGATTTAGATATAGAAATAAATGTTTGTTTCATTTAAACTTATAGAGAGCCAATTTATATAGTGCCCTCTGCCTAAATAATCTGATAACATTTTTACGTTATCTGACAAGAATTCTTCTAATAAATATTCCTACTCAAGAGAATTCGCCAATAAGGACTTACAGATTAACGATACAATATTTGAATGTGATCCTGTACACTCAATAATTACATACCGTATAAGAATCTCCAGTTTAAGCTTGTCAATAAAGCGGATCTCAATACTCAAAATTGTTTATCTAAATCTCGTATTCTGAATAATTAATTGAGTTTCTGATCATGAAAAATAATTCTGAAACTCTTAGAGCCTGTCTTAAAATTCAAACCGTTTCTACAATTCGATAATGGGTAATGTGAACTTTAAATTTCGATATTAAATTCTTCCGAAATTCAGGTACACGTTGGCCATATAGGATAGTATTTTTTTCCCAAATGTAGAATCAAATTTAATTTTAAGACAGCCTTAGGACGTACGCAGTTGAATGAAAAACCAATAGCATGAAACCTTCAACTGTCTAAAATACAAATTTGACCACACCGTCTATTGCACTTTATTTTATACTTCAAGTGCGTAAGTCCTAAGCCTCTTAAAAAGATTCCGGCTCTTCATGACTTTAGCTGGGTATGGTCTTGGAAACATAGGAAAAAATAATCATCATAATCAAGAGTGATTGCCTTCTTGAAAAGAGCTCTATCCTTTTAGCTGACGAAAACTTTAGAACCGTAATCGAAACCCTTTATAAGTAAAATCACATTCAAGATCTATATTTATCTCTTTAGCATGGTCACTTTCCAACTGGAAAATCCTTTTCGACCCATGAAAAACAACGAAGAGCCTAAAATAATATAGGGGAAGAAGCAGTGTCTGACGTCATAAACTCTGATACAATCATAGTTGGAGGAGGCATTACAGGTCTTTACACCTGTTACAAACTAAAACAGTTAAAAGGCGTTAATCATACCATTTCTCTTTTTGAAGGTGCGAATCGCTTTGGAGGTAGAATTGAAACCGTGGAAATGGGTGGTTTTTTAGCAGAATATGGTCCAATGCGATTCGAGAAGATGGCACAGCCTCTTCTCATGGATCTCATAGCTGAACTTGGTATGGAGACAAAACACTTCGCTCCCTATACAGCAGCAAAAGACTCTGATTCTCTTTTTGATCTAACTTTTGATGAATCAGGAGGCAAGCGCCATGGGAATAAGTTGACAACACTTGAGCTTTTAAAACTGGGTATTCTGCGCCTCTTAAAAGCAAGTGATGGGATTATGGATGATCCCAATGATCCTCGACACTGGGAGTGGTGGGCTACTCTTGACGAGGAATACTACAGCTATGTGCGTAATAAGGCTACTTATAATGACAAATATCTCTTCCAGATGGGTTTCTGGAACGCACTTAGCCTTGTTCTTAGCCACCGTGCAGTGAGTAAGATCATCCATTATGGGACATTTTATCATGTTATTCACTTTAACCCTAACGCAGCAGAGTGGATTATTTTCTGGCTGCGTGGATTGCATCCCAATGATGAGCTGGTAGGTATAGAACAAGGGACGGAATCCCTTATTCACGAGTTAGTTAGTAGATTGGTATCTACATCAGAACTTTCGGTCTCATTACATCTTAATCACAGATTAACAGCCCTTTTTCCCCAGTCGGATGGGCGAGTTTTACTGGAATTCAAGACTGACCATACTACAGTTAAGGCGTTGGCAAAGCATGTTGTACTGGCATTACCTCGTTGTCCTCTGATGCAGCTTCGTCCTCTGTTACCTGAACACAGTGCAGAGCTGGTAGATTCTGTAATCCCTATTCCATTGGTAAAGTGTTTCTTTGTTAATGAGAATCCCTGGTGGAACGAATCCACATCACCACAGACACGAGCCTCATCTACTCCATCAAGGGAGATCCACTATTCTTTTAAGAAGGAGAGAAGTGGTAAACGTGGACTCGTCATGGTTTATGGTGACTCCCCCAGTATGAACTACTGGAAACCATTCGTACGACAAAAAGAGCATCTAAAAGCAGAGATGAATCTCGATCAAGGTCTTGTTGAGGGTTACCTTCAATATCTACGATCAAATCCTGATAATACAGACGTTAGAGAAATAAAAGCAGAGGCTGAATTAATAAGTTGCTTCGGCATCAGGGATTGGAGCCGGGAGCCCTTTGAGGCTGGTTTTCATATATCTGACCTTCCGCAGATGTCTGTTAAATTTGTCTATTTTCCTTATTAATATATAAATATTAAAAATACCGTATCTTGA
>MDTP02000119.1 GCA_001714685.2 Methanosarcina sp. Ant1 | reverse complement strand
CGCAATTATGGAGTATTATTTCAAAAGCACCATCATCAAAAATTGTCAAAAGATAATGTCGACCTGCCGAAAGTAGGATATAATGAATATTATTTTGAAATGTAAAAGGTAAAAAAGTGAGTGAGAGACAGATCGTCAGGAGAAGTTATTCCCTATTCATGGCGGAGTTAAGGTTCTAAATTAAAAAAAGTGAAAACCGTTTTTTAAAAGCCTCTCTTCTTTAAATGAAAATCTCCTAAAATGTCGGCATCTCGAATCTCAGTACTCTATGCGCCTTTGTAAAGCCCTCACTTCTTCGCTACAACTGTCACAGTCCCTTTCATAGAAGGATGGATCGAACAAATGTAATCATATACACCCGGCTCTGTAAAAGCAAACTCATAATTGTCTCCTTTTGCTAATGATCCAGACTCAAAAGTAGACCCTTTTATTATATGGGTAGCTGAATCCATGTTCGTCCATTTTACGGTATCGCCTGTTGATATTTCGACGGATACCGGGTTAAAGGCAAAACTCTGAATAGCAACATCGACGATCTTGCTTCCCCCTCCTGCAGTTTGAGGCGTTTCAGTTGGAGTTACAGATTTATTAACTGGAGTTGATGCAGGCGTTTCTGTTTTATTGGCTGGTTGTTCTTTATTACTACCCGTGCATCCTATTGCAAGGAATACACTCAATAAGACCATGAAAACAATGAATCCTTTTCTCATTCTCTCCCTCCATGAAAAATTAGGTTCTGTACATTTGATTTTTTGAATTTATAATAGTTCCTACTAGATTCTGAACATAGTTCTTTTCATGAGTTAATCTATGGTGCCAGACCTTTTGAAGGGCAAATCAATTATAAAAAAAATCACGTATATCCAATCTGAAAAATACGCTAAAAATAAAGAGTCGTTTTAAAGATTTCTTGCGTGAAATTGAGATTTTCGTCCTTAGTAAAACGTTCATAATCTCATTTAATTTTTATCACCCAATTAGGAAGAGTCTGAATCGTCATCAACAGTTTAAGTTAACCTTTGCTCGGAGTTATTTGATTACGCCTCCACTACCAGTATTGTTTACAATGGTCCTGGTTATAGTGCCTCTTTTACCTGCTATAGTGGTACTGGTCGCAGTAGTGTTGTTACCGACTATAGTGGTCCTGCTTGCAGACGTGTTATTACCTCCTATAGTAACGGTCCTGGCTGTTTCTGTGGATGGAGTCACTTCTCTAACTGGAGTTACTTTTTGAACCGAAGTTACTACTTCAACTGGAGTCACAGCTTTAACCGGAGTCACTGTTGCATTTGGAGTTTCACCTTTATTACCAGTACATCCTATTGCAAGGAATATACCGAACAATACTAACAAAACGATAAGTTCTTTTTTCATTACTTCCCCCCATATAATGTAAGTTGCCTATAATTATTATTTTAAATTATAATTATATGTTTCTATTAAATGCTAAACATAATTCTTTATGATTCAGTGAATAGTACCAGAAATTTTGTAAGATAAGTCCCTCAACCAATTCAAATCATTATTTATTTTCAGGTTTTATCTTTTCTAAATTACTAAAAACTTTTTAAAAACGGGCTGCAGGAAAGCGTATTTAGCTTTATTAATCAATGGAAAATAAGTTCATCTCATTGACAAGAAAACATGTATACAAACATGCATACTATACATGATATATCTATAAAAGTAAACTATACATGATATCTGTATAAAAGTAAAACCGTTTTTAAGGGCTCTCTCGTTTAGGTGAGATTTCCGGGCAATTCCGGTATCTCAAGTGTTGGTATTGCCATTTATACTCTTATCGATTTTGCTCCTTCAATATTGTACCTCTCTCACCATAAAAGATGCTGGTTATTGAAGTTCCTTTTCCTGTAAATTCGAACTCTTATTTCCCTTTTTCTAATTTTGAATAAAATACCCAACTTCAGCTTGCATTTAAGAGCCCTTTCAGTAATAATGGAATACAGGGTAAGAGTTCCTGACAAAGGTAGAGTCCTGAGTTACCGGTTCAGCGCTTTAGTAATCCCTTTTAGGAGTTACTTTGATTACCCCAGTGCTTCTTGTAGTGTTTATAGTGGTTTTAGTTGCTGTAGTGTTATTACCCCCTGCTATAGTGGTCTTAGTTGCATTAGTGTTGTTGCCTGCTATAGTGGCCCTGCTTGCAGTAGTGTTGCCACCTGCTATAGTGGTCTTAGTTGCAGTAGTTTTGTTACCTTCTATGACGGTCTTAGTTACTTCTTTAACTGGAGTTACTTTTTCGGCCGGAGTTACTTTTTCGGCCGGAGTTACTGTTTCAGTTGGAGTTGTAGGTTCATTGCTTGAGCATCCTATTGCGAGGAATACACCGAGCAATACTAACAGAATAATCAGTTCTTTTCTCATTACTTCCCCCCCATTTTAAATAATGTATGTTTATAATAGATGCTTTATAATTGATGCCCAAGTTTTATAATGATTACTACTAGATTCTGAACATTATTCCTTTTACTACTTTATCTGATTAGGCAGTCAGATTTCCTCCAGATACAGATATTTACAGCCAAATTCAGGGAATCGCTTCCTCTTCAGGTTTTACTCCTCCTTAAATTATAATACAGGGAATTTCAATATTCCTAAGTGACTCTTTTTGAGGGGAAAATCATGAAAATAAAATCCATTAATCCTTATACTGAAGAAGTAAACTGGATATATGATTCATATTCTATTGGGGAATGTAGGGACCAGATTGAAAATTCCAGGGCTGCTTTTTCAGGATGGAGCTCATTGTCTGTTGAGGAAAGGGCGAAGTATTTTAAAAATGTTGGAGAGGTGCTCCGGCAGAATACCGATATTTATGCCGAGATTATTACGAAGGAGATGGGGAAACCTATCAGGCAGTCGAGAAGCGAGGTTCAAAAATGTGCCTGGCTCTGTGACTATTACGTAGAAAATGCGGCTGGATTATTGAAAGATGAAGTTGTGGATATTGGGCTTGAGAAAAGTTATGTAACTTTTGAGCCTCTGGGAGTGATTTTCGGGATCATGCCCTGGAACTTCCCATTCTGGCAGGTTTTCAGGTTTGCAGTGCCTGCAATGTGTGCAGGGAATGTTTGTATAGTCAAGCATGCTTCAAATGTGCCGAGGTCCGCGCTGGAGATTGAGAAGGTCTTTCTGGAAGCTGGGCTCACTGAGAATGTTTTCAAGACTCTGTTAATTGACTCGAAAACTGCCATGGGAATTATTGCGGAAGACCTGGTGGATGGAGTTTCGCTTACTGGCAGCATAGCTGCAGGCTCGGAAATAGGGGAACTTGCAGGAGGAATTATCAAGCCTCTGGTACTGGAACTGGGAGGATCTGACCCTTTCATAGTGCTTGAAGATGCTGATATCGAGAGGGCTGCCCAGGTAGCCGTGGAGTCCCGTTTTCTCAATGCCGGGCAGAGCTGTATTGCTGCCAAGAGATTTATTGTTGTAGAAGATGTTATGCTGGATTTTATCGAGGCATTTGAACTTCATATGCAGGAACTGAAGATCGGGGATCCGATGGATGAGGAAACAGATATCGGGCCTCTTGCAAAGGAGGAATTCGTCGATATTCTTGAAAAGATTCTGAAAGATGCGAGAAAGAAAGGAGCAGAGCCCAAGGCTTACGGAGAAGAGCATGAAAAAGGCTTTTTCTTCAATCCGACTCTTATCACTGCAGCCAGTACTGATATGAAGGTCTGCAATACGGAGGTTTTTGGGCCTGTTGCGCCGATTATCACCGCAAAGGACGAGGATGAAGCAGTGGAAATTGCAAACTCCACAGAGTTTGGGCTTGGTGCCGAAATCTGGTCTGAGGATCTTGATAGAGCCGAAAGGCTGGCAAAAAGGATAAGATCAGGATTTGTAGCTATCAATGGAATGGTTAAGTCTGACCCAAGACTACCTTTTGGTGGGATCAAAAAGTCCGGAATCGGGAGGGAACTTTCTCATTACGGGCTCAAGGAATTCGTGAATATAAAGACTGTTGTGGTTAACAAATAAAGGCTACAGATAAAGGCTACAGAAAAGGTTACAGAACACCTAATGGAAACTTAATTAAAGCTGGATGGAAGCTCATTGAAATTTGGGAAACTTGATACGAGTTGAGTAGTTGAATAATAGTAAAATAATTAAATAACTGAGGTTTTGCCATTTTCTACAATATTCCTTATTTTCCAACAAAATTTGACAATAAAGTTTATTTTGCAAAAAAACATCTTAAAGCAACTTAAAATCAATTTAATGCCTCATTATGCCAATAATTCGAAATAAAGAGATTTTGAATGGTTTAAAATGGAAAATTAAACCACTGAAAGCTCGGAAAAGTAGAATTAAGGAAGCATGGGCACAGTTCTTCCGGCAGAGTTGCGGCTCTGCAGTGCGCTGTCCGTTTCACGCGCTTCGCTCGTTCAAGCGGACTAATTTACAAAAGTGATATTGAGAATATGTAAAAACACTGACGAAAGGAAGGATGGGCACAGTTCTTCCGCGCTTTCCGCGTTTTCCGCGGTTAATAAAGTGTCTTGATTGGTTTTTTCCGTGCCCTCCCTTGCTGGAGGTGCTTATAGAACCCTGAGTAATTTTAATGTAGATATTTCAGTTCAAAACCAAAATTATCTGCAAAATTATTCGTATATTGCGGAATCGAAGCACTAATCTCACTGAAATGCTGAACAAAAGGCTGAAAAAAGGCAGTAAGGAGATCCTGGAAATAACATCAGCCCAATAATATTGGACGACTAAGCTTATTAAAATTTTGGTAACTATGCAGCCTACAAAAAAATAGCTAAATGATATCGATTTTGGCGTAATAGATAATTTTGAAATAATTAGCTTGAAATACAATTAAGTTAAAAAGTAATGATATTATGGAGAAGTTAAATATGAATTTTAAAGATTGCATAAAATTTGCAAATGAAACACCTGTTTGCTATCTTGCAACAGTAGAGGGAGACCAACCACGGGTCCGGGCACTAGGGTTCTGGTTTGCCAACGAAAGCGGATTTTACTTCCAAATTGGATCTATGAGAGACATGTACGGGCAACTTCATGTAAACCCAAAAGTAGAGGTATGTTTCTGGCAACCAGATAAAGCAGCAGGGAAAATGATGAGAGTTGCAGGTGAAATAGAATTTGTAGATGATCCGGAGCTTAAAAAGAAAGTTTTGGAAGATAGACCATTTCTTAAAGATTTTGGTATGACATTTGATCATCCAGGGCTTATAATTTTCCGCATTGCTAAAGGTGAAGCATATTTCTGGACAATGGCAACCAATTTAGAGCCTAAAAAATTCATTAAATTCGGCGATTGAAATATTTGCCTGACAGGCTGTCTTAAAAACATTTTGAGTTCTAAATCGGGTAATATCCCATTTCAATATTTATTTCATTTCGACGAGAATCAATTAATTTTCATTGATCTGAGGTTTTGCCATTTTCCACAATATTTCTTATTTTTTAATAATACTTGATAATAAAGCTTATTTTGCGAAAAAATTTTCTTAAAACAACTTAAAAGCAATTTAATGTAGTATTATGCCAATAATTTTAAATGAAGAGAGTTTTAGTCATTTAAAAAAGAAAACTTAAACCATGGAAAGCACGGAAAACACAGAAATAAAGGAAACAAGGACACAGTTTTTCAGTGCTTTCCGTGGTTAAAAGAGTCTTGATTGAGTTATTCATGCCCTTCAGCTTTTTCATGTTATTAATAGAGAGTTTAAATGTAATATTTTGGTAAAATAAGCATTTATTATCTATTTTTTAGCTTCTAAAGCATTTTTGTCAATTTTGGCAAAACTTCATCTGATAAAAAGTTTTAGAGCTTTTCGAAGCTACCTGAATAGTTACAAATTTTGGAAACTTGATACGAGTTGAGTAGTTGAATAATAGTAAAATAATTAAATAACTATTAATAATTAAATGACTTTCAGGTTTTTTATGAAAGCCTCTGATCTTTTCGTTGCCCAGCTTGAAGAAGAAGGCGTAGAATACATTTTTGGACTGCCAGGAGAAGAAAACCTGGACTTTTTGGAGTCATTGCGGACTTCCAAAATCAAACTGATAGTTACAAGGCATGAACAGGCTGCAGCATTTATGGCAGCAACCTACGGAAGGCTGACAGGAAAAACAGGGGTTTGTTTTTCAACTCTGGGACCAGGAGCTACTAACCTTGTTACTGGCGTTGCCCAGGCACAGCTTATAGGAATTCCCTTTATATCCATATCCGGGCAGAAAGCCCTGACTGACAACTGGCAGGGCCGCTTCCAGCTTGTAGATGTCGTCAGGATGATGGAGCCTTTATGCAAAAAGGCCGTATCCATCACTGATCCGGGAATGATTCCTACAGTAATTCGAAACGCCTTCAAACATGCGGAAGCTGAAAGGCCGGGGGCTGTGCACATAGAACTTCCTGAAGACGTGGCTGAAGACGAAACCGACGCAGTAGTGCAAAAACGAAGCAAAATCAAGCTTCCTCTCGCTGATCCAGAGGCTGTAAAAGAAGCTGCAGCTATGATTTGTGAGGCTAAAAATCCTCTGATAATTGTTTCTTCAGGAGCTAACCGGGAAGAGATTACTAAAGAACTAGGGGATTTTGCCAGAAAAACAGGCATCTACCTGGTACATACCCAGATGGGTAAAGGTGTTGTTCCGGATGACTGTGTTTACAGCCTTTTTGCCACCGGAATCCATGCCAGGGACTACGTAAACTGTGGAATTGATGGAGCGGACCTTATTATCACGGTGGGCTACAACATCGCGGAATACCCTCCCTTTCTGTGGAACGGGAAACTGGATAAGAAGATCATAAACATCGATTTCGTGGAATCCGTGCCTGACAGGTACTTTAATCCAACAATAGAAGTCATTGGAGATGTTGCCTCTTCAATCAGGGAACTTGCTGCAAGCATTCCGGGAAAACGGGAATTTCCTTTCTTTGAAAGAACCAGAAATTTCATTGAGGACAAAATAAATACCACTCCCATGAGAAAACACCCTCCTCTTCCACAGTCAATAGTACAGAGTGTCAGGAAAGCGCTTGGAAGAGAAGATATAATTACCCTGGACAACGGGATCTATAAGCTCTGGTTTTCCCGCCTTTACAAGACCTATGCCCCAAACACCATAATCCTTGACAATGCCCTTGCAGCTATGGGAGGAGGGCTCCCTGCAGGGATTACTGCAAAACTTCTTAATCCGGAACGCCGCGTGCTTGCAATCTGCGGGGATGGGGGTTTTATGATAAACTGCCAGGAGCTCGAGACCGCAATCCGGTATGGTATCCCTGTAGTTGTTCTTATTCTAAACGACAATGCCTTTGGCTTTATTAAATGGGGGCAGAAAAAGATGAATTTCGAGGATTTCGGGCTAGACTATGGAAACCCCGATTTTTCTCTCTTTGCTGAGAGTTTCGGGGCTGCAGGCTTCAAGATCAGAGAAGGAGATGACCTTGCAGAAGTTCTGGAGAGAGCTTTTTCCCTGAATAAAGTAACGGTTATAGAATGTCCTATAGACTATTCAGTAAATTACGAGACTTTTTCGATAGAACTAAGAAATCTTACATGTAAATTCTAATACTCAAATTTCTAATACCCAAATTTTTTGGGTTTTCAGGTTAATTTTACGCAAATTTTTTGTTGAAATCAAACATGGGGGGAGATAATTGGGGGACGAAGGAAAAGAAACAGGGTATCATATCCATTCACACGATGTGGTAATAGTGGGAGGGGGACTGACCGGGCTTCGTGCAGCAATTGAAACTGTAGATCATGGGCTTGATACAGCAATAATATCCAAGGTGCATCCTCTCCGCTCCCATTCCGTTTCAGCCCAGGGAGGGATAAATGCAGCCCTTGGAAATGCTGTGCCCGGGGATTCCTGGGAAGACCATGCATTTGATACGATCAAGGGTTCGGACTACCTGGCTGACCAGGATGCAGTGGAAATCATGTGCAAAAACGCACCTGCTACAATAATAGAACTTGAACATTTCGGGACAGTCTTTTCCCGGCTTCCGGACGGCAGGATCGCCCAGCGGCCTTTTGGAGGGGGGATGTTTCCAAGAACCTGCTATGCTGCAGACCGTACAGGACATAACATTCTGCATACTCTTTATGAACAGCTTGTAGGCAGGGAGAAAAATGAAAAAGGAAAGGGCGGCAGGCTTACCTTTTATGATGAATTCTTTGTAAGCTCCCTGGTAAAAGTAGGAGACGATTCGTTTGAAAAAGGCGCGGGGAAAGCGAAAAGGTGTGCCGGCTGTACTGCAATAAATATCGCTGACAGCAGCCTGCATGGTTTTACATGCTATTCTCTGCTTCTTGCTACCGGGGGTTTTGGGAGACTTTTTGCCCGCTCAACAAATTCCCTGATTAATACCGGAGATGGAGCTTCTCTGGCGCTTAGAGCAGGCGTGCCTTTAAAGGATATGGAATTCGTGCAGTTTCACCCAACTACCCTTTACGATACAAATATCCTTGTCACCGAAGGAGCTAGAGGAGAAGGAGGCTACCTTCTGAACAGCAGGAACGAGCGTTTCATGGAGAAATATGCCCCAAAATCTATGGAACTTGCCCCAAGGGATATCGTTGCCAGGGCCACTCAGCAGGAGATTGATGAAGGAAGGGGTTTTGAAGGCGGTTACGTGCTCCTTGATCTCAGGCATTTGAAAAAGGAGAAAATCGCAGAACGTCTGCCAGGGATAAGGCTGATTTCCATGGATTTTGCAGGAGTGGATCCTGTTGAATCTCCGATTCCTGTGCAGCCTGGCCAGCACTATTCAATGGGAGGGGTAGTTGCAGGAAATGACCTTGCAACTGAACTTCCAGGCTTATATGCAGCAGGGGAATGTTCCTGCGTCAGCGTGCATGGGGCAAACCGACTCGGAGGAAACTCTCTGCTTGAGACTGTAGTTTTCGGAAAGCTTGCTGGGCAGGAAATTGAAAAGAATTTTCCATCTTCGGGGAGCTGGGATAAAAAGGGGGTTGAAAAGGCTGTCCTTGAACGCCTTTCAGCGGAAGATTCACGGATAAAAGCACTGCTTGCCAAGAAATCCGGGGTGAAGATGCACAGCCTCAGGGATGAACTGAAAAAAACTATGTTTGAGTACTTCGGAGTCTTTCGGGAAGGAAGTAAGATGGAAAAAGGACTGAAAAAGCTCCTTGAACTCAAAGCCACTTACCCTGAAGTCCATATTAACAACAAGTCCCCTCTATTCAACCATGCACTTATCTACACCCTCGAACTCGAGGGCCTATTTGATATTGCAGAAGCAGTTGCAAGGGGCGCTATTGCCAGGCAAGAGAGCCGGGGGTCACATTCAAGGGTTGATTATCCGGAAAGGGATGATGAAAGGTTTCTCTATCATACAATCTACAGGCTGAAAGATGGAAAACCTGTGCTTGAATCTCTGTCCGTAAGGCTTGGGAAATTCCCGATAAAGGAGCGTGTATACTGATGAAACTGAAGGTATTCCGCTTTGATAAGGAAACCGGGGAGTCACGCTACGACACCTTTGAAATCGAAACCTCAACAGGGATGACAGTCCTTTCCGCGCTGTTCAAAATTCAGGAAGAGTTCGATGATTCTCTTGCTTTCCGCTATTCCTGCAGGGGGGCAGTCTGCGGGAGTTGTGCAATGCTGATTAATAGGATACCTGGGCTTGCCTGCCGGATCCGGATCGAACCCCTTCTTAGATGTGAAGGGAAGATAAAGCTGAGGCCTTTTTCGGGAATGGAAGAGACCGTTTCCTGGGATCCCGAAAATGAGGTACTCGTAGAACCCCTTCCTTCCCTGCCGAAAGTAAAGGACCTAATTGTGGATATGGACAAATTCTTCGAGTTCTACAGGGAAGTCGAGCCGACCTTTAAACCGGCTTCCAACCCTCCTGAAAAAGAACGGCTTATGATGCCTGATGCGGTAAATGAGCTTGAGAAGTATACAAACTGCATACTCTGCGCTGCCTGTGTGGGTTCCTGCCCGGTCTCGGGAAAAGATGGAGATTTTTTGGGCCCAGCTGCTCTTGCAAAGCTATACCGATTCCATATTGATCCGCGTGAGGCAGATGATGAGTCGAGACTCATGCTTGCCAACAGTAAACGCGGCTGGTGGGGCTGTGAGTTTCACGCAAACTGCAAGGCTGTCTGTCCGAAAGGTGTCCCGCCTATTGAGGGAATAGGGAAGGCTAGAAAGGAAATCAAAGAACGTGGAAAGGAAACGAGTAAATAATCCTGAAGCTTTTGAATAAGAATTTTTTGAGGTGAGTCTATTACTCTGAAAACCCGAATCGAGAAGGATTCTCTAGGAGAAATGGAAGTCCCGGAAAATGCCTATTATGGCATTCAGACCCAGCGGGCTATCTGCAATTTTCCGGTCAGCGGGCACATGGCAAGGCCGGAATTCGTCAGGGCATACGTCCTGGTAAAAAAGGCAGCAACTCTTGCTAATATGGAGCTTGGAGGTCTTGATAGGGAGAGAGGGAATGCCATCGCGTCAGCGGCCGAGGAGGTCCTTAACGACCTCAACGGACGGTATTTGGCCCAGTTTCCTGTGGACGTGTTTCAGGCAGGTGCAGGTACTTCCTTTAATATGAACATTAATGAGGTTCTGGCTAACCGCGCTCTCGAAATACTGGGACGGAAAAGAGGAGATTACACTTTCCTGAGCCCTAACGACCACGTGAATCAGGCTCAGTCAACTAATGATACTTTTCCAACCGCCTCCTACATAGCCATCATTTTTGCAGCTGACAGGCTTCTTGATGTGCTTTCTGCTCTTGCTAGCGCTTTTCGGGCAAAAGCAGAGAAATTTTCGAGAATCCCGAAGTCAGGCCGGACACATCTTATGGATGCTGTACCTGTTACGCTTGGTGACGAATTCGGAGCTTATTCAGCTGCGCTGTTGAGGGCTTCGCGCAGGATAAAAGAACGAAGAGATGATCTTCTCGAGCTTCCATTAGGAGGCACTGCAACCGGAACAGGCGCAAATACGTCTCCTGGTTATCGGGAACTTGTAATCTCAATACTTTCCGACCTTTGCAAATTGCCTTTCAAAAGGGCAGCTGACAGCTTCGAGGCTTTGCAGAGCCGATCCCAGCTTGCAGCCTTTTCAGGGGCTCTTCGGGAACTTGCACTTGAACTTATAAGGATAGCTAACGATCTCAGGCTCCTTAATGCAGGCCCTATCACCGGAATTTCCGAAATTGAACTCCCAGCTGTGCAGCCTGGATCATCCATAATGCCAGGAAAATATAATCCTGTAATGGCCGAATGCCTTGATATGATAGGCTTCCAGATTGTGGGGAACGATACAGCAGTCGCTCTTGCAGCCCAGGCAGGGCAGCTCGAGCTAAATGTTATGACCCCTGTAATGACCTCCAATATTCTTGTATCTATTTCCCTGCTAACTAATTATCTGCCAGTTTTTCAGGAACGTTGTATAGAAGGGATTAAGGCTCATGAAGACAGGTGCAGAGCTTACCTTGAGCTAAATCCCAGCCTGGTAACTTTCCTGGCCCCAAAGATCGGGTATCTTAAGGCTGCAGAGATCGTAAAAGAGGTGCTGGATAAGAAGATACCTGTTAAGGATGTCGTAGTAATGAAAGGAATTTTAAGCAAAGAGGAAGCTGATGAATTACTCAAAATTGAAAAATTATTATAACTTTCTTAATTTCAGAGTAATTGCTGTTTTGTGCCTTCAAAAGTACTAATAATGAAATAATTGGGAAAATAGGATAATAATGAAATAATTGAGAAAATAGATCGTTGAGTAAGTTGAGTAAGTTGAGTATAGAAAAGTCGAAAGTTAAAAAGTCGCATTTAAACGTAAGAAAGTCAGTAGTGAGACATTTTTCCCACATTTAGTCGTAGGTTGCTTGTGGGATTTTTAATTAAAAGTTTTTATTTATATTGTCTCGGTCATTTTCAATCTGAATGTCAGGCTTTTTAATTTATAAATTTTTAATTTCCGCTTCTTAAGTATGTGTTTTATTATTGCGATTACTCAAATTGCGATTACTCAAATTGCGATTACTCAAAACCACTGGCTAAAAGTGAGGCTACAGGTTAAGGTAGTGATATGAAAAGCAAATAAAGTTTTAAGGTATCTTAATCAAGGTACCCTTTCCTTTCAAGCCATTCGACCTGGGGTCTTGTGTATTTCCAGGCAACATCGGCTTTTGAGTCCTGAACTTCCCACGGATTGGCTATGACAACATCGCCTTCTCGGATCCACATTCTCTTTTTCTTGGAACCCGGAATCCGACCCATTCGGACTACTCCATCCATGCACTGCAGTGTAACTCTTTTTGCGCCAAGTAAACATGCTACTGTTGCCAGGACTTCGTTTCTGTCCTTACGGGGAGTTCGCACCCTTGTTATTTCTTGGGGGCCGCCTCCTGAGCTGACGGGTTTATTGGATCCTGCTTGTCTTTTTCTAATAGTGCTTCTATAATTAGCCAGATTAATTCCTCCTATGCTGATTTATATCTCGATAATTTCAATGCTGAATTGCTGATTCTCAATTCCGGTTGTTTTTTCCTTTTTCTTTGGGTGCCATCAAAGACATTTGTTTTTTTGAACAGTTTTAATTAAATTAGTATGTTTTTGATTTCTGGATGCATCCGCAGAAACAATAAGCGAAAAACAAAGAGAAAGAGAACAAAAAATAAATAGTGAAAATGAATTGGGTGTTAATCCAAGCTAAATCAAGAAATTAACACTCAAAACAGATTATCATTAGAATTTCCTGTGGTTAGGAAGACATTCCCTGCAGTAAACCGGCCGTCCTTCAGTTGGTTTGAACGGAACTTCGGTCTCAACACCACAGTCAGAACAGGTTACTTTGGTCATTTCCCTGGGGCCGCTGTTGCCGCCTCCGAAACCACCGCCACCACCACGGTTGCTGTCTCTGTTGCCACCACGGAATGAATTTCCTCTGTCATTAAAAGCCATCTTTGTTTCACCTCCGCTTATAGCGGGTATTTATAGAGTAAAAACAAGATTGTATAAAATTTATTGATTAAAAACAAAAATTTGGTTTTTAATAACAGATTATACGTCTCTTAATTTTCAACTACTCTTACATAGCATTTTTATTATATAAATCTTCCTATGAAAAAACAGAGTAGTAAGGATAAATCTTTTCAAGCAAACAAGTATAGGATTTCATAAACCCCTATATTTAGTCATATACTTATAAATGATATATAAGTGACTCGTGGAAATCAGAGGTTTATCGAAATCCTTTGTAGCGGGTACGGGAAATTATCTTCTTGATTCAAAACAATTACAAAGAAAACTCAAATTCTTGATTCAATGCCCATTCCGACCCCCGGCTATTATGGTAAAACAATGCACGACTTAGGTCATATTGTTAACATTAGATCAGCAAAATGATCTATTGTACAGCAAATTGACACACGAATACAAGGTTCCGGATGTAAGATCCAATGAAAGTACAACAATATCATAATCATGAGCCTACCCAAAAATACGTTTTATTCAAAATCATTAGGAGTTTTCAGGATCATTTTCCATGATCAGATATTCGATTGACTGTTCAAAATACGAGATTCAAAAAATCAAATTTTAAGTTTCGGGATAGGCTCTTTAAGAAAATATAAAATCAGATCTGCCGACTCTGTTCCAAAATCTAGTGATTTTTGCATTTCTTAATTGAAAATCTAAATTCATAAGAAGAATTCAGTCTCCAATCAAAATTAACATTCGTTATCTAAAGACTTCAAGTCAGAAGTATAATCGCAAGGATTGTAACCAATTACAAAATCTAGTGTCTGAGCAACTTAATTATGCGACACTTTATTTATAAAAACGATAACTAAAGAGGTATCCGCATATAATTTGTGTTGCAGATTCAATTCGTCATGACACTAGTGATTTTTAATTTTACGTTCATCATTGGATTTTGATACTGAGTCGATCTGCATTTGTATCAATTAAGAGCCTATCTGAAAAGTCAACAACTGCATGGCTTAAGAGTTGAATAGGTTTTAACATCCGCTTATCCTCTATAGCATATCGTCATTTGCAATAGTCACAGTAGATCCCAACACTTTTCGATAGAGATCTGGTTAAAGAGGTATAAGTTTATTAAAAAACTGGTAAATGAACCTTTATTTACTAATAACAATAGGAGTTACTAAATGGAAGACTTTAAAAATTATTTTAAGAAAGACATGTTCATTGTAAATGTAGGAATAGAATTGCTGGAAATCTCTCCTGGATATGCAAAAGCCAAGCTGGAAGTAGAAGAAAAGCACCTTAACGCTTTGAAAACAGTTCAAGGAGGTGTGTTATTTACCCTCGCAGATATTGCTTTTGCTGCAGCAATAAATGCACACGGAAATTCTGCAGTTCTTATCAATGCAAATATGTCTTTCGTAAAAGCTGCTACTAAAGGTACTCTGATAGCTGAAGCTAAAGAAACGTCGATAAATCCCAAAATTGCCACATATAATGTAAATATAACTGATGATGAAGGGGACATTGTAGCAATATTTCAGGGAATGGGTTACAGGAAAAAAACTCCGAATGATTTTTCCTGATTAGGTTTAAGTCTGGCTAAAAGTGAAGATATGATGTATCCTTTTAGCATGCGCATGGATAACGTCAGATAGCAGGACTTTTCGGATAGGCTTTAAAATGAAAATTTCATAAAACTAATATTTGTATAAAAAGAGAATGCTTAGACCCCAATAAGATACAGAAAGGTAGACAGCGAGGAAGCTAAGAGTAAGACGTTTTCCCCACGTTAATCCAACCAGGTTATTGATGGGGCTTCTAATCTAGATTGATTATAAAAACTCCAGTTTTATCTTCTCGGTTCTTTTCAATTATACTTCAGACTTATAATTTGTAGTTAACTTGGAGTTCTTAAATTTGTGGTTCTATTTGTGGTTCTAATACTATAATTATTCAAAACCACTGGTTAATTGAGGCTACAGTTTAAAGCAGTGCTATGCAAAGCAAGCAAGGTCTATTATGAGGTATCTTAATTAAGGTATCCTTTTCTTTCAAGCCATTCAATCTGGGGTCTTGTGTATTTCCAGGTGACATCGGCTTTTGAATCCTGAACTTCCCAGGGGTTGGCTATGACAACATCGCCTTCGCGAATCCACATTCTCTTTTTCTTGGAACCGGGAATCCGACCCATTCGGATCACTCCGTCCATGCACTGCAGAGTGACTCTTTTTGAGCCAAGTAAACATGCTACTGTTGCCAGGACTTCGTTTCTGTCCTTACGGGGGGTTCGCACCCTTGTTATTTCTTGGGGGCCTTCTCCTTGGCCGACGGGTTTATTGGATCCTGCTTGTCTTTTTCTAATAGTACTTCTGTAATTAGCCAGATTAGTTCCTCCTATGCTGATCTATATCTCGATAATTTCAATGAATTGCTGTTGTTGATTCCGATTTTCAATTCCGGTTGTCTTTTCCTTTTTTTGGGTGCCATCAAAGACATTTGCTGTTTTCAGACAGTTTTAATTAAATTGATATGTGTTGATTTCCGCAGAATCAATATGCGAAAAACAAAGAGAAAGAGAAGAAAAAACAAATAGTGAAACTGAATTGAGTGTTAATTCGTACTATATCAAGAAATTAACACTCAACACAGATCATCATTAGAATTTCCTGTGGTTAGGAAGACATTCCCTGCAGTAAACCGGCCGTCCTTCAGTTGGTTTGAACGGAACTTCGGTCTCAACACCACAGTCAGAACAGGTTACTTTGGTCATTTCCCTGGGGCCGCTGTTGCCGCCTCCGAAACCACCGCCACCACCACGGTTGCTGTCTCTGTTGCCACCACGGAATGAATTTCCTCTGTCATTAAAAGCCATCTTTGTTTCACCTCCGCTTATAACGGGTATTTTTAGAGTAAAAACAAGATTGTATAAAATTGATTGATTAAAAACAAAAATTTGGTTTTTAATAACAGATTATACGTCTCTTAATTTTCAACTACGCGTACATAGAGTTTTAATTATATAACATTTCCTATGAAAAAACATAGCAATGAGGGTGAACCTTCTCTAGCAAACAAATATAATAAGTGAGGGCGAATTTATTTCTTGGTTTAAAATGGTTGCAACGAAATCTCAAATTCTTGATTCAATGTACAATATATATTCCGATGCCTGCCATAAGGGAGAAGCTGGTGTCTTTATAGATCACTTTGTTAACTTTTAATTAGCAAAATGATCATATACAGTGAATTGGTACAAGTGTGCCAGAATCCGGAGCGGATTCGATGAAAGTGTAGCATAGAAAGTGTAACAGTAATATCATTCAATAAAAGAATACTATAAAAAGAAGTAGTCCGTTTGACTTGTTCAAGAAAGCAAAACGGACATAATCAGCTAAGAGGCTGTCTTAAAATTCATTTTTCTCATTTCTTAAAGATTTGATCCGACCCAGTCGTCTAATCATAATATGTATC
>MDTP02000118.1 GCA_001714685.2 Methanosarcina sp. Ant1 | reverse complement strand
CAATTTATTATTATTTAAGAAACGTTATTTAAATATATCATACTATAAAAATAGCAGGAAGTGAAAATATATATCGTGTTAAAAAAATAAATTGTGTTTTATTTTCTAATTGGGGGTCGAAATGCCAGTTACAAAGAATTTTCGGAATAGGGGTAAGATTGAGGTTGAATTAATAAAAATAAGTAAAAATGAGGGGGTATAGAACTGACTAAGAAACATATATTCGGTAGTCTGTTAACGGGGACAATAATAGGGATAGTCGCCGGAGTTGCTGCGGGCTTTGTTGCCGGAGTTACGATGAAATATACTTACGATAAATATATTACTGAGCAACAGGTGCACAAAAAACTCCAATTCATTCCCGGGAGAGCGTTTAAACGCGTCCCAGTACCTGCTACAGTGATGTCTGTTTATCCGGATCAGCAAACTTTTTCTCATAACCTGAAATCTCCTATCTGGATCGAGTTCGATGCGCCTATTGACAGTTCTACTGTCACGAAAGATACGGTCATAATCAAAAGTTCAGTTTCCGATGAACCTGTAGACGGTTTTCTTGATGCTGGCACCAGAATGCTTATGTTCCGGCCGTATGAGGACTATCCTGTGGAAAAAGGAGGAGCAAAAATATCTATTACTTTGATAGGAAACGATACCGGATTGGGAGCTATCACAGACGCAAAAGCTGTGCTCTTGATGGAGATAAGGATGGGAAAGCCGGGGGAAATTTCGAATACGAGTTCAATATTATGAAATGACAAACCCTTTCTCCGAAAAACATTTTTATTCCTTCCTTTTATTCTATATTTTTACTCTGTATTTTTCCATAAGGTTCCAAAAATCTCTTTTTACACTAATTTTAACCTGCTGTCATACAGGACAAAACCATAACCTTCTGGCCGAAAGGCTGGTCTTTCTTACTTGCCTTTGAGTTTTCCTTGCAGAAGCTCATACTTAACTTTTCAACCGGAGCTTTACCTGGTTTTCTATGGGTATTTGCACTTTCTGCCTGTTTTCAAATCACTATAGATCAGTTAACAATCAATCAGTTAACAATCTCAATTTAGTTAATATTTTATATAGTTGCCGTTATATATTATGTGAGATATAGGATAGATACAGGAATATTTAATTCAATTAATCTCCTTTCCGGACAATATTACAAATAAAGAGCTCTCCGGTCAGGGATATAACAAGGGGGTTCAAGATTGATAAATATGAGAAAATATGGCAAGCTGTTGCTAAGCGCATACATCATGAATAAGATTAAGTCAGGGAAGTCTCAAAAGGGTGGGGGGATAGTAAGAAAATACGCTAAGTTAGCTCTTGGAACACTTCTCCTTAAGAAGCTAAATTCAATCAAATTTGAAAAAAAAGTTAAGCCAGTAGAAGAAGTGGAATTGATTGAAACCGAGAGGGGGGCTTCAAGGATGGGAAGTGGTAAAATAATTATGGGGGCGCTTGCAGGAGCTACAGTTATATACGCTATTAAAAAATATACTGCTAAAAAGAGTGGGCACAAAATCGAAGTGCAATGAAACGAAAGGAAGGTCTAAAACTGCATAAAATGAATAAGTGGCGTAAATTCCTGCTGGGAGCATTTGCAGGTGCTGCAATTGTATATGCTCTGAAAAAGAATATGTGCTGCAATAAATCTCTTCCAGAGACTTTAAAATCCATTCCGATTCACTTTAAGAACGGACAGACTCCTCCAACAGTAAAGTGCATTTAGCTTGGCGGAGATTTGAAATACACTTTAAGGATTATAAAGTGAAGACTTCTGCTTTCCGAAATAAGTTCACTTCTTTTTAACCTTTTTTCGATTCTTTTCTTTCATTCCTTTTATTATGTCAATGCACGAATTAAATATACTTTAGTACGATTTTGGGGCTCTTCGCTGTTTTGTTTGGGTTGAAAATAATTCTCTAGTTGAAAAGTAACCACACTAAATGGATAACCTCGAGCTTGAATGTGGTTTCCCACTAAATAACATCAAATATTATATATTTGGTATTATATTTAGAAAGTCACTCTAAATTACCCACTCAAAATAGCGAAGAGCCATTACACGACCCTTTAATCTTATTTGAAATAATCATCAAAGTTGTTATAAATTTCAAATGCTTTATGTGCACACTCGCCGGCTGATTCTAAAGGATCGTATTCTATGCTCTTCATCGTATGTATTTTACTTCTCATCATGAATGCGAGATTCTGAAGTTCAGTTGTTAATTTATCAGGTAATAGATCGCGTAATTTCACTGAAATATCCATGTATAGTTTTTCATAGCTTTCAAGCATTTTATCTATTTCTGAATCACCTGGATAATCATCACGTTGTCGATAAGATTCCCATTGCTGGTTAAAACCGAGTAAAGCGTTTTTAATCAATGCCTTCGAATCTTCGTCCTTTTCAAACGTTGTCATTAATGCAATATTAAAATGATTATACTTAACATTTCTTTTTGAGTTTTTTATACTTCTTTTTTGTTAGGCAGACTATACTATAGGTTATCGAAAAAAAACACTATCTAAAGAAGGCGGTTACACTGTGGGGATGATCTCAGGGAAGTGAACTCAACATATTTTATTTTTCAGTTCAATCGCGTAAGTTCAATCGCGTAAATACTTCACTGGATAATGAATCAATTTTCAGAGTTAGTTTATTGATCTAATGATACCACAAGTTATGAAAAGATTATAATGTACAAGTGCCAAAATATTTGAAAATTTGATGAAATCGAACTCTTTATTAACCCTGACCCCGAAAACACATTGCGGATATTCTTCTTGAGCAAAGCCGAGGGTGTTGGCTAAGCAGAAAAATGATTAACGGAACGATAATAACATGTTTGAACAAACTTTTAAAAACGTAGATGATACTCTTCGTAAAGATGCCGGTTGCAGTAGCGAACTTGATTATGTGGAGCAAACTTCTTGGATTCTTTTTTTGAAATATCTTGACGATCTTGAAAGAGATAACAAAATAAAGGCAGAGCTGAAGGGCGAGGTTTATACAGACATTATCAGTCCGGAGTATAAATGGTAAGCGTGGGCAGTTCCCAAAGACAAAGACGGCAAAATAGACCATCAAAAAGAGCTTACTGGCGGCGATCTTGAAAATTTTGTAAACCTCAAGCTGTTTCCCTATCTGAAAAGGTTCAAAGTCGATGCCGAGAGTGCAGATACCATCGAATACAAAATAGGGGAGATCTTCAGCGAGTTGAGAAATAAAATTCAGAGCGGATACAACCTGCGCGAAGTACTCAACACGATTGATGCCCTCCGTTTCCGTTCCCAAGCTGAAAAGCATGAGATGTCGCACCTGTACGAGGACAAAATCAAGAACATGGGCAATGCTGGCCGAAACGGCGGCGAATACTACACACCCCGTCCCCTTATCAAAACAATCGTGAAGGTGGTTAGACCATCAATCGGCAACAGGGTATATGATGGGGCTGTAGGTTCAGCAGGTTTTCTGGTGGAATCCTTTGAATACATGAGAAAGAGCAAAGACCTGACCACCAGAGATGTGGAGATTCTCCAGAAAAATACATTTTACGGTAAAGAAAAAAAGTCGCTTGCCTACATCATCGGCATCATGAACATGATTTTGCACGGCATCGAAGCTCCCAATATTGTGCACACAAATACACTTGCCGAAAATCTTGCCGATATTCAGGAAAAAGACCGTTATGATATCGTGGTTGCCAATCCTCCTTTTGGCGGCAAGGAACGCATAGAGGTGCAGCAGAACTTCCCTATCAAAACCGGCGAAACCGCTTTTCTGTTCCTCCAACATTTTATAAAAATTCTTAAAGCAGGCGGTAGAGCTGGCATAGTAATCAAGAACACCTTTCTTTCAAATGCCGACAATGCATCCATAAGCCTGCGCAAACTGCTATTGGAAAGCTGTAATCTTCATACTGTGCTGGATCTGCCAGGCGGCACTTTCGCAGGTGCGGGGGTTAAAACAGTAGTACTCTTTTTTGAAAAAGGTGCACCTACAAGAAAAGTCTGGTTTTATCAGCTCAACCTGGGCAGAAACCTTGGAAAACTTAATCCTCTGAACGAAAATGATCTGGCAGACTTCATAGAATTGCAGAAAACAAAAACCGATTCCGAAAACTCCTGGTCGATGAATGTTGTTGATGTGGACAAAACCACATATGACCTATCGGTGAAGAATCCTTATAAAATGGATGAAACGGTGCTGCGCGATCCGCAGGAAATATTGGACGAGATAAAGGCGCTGGACGAGGAAAGTATGGAAATCTTGAATACGATCAGAGGGTTGGTATGAACAAGGATTGGGAAGTAAAGAAGTTGGGGGAAGTAGCAAGCCTTTCAGGCAGGATAGGATGGAAAGGGTTAACTGCAAAAGAATATACTAAAGAAGGACCTTTGTTCGTATCTGTGCATTCACTGAATTATGGCGATTACGTTGACTTAAGGGATGCTTTTCACATTAGCCAAGAAAGATATGATGAAAGTCCCGAAATTATGCTTCAAAAAGACGATATTTTAATTTGTAAAGACGGTGCCGGAATTGGGAAACTGGGGATTGTAGGTGATCTTTCTAATGAGGCAACAATAAACTCATCTCTTCTTCTAATACGCAGAAAAGATGTAATCTTGACAAAGTATCTATATTTCAGCCTGCTTAGTCCATTTTTTCAAATTATAATTAATTCTAAACTGATGGGGGCGACAACTCCTCATCTTTATCAAAGAGATATTACTAACTTCCCTATCTACCTTCCCTCTTTCTCAGAACAACATCACATAGTTGCCATTCTGGATGAAACTCTTGCTGCCATAGCCAAAGCAAAAGAAAATGCCGAAAAGAATCTGCAAAACTCTCGCGAGCTTTTTGAGTCATATTTGCAAAATGTCTTTGCAAATCCAGGAGATGAGTGGAAAGAAAATAAATTGGGTGAGGTGTGCTCTTTAATAACTGATGGCAAACACGGTGATTGCAATAATGAAGAAAATTCGGGATATTATTTTTTAAGTGCAAAAGATGTAAAGAA
The DNA here is from genome assembly GCA_001714685.2 of Methanosarcina sp. Ant1. Taxonomy (GTDB): domain Archaea; phylum Halobacteriota; class Methanosarcinia; order Methanosarcinales; family Methanosarcinaceae; genus Methanosarcina. Next base: position 11,574 of record MDTP02000118.1, on the reverse strand, counting down.
TAACACATTGAATTTTGAAAATGCAAGACAGATAACAAAAGTTGATTTTGAAGAAACGCATAGAAGAACCAATTTACAACCAGGTGATGTTCTAGTAACTAATAGCGGAACAATAGGTCGTATGGCCATAGCTCCATTTGATGAAAAAACATATAGAACAACATTCCAAAAAAGCGTTGCTGTGATCAAACCGATACCTGAATTTATTAATAACGTTTATTGCTGTTATCATCTGGAAGCTGATTTATCAAAACTGGTAAATGTGTCTGCTGGGACCGCTCAAAAAAATTTATTATTAGGGGATTTAAGGAGACATGTCGTTTTTTTACCAAGTATAACCGAACAAAGCTCCATTGTCGCCAAAATCGAAGCTCTTTCCACTGAAACCAAAAGGCTCGAAGAAATCTACCAGCAAAAACTGGTCACTCTGGATGAACTGAAAAAATCCGTGTTACAGAAGGCCTTTAGCGGCGAACTTACAGGGGCATAACCATGAATGAGGCGGAAACTAGGGCAGAACTCATCGATCCGAAGCTGAAAGAAAACGGCTGGGGTGTTGTGGAAGGTTCAAAGATCCTTCGGGAGCAGCGTATAACTTTAGGTAGAATCCAGACCGGTGGGGGACGCACTAAACCGCTCATAGCTGATTATGTACTTGTATACAAAGACCGCAAACTCGCAGTTATCGAAGCCAAAAGCGACGAACTTGAAGTGGGCGAAGGTGTGGCACAGGCCAAAAACTATGCCGAAAAAATGCACATCGAAACGACCTTTGCTGCCAATGGTAAAGAAATTTACCAGATATGCATGAAAACCGGCGCAGAAGGTTTAATTGACAATTTCCCAATGCCAGATGAATTGTGGAACAAGACATTCGCTACTCAAAACAAGTGGCGTGACACCTTTTCTAAGGTTCCGTTTGAAAATATGGGCGGAACCAAGGCAGTGCGCTACTATCAGGAAATTGCGGTAAACAATACCATGGCTGCCATTGCCGAAGAAAAACAGCGCATCCTGCTCACCCTGGCAACCGGTACAGGCAAAACCTTCATCGCTTTTCAGATAGCATGGAAACTTTTTCAAACCCGATGGAATCTGAAGCGCGATGGTGGGCGCATGCCTAGGATTTTGTTCTTAGCAGATAGAAATATACTTGCTGACCAGGCTTTTAATGCATTTTCAGCCTTTCCGGAAGATGCGCTGGTGCGTATCAGCCCTAAAGAGATTAGCAAAAAAGGGAGTGTGCCAACCAACGGCAGCATTTTCTTTACCATCTTCCAGACCTTCATGAGCGGCCCGGAAAACACGCCCTATTTTGGGGCTTATCCTAAGGATTATTTTGATTTTATTATCATTGACGAGTGCCATCGAGGCGGCGCAAATGATGAGGGAAACTGGCGCAACATTATGGAATACTTTTCTCCGGCAGTCCAGCTTGGTTTAACAGCAACTCCCAAACGCATTGACAATGTGGATACCTACAAATATTTCGGCGAACCGGTATACGTCTACTCACTCAAAGAAGGTATTAACGATGGTTTTCTTACGCCTTTCAAAGTAAAGCGGATAAAAACCACATTAGATGACTATATTTACACTTCGGATGACCAGGTTATTGAAGGTGAAGTAGAAGCAGGGAAAATCTATACGGAATCCGATTTCAATCGAATCATCGAAATTAAAGAACGTGAAGCAAAGAGGGTAAATATCTTTCTCTCTGAAATCGATCAGAAAGAAAAGGCTATTGTTTTCTGTGCCACCCAGATTCACGCAATGGTAGTTCGGGATCTGGTCAATCAAAATAAAAAAAGTGGTGAACCAAACTACTGCGTTCGTGTTACTGCTAACGATGGTGCGCTTGGCGAACAGTATTTGCGCGAATTTCAGGACAACGAAAATACGATCCCAACGGTTCTCACTACCTCACAAAAACTCTCCACTGGTGTTGATGCCCGCAATATCCGCAATATAATCCTCATGCGTACGATAAACTCCATGATTGAGTTTAAGCAGATAGTTGGGCGTGGCACGCGGCTGTTCGATGGAAAAGAGTATTTCACCATTTACGATTTTGTAGATGCTTATCATCATTTTGCCGATCCTGAATGGGATGGCGAGCCTATGGAACCTGAGTCTAAACCTGAGTCGCCGAAAAAAGTAAAAGAGGCGGGAGAAACCTATGGTTCATCGGAGCAGGACGAGACAGAGACGAAGAAAAAACTTAAAATAAAGCTGCGTGATGGCAAAGAGCGTGAGATTCAACACATGATTTCCACCTCTTTTTGGAGTGCAGATGGTAAACCGATTTCAGCACAGGAGTTTTTACAAAACCTGTTCGGCATTTTGCCAGATTTTTTTAAAAATGAAAATGAGCTTCGTACAATCTGGTCAAATCCGATGACACGCAGCATATTTCTTGAAAAACTCGCTGAAGAAGGTTATGGTAAAGATGAACTTACAACATTACAAAAACTTATAGACGCCGAAAAAAGCGACCTGTTTGATGTATTGGAATATGTTTCTTTTGCCCTGCAGCCCATCACAAGGGAAATGCGGGTAAATAGAGCTCAATCAAGAATTTTTGAAGGGTTGAATGATAAGCAAAAAGAATTTCTGGATTTTGTCCTATCGAAATATATAGAAACTGGTGTCGAAGAACTCAGCCAGGACAAATTGCCAGGACTTCTTGAACTCAAATACCATACAATAAGCGATGCTACGGAAGTATTGGGCGGAATTGCTAAAACAATAGAACTATTTGTTGGATTTCAAGAATATCTTTACGCACCAGTTGTTGCATAATCAGCCAATGAGACTTTAAATGAGTTCTCATAGCATTCTTTTTTACTGGGTTTTAATATTTTTTTAGTATTAAAAAAAATTTCTGTATTAGAAGAACGAAATGCTGAATTTATATAATTTAAAAAGTGTTGCAGGCTTCCTAATCGGAGCTATTGATAAGGAAGTTGCAAGTAAATTTTTTGCAATTTTTGGCATGAATCGATTATGAAGAAGCAGTAAAATGTTATCATCGAGCCATTGAAATTAATCCCTATTCGGACCTGACTATAATTAGCTTCTCTTTCGAAAAAGATTCTCAGATCTGCTTAGACCCGAAAAATTATAAGTCCAGATTTTAATTTCAGTCAAATACCCTGGAGCTTGCTGCGGGGATGAAACTTCCTTAGAACCACAGGGAATAACGTGATATATGGAGGTTCCGGCGCGAACATACCCAGTTACATGCAGTTGGTGCGCCAGCGAAACTTAGATTTGATACAATAATCCACCCCATCAGATTAACTGTTTTGTTTACCAGTATATCTGATAGTTTTTTACAATCCCCATTGAATAGTAGATATAACAGCAATCTCCGATGCCTTCAGGCTTATATCCCTTTCCAACTTTGAGATCTACAATCTTATCGTTATCGCGGTTTCCATAGTTTGTGCAATCAATGAATACCAATCCACGATCCACTGTATTGAATGCATTACAGGCGTGCACAGCACCGTTATTAACGAAATTAATATCAACCCAGGCACACTTATATCCGGCAGCCTCTGCATTATTATGAACACGTTCCGCAAAATCGGTGCACTCAAAACTTGAGTAATTATATGGAATTTTGTCTGTCTGATCTGATTTTATGAAATTTACCATCTGTTGGTATGTTGGGTCTATTGTATTCTCATTGTTGTGGAGTGTGATTATGTGACCATCTGCACCAGTTTCATAACAGTTGTCGCCGGGATACAGCACTGATTGCGATCCTGCCCACAAACTAACATCGGAAGAACGACTTGCAATACTGTTATCGCTATGTGTAGTATTCACCAGAATATTATTTTTTTGGCTGTTTGTGTTTCCACATTATTCGAATGCCCCGAAATCATAAGATATAGAGCTCCGATAATTATGACAGAGGTGAGAACTTTATGTTTAAGCATCATACAAACAATTTTGTAAACGAACCATATAACAAAAAGTATTACCTCTACACATATTATTGCAGTAAACATCATATCTGTCACCCACCACCAGATTAACTTGTTTTATTATTTTTTCCAGTGTCACATTAATGTTAACCGCTAGTTTCCTCATTTTTCAGGAATCATAGCTAAAGTTCTTAGAATTTCTTCCTGAGAAGTGTCATATAATTCACAAACATATACAAAATAGCCAATAACTCACGGACACGACCCAATTTTAAACGCCAACAATTAACCCCCAAGATATAACTCACATCTGCTATAGCAAAATCACATCTGCTATAGTAAAATTCTCAAAGCTGGTAATTCGACAACATTGTATGATATGTTCTTACCGCCCTACTCTGAGTTATCTCTTCAGACTCATGGCATGCGACCCTTGATTCCCCCTCATATCAAGTCGCTATAGTAGCCTGAGAAGTTCCTGCCCGTTGGTAGCATTACTTTTTCTTACTTTTAGCTTCCTGCTTCTCGCGTCTGTTGGGTTCTTGAGCGATTTAACCTTTATTTTGTGGGATTTTTGACGAAATATAGTCGCCCAGCTGTCACCCATGTATGTGAATTTCTCATAATAAGGCATCAATGTCCGTTCCACCCTTAAGATCCACTCCAAATTTCCCCATTTCATTATCAAAGGGTGATCATGATTATCTATCTTCCGGTTTTTATCGGGGTTTTTGTCACTTCACTGACGCTAGAGTTCTCGATTTTGTTCAACAGTCCCGCCTGATAGCCGATCCTTTTGGATTCCCAGCATGAGTTGAAGTAAGCTCCCCTTGTTTGTGAATTTTATTTGAGCCTACTTCCGCAGAAGTCCATAATTTCTCAATTGAAACGTTATTAGAACCTTGCAATAAATTGCGCCAGCTATCCATCTTCAAATGAGAATGCGACGCACAATTCGCTACAGAAGAGATTTATTCCTTCTCATGGCTGGGGGGTACGGACCTGCCATAACCTCCGCCGCCTGGGGTTTTGATTACAAAAACATATCCGTTCCTCAGCTTAAGTTCAGCCTGTCCTTCAACTTCGATAACGCTGCCTTCTCTGCGGATAAGCATGTTCTTTCCGCACTTTCCGGGCATGCCTCCTTTGAGTCCGAAAGGCGGAAGTTTCCTGTGGCTTGAGAGGATAGCAGCATTCATGTCTTTCAGGAACCTGAACTTCCGAACAACCCCATTTCCACCCCTGAATTTGCCTTCTCCTCCACTTCCCTGCCGGATGGAAAATTCCTCAAGCAAAACCGGGAACCTTGTTTCAAGGATTTCAGGATCTGTAATTCTGGAGTTGGTCATGTGAGTATGGACAGCATCCGTTCCTGAAAATCCAGGACCTGCACCTGCACCTCCGCAGATGGTTTCATAGTACTGGAAATCGGCGTTTCCGAAGGTGAAATTATTCATTGTACCCTGAGAAGCCGCCAGCGTTCCAAGAGCTCCGAAAAGAGCATCAACAATGTACTGCGAAGTCTCAACATTGCCTGCAACAACAGCTGCAGAAGGCTTGGGCATGAGCATGGAACCTTCGGGTATAATAATATCAAGCGGCCTCAAACAGCCCGCGTTCAGGGGTATATCACTTTTTACAAGCGTCCTGAAAGCATAGAGAACAGCAGCTATGCAAACAGATGCAGGAGCGTTGAAATTGTTTGAAAGCTGGGGAGAAGTACCCGTAAAATCGATTATTGCACACCTGTTATCGCGGTCAATGGTGACCTTAACTTTAATTGCGTTTTCATCATCGAGCAGGTAAGTGAATTCTCCATCTGCAAGTCTGGAGATAACTCTTCTGACGGCTTCTTCAGCATTATCCTGCACATGACCCATATAGGCTTCAACGGTTTCAAGAGAAAATTCTTCTACCATCCTGCGAAGTTCCTGAAGTCCTTTCTCATTTGCTGCTATCTGTGCACGGATATCAGCCGTATTCTGGGCAGGATTTCTTGCAGGATATTTTCCCGAGCTCAACCAGGCTTTTAACCTCTCTTCACAGAAACGGCCCTCTTTGACTATTTTCATTCCCTCGCTCAGCACACCTTCTTCTTCAATAGTTCTACTGCCAGGTGGCACGGATCCTGGACTGATTCCTCCGACATCGGCATGATGACCTCTGGAAGCTAAGTAGAAAAGAACCTCTCCGGAACTGCCAAACATCGGGGTAACAATCGTGATATCCGGGAGATGAGTTCCTCCATGATACGGGGAATTGATCAGGTACACATCTCTTGCATTCATTTCCTTAAACTGTGTCAGGATAAGGGATTTTACACATTCTCCCATGGAACCCAGATGTACAGGAATATGTGGGGCATTTGCTATCAGGTTTCCATGCCTGTCAAAAATCGCGCAGGAGAAATCCAGCCTCTCTTTTATATTTACCGAGTAGGCTGTATTCTGTAGAGTATAGCCCATTTGCTCGGCAACTGACATAAACCTGTTATTGAAAATCTCGAGCATTACAGGGTCGGCGTTGGTCCCTATGGCTGTGCGGGCTGGAAGCGGGATTTTGCGGTTCAGGAGGAGATGGTTTCGTTCAGTGACCTTTCCTTCCCAACCGGGTTCAATAATAATGGTCGTGTTTTTCTCGATAAGAACCGCAGGTCCATTTAGGCAGGCTCCTGGTTTGAGTTCGTCCCTCTGGAAAATAGGAGTCTCATGAAACTCGCCATAGCTGTAAATTTGAACTATGGATACAGGAGAAAAAACGGAATTTTCTTCAGTTTCCAGCACAGGGTCGGAAACTCTTTCCGTAATCCCTATGACCTCTACGGAAATAGCCTCAGCAACCACGGCTTTTCCCTCCATTACAAACCCGAAGCGCTTTTTGTGAGCTTCCTCAAAACCGCTCCTGAGAGAATCTTTATCCGCAAAATCCACAAGTAACTGAGTGTCTGAACCTGCATATCGCATATGTACTTTGAAGACTGCGATAATACGGTCTTCCTGAACTCCCTGCTCCAGCATCGAGAGACGACCTTCCTTCTCAAGCCCAGAAAATATAGTTTTCAGCTCCTCTATCAGCCTTTCCGAAAGTTCAGTCCCTACATAACGCTCTTTTATCAGCCTCTGGTCTGCAAGTCCCATGCCGTACGCTGAAAGAACGCCCGCGTACGGATGAATGAAGATACTTTTGATCCCAAGACTGTCTGCAACCCTGCAGGCGTGCTGGGCGGCGGCTCCCCCAAAACAGCAAAGGGTATATTCTTTTATATTGTATCCCCGCTGGACCGAGATTTTCTTGATGGCATTTGCCATATTCTCGACTGCGACTGAAAGGAAACCCTCGGCTACATGCTCAGGTGTCCGAGCACTGCTTTCGCTTGATACCTCTTTTTCAGAAACCTCTTTTGCAAGCTCTGTGAATTTCCTGTGCACAAGTTCGGAATCAAGGGATTGATCTGCATTGGGCCCGAACAGCTTTGGGAAAAATTCGGGCTGCAGTTTTCCAAGCATGATATTGCAGTCGGTAACCGTAAGGGGACCGTTTTTTCGGTAACATGCCGGTCCAGGATCCGAACCAGCAGAATCAGGACCGACCCTAAACCTTCCCCCTTCATAGTGAAGTATGGAACCCCCACCTGCTGCAACAGTATGGATTCGCATCATAGGAGAGCGCAGGCGCACACCTGCAATTTCAGTTTCAAGACTGCGCTCATATTCCCCGCTGTACTGAGCTACATCCGTAGATGTGCCTCCCATATCGAAAGTAATGACTTTTCGTGCCCCTGCCACGACAGAAGTTGCAACAGCGCCAACGATTCCGCCCGCTGGCCCGGAAAGAATGCAGTCTTTGCCCTGAAAAGCTTCTGCATCAATAAGCCCTCCACTGGACTGCATGAACATTAGCCTGGAAATTCTTTTTTCTCTTTTCTCCTCTCGTTCCTCTTCTCTTACTTCGTCTCTTTCTTCTTCCCGTTCTTCTTCCCCTTTTTTTTCACGTTCTTTTTCCCCTTTTTCTTCACGTTCTTCTTTTACTTCTTCCGCCCCTTCCCTCTCTTTTTCTTCTTCCCCTTTTTCTTCCCGTTCTTCTTCCCTTCTGTCCCTTATTTCTTCTTCCCCTTTTTCTTCCAGAGTTTTCTGAACCATGTCAACGTACCTGCGGAGCACCGGAGACAGATACGCATCCACAACAGTCGTTTCCCCCCTGCTCACGAGTTTAATTAACGGGCTTGCCTGATGAGAAAGGGACACCTGTGTAAAACCTATCTCCCTGGAAAGTATTCCAAGTTCAAGTTCATGCTCAGGATACCTGTAAGCATGCATAAGGACAATGGCAGCTGAGCGAATTCCGGCTTTGAAGGCCGCTTCAAGCTCTATTTTTGCATTTTCAAGATCCAGGGGCATAAGCTCTTTTCCGTCTGCTGCGAATCTTCCGGAAACCTCGATAACCCTTTCATAAAGCTGGTCCGGAAGTTCAATCTTCTGAGCAAAAATATCCGGGCGGTTCTGGTATCCTATCTTCAAAGCATCTCCAAACCCCTGGGTTATAACAAGAACAGTACGTTCTCCTTTCCGCTCAAGGAGAGCATTTGTGCCTACTGTTGTTCCCATCTTTACGGCCTCTATCAGTTCCGCAGGCAGGGGTGCATTTTTGGGCAGCCCCAGAATCTGACAAATTCCATGCATGGCTGCATCTTTATAGTGGTAGGGATCTTCGGAAAGGAGCTTATGTGTGATCAGTTCTCCGTCAGGGCTGCGGGCTACGATATCAGTAAACGTTCCTCCGCGGTCTATCCAGAACTGCCATCGGGTTTTGGGGGACATGAAATGAATAATTGTATAAGTTATATTAATTATTAATCAGGAAATTCAGGACTTAATTTTTCAAATCAGATTCTTCGCTTTCACTCCCTCATATCTTTCCCATTATTTTCAAAATATCAATAACTGTTTAACATCAGCTTTTTGGAAATCTTTATACATTTGAGGTTGCAATGAATCAGCATGAAAACATACCAGGGAATTATTCTTGACGCTTTTTCCAGGAGGCAGTTCAAAGGTGAAATTGCCGTTGAAAACGGGAAGATTATTCGTGTAGAAGAGAAGAAGCACGATAATGAGCGGTACATCCTTCCAGGGCTTGTAGATGCCCACGTGCATATAGAAAGCTCTATGACCGTGCCTTCGGTTTTCGCCCGAATGGCTGTTGCAAGAGGTACGGTTGCAGTAGTTAGCGACCCTCATGAGATTGCAAACGTGATGGGAGAAGAAGGCATTGATTACATGCTTGAGGATTCCAGAAAAGCCCCTCTGAAGATCTTTTTTGGGGTACCCTCGTGCGTACCTGCTACGCCTTTCGAATCCGCAGGAGCGGTTCTGGATTCGGATGCTGTGGACCGATTGCTGGCAAGGAAGGAACTGTATTATCTCTCAGAGATGATGAATTTCCCAGGGGTGATCTCAGAATTCCCTGAAGTAATGGCGAAACTGGAATCAGCTAAAAAGTACGGTAAAGTTGTGGATGGACACGCACCTGGCTTGAGGGGTGCCGATCTGCAGAAATACGTGAGCGCAGGAATTTCCACAGACCACGAATGTTTTACTTATGAAGAAGCGGTTGAGAAAATAAAGCTCGGCATGAAAATACTGATACGGGAAGGGAGTTCAGCCAGGAATTTCGAGACCCTGTATCTTTTGATAGACGAATACTCAGAATCGGTTATGCTCTGCACCGACGATTCCCATCCGGATACTCTGATAAATGAAGGACATATCGATAAGCTAATCCGGCGCGGACAGGAAAAGGGACTTGATATTTATAATTTGATCCAGGCAGCGGTAATCAATCCGGTAGAGCATTATGGGCTCAATGTCGGGATGCTGCGCGAGGGAGACTCTGCCGATTTCATAATCGTAGACGACCTGAAATCATTCAATGTGCTGAGTACCTTCATTGATGGAGATTGTGTTTATAATGAAGGAAATGTTCTTTTCCCGATGGAAAAGATTTCTGCAAAAAATGTCTTCAACAGAAGTAAAATTTCAATTGAAGATGTTAAACTGGCTATGCCTCCTGCAGATAAAAACAGGGAGCAGATCAGAAAAATCAGAGTGATAGTTGCCCAGGACGGAGAACTTATCACAGGCCAGGAGCTTGTTTTGCCAAAAGTAGAAAAGGGCAATTTGGTTTCAGATCCTGACAGGGATATTTTGAAATTGGTTGTCCTGAGCAGGTATAGAAATGATCCTATTCAGATTGGTTTCATAAAGAATATAGGCCTGAAAAAAGGCGCTATTGCAAGCAGCATTGCCCATGACAGTCACAACATCATTGCAGTCGGGGTCACTGATAAGGATATAATTGAAGCTGTCAACAGGCTGGTGGAAAACAGAGGAGGAATCGTTGTGGGAACCACAGAGCATCTGCTTGATCTCCCGCTAGACGTTTCAGGCCTTATGAGCACCCGGAGTGGAGAAGAGGTGGCTTCTCGGTACGAGCTGTTGAATGCAGAAGCCCGGAGACTTGGAACCTCGCTGGAGTCGCCTTTTATGACTCTTGCATTTATGTCGCTTCTGGTAATTCCTGAACTTAAACTGGGAGATAAGGGTCTGTTTGATGTGACAAAATTCGAATTTGTCGAGCTTTTCGTAAATGAATAAACAGAGAAGAACCGGACAGAAAAAGTTTGGAAAGCCTTCCATACCGCTATAATTATCACAAATAATTATCTGAGGATTGCCTGCTGTTTCCCATACTTCCCTTTGCTTTTTTAGTCCCTTTGCTTTTTCAGCCCACCTGCTTTTTCAGCCCTGTCTGTCCTTCTCGACAACGTTCAAAACATCGTTATTCGAAACAGTCTGAACCAGAACAAACTGCTTGCTAATGGAGGCTGTTTTCCTGGCTGCAGTTTCCATACAGAGCTTGAGGATTTTTACAGCGTCCTGGAAATTGCTTTTCTTTGTCCAGTTGTCCTGGAAGCATTTATTGGCTGTCTGTTTGGTAAATTCGTTTCCGAAAGCTATGAAGTTACTTCCTTTTCCATGTGAAGTTAATGTTATTTTGCTATTCCTGAGCTCTGCAATTGCGTAATTTCCGGCCGAGGCGTATAGCCTCCTTTTTTTGATCACTCCGTCTTCAAACGATGATACTTCCCCTATCAGGATGCCGTCTCTCTCTGAAACTTTGTTCTTAAAATCCGTGACATTAATCTTTACTTTTAACTCTTCTGCCTTTTTTGTAAGCTCATCGTCTGTAACTAATGCACCGCTGTACAGCTCTTTTTCAAGTTTCTCCCTGTCCGGTTTCTCTCCTTGAAAAGAGATTTCCCGCATATCTCCAGCCATAACTGCGCCATTCTTTCCAATAAAAGCGATAACAAGGCTCATCTTTCAAGTTCCCTTAAGTTCTAATACGTTTCTTATTATTCCCACATTGGGTTTCACATTTTAAGCAATATCTTAGCCTTCCAGATTACTAGATTAATTCATACATCTACAGAGATTACAAAGATTAGGATTGAATCCCAATGCAATAAATACCTATCACTTAAATTCAGCATGAATTCTGACTCAATTCCATAATCCAGTGATTTCACTATTTTCTTTTCACTTGATCATGACTCTCCTCAAATTAGTTTCATCAG
>MDTP02000117.1 GCA_001714685.2 Methanosarcina sp. Ant1 | reverse complement strand
GAATAAATTAATTTTATACTATAAATAATATAAAAACGTATGCAAGAAAATCATTTATTCCTTAACCGATGACCAATGAATTCCTTTATGATAAGAGCGTCGCAAAAGTCAAAGAAATTCTACAATTGGATAATCTGAATGTTGACTTTAAATATGGATATAATATTTTTACATTAAATTCAGGCAATCGCTACCCTATTAAGGATAAATTTCTCCTATTTGTAGAATCAAATAGACTTTTACGACGCTCTCTATGATACTACGAAATGATCTTATAAAATGAAGCAAATTTGAAGATGAAGTAGAATAGGAGGTCGCATGTATCCGATATACAACTGCAATAAAATAAATTTAAAAAGCGAAATTATTTTGGGATAAAACATTCTCAGTTCAACTGCGTAAGTTCAAAGATAATCAAGTTTAACTTCAGACAGCTGGTTCGGAAGGAAAATTAATTTATTTTGAATTTTTGGATGGATATTGCAATTCCTTAAAGCCTTACTGAAAACAGCATTATATTCTCTACCTACGTTTTCCCATGTCATTTTTCTGCCAAAATCATATGCCTTTTTACGCATAATATTACACTCTTCTGGATTTTCAATTAAATATAAAAGGGATCTTCTAAAGCCTTCTGTGTCTCCGAAATCTACGAGTAAGCCGCGATTATCGGAAAGCATTTCCTGGGCGTACCAGTAAGGAGTTGAGACTATTGCTTTTCCCATGCCTATGGCATAGGTCAGAGCACCGCTTACTATCTGTTCTCTGGAAAGATAAGGAGATGCGTAAATGTCACTGGCAAGAATATAATTACAGAGCTCCTCTTTTTCGACAAATTTGTCGTGGAATATTACATTGTTTTCAAGCCCTAGTTCTGAAACCTTGTTTTTGAGATGTTGCCTGTATGCTTCCCCATGTATCTTTTTGACCATAGGGTGTGTAGCGCCCAGTATAAGGTAAACAAGGTCAGGATATTGACTTATTACATCAGGAAGAGCCTCGAGAATACTTTCGATACCTTTATTCTCGCTCAGCAAGCCGAAAGTAAGAACAAGTGGAGACCCCTTAAGATTTAACATTTTTTTATACTTATCGCAATTATTAAACGGATAATCAGGAAGTCCATGAAAAATGATTTCGATTTTGTCTTCAGGAGCCTTATAAACATCTTTTAGCATATCAACTGCAGTCTGGCTCATTACAACCACTTTTTCGGAGTACTTGATTAGTTTTTCTGTGGATGCACGGTACTCCGACTCCGGCTCCCGGATCACAGTATGCATTGTAGTTATTACAGGTTTGCTAATTCCTGATAGAAGAGCAAAAATATAATCACCCGCATCCCCTCCAAACAGACCGAATTCATGTTGAAGACATACGATATCAACATCAGATTGGTTTATGTAATCCGCAGCCCGATAATAATCCTCTATTTTGTTTCTTTCAATTTGAAAAACTACCTCTTCAGGGTAATTGTAAGTTTCAGAAGGATTATTCAAAGCAATAACTTTACAATGAACATCGTGGTATTCCCCATAAACTGAATTCAAAAGATCAGAAGTGAATGTAGCAATTCCACATTCTTTCGGAACATACGTTCCTATAAACAATACTTTCAGTTGCTTATTCAATTAATACCCCCTAAACTTACAGTAGATTATTAATTTCGTTCCCCACTTATTCCATAAAATATAATTTGTCATATTTTATTTATTTATCGATAATACAATAGTTATTATTTCTTATCAGTTCAAACAATTGTGTTTTTTCTTTTACATTTCGAGACAAATATCTATAGTTGGCTTGAAATTTTTTACGTCAAGCTATTTTTCGCTCGAAAACAATTTTTTATATAATAAATTTAAAATAAATTGTCTTCTTAGTATTCCGGAGTTGTGGAGTAAAGCTGGGGTATCATCAATATGAAAGTATCATCAATACGAAAGAACCTCCTGGGGTCGCTGATCCTCCTTCGAATCGATATGTTTGGGGAAGCATAATATATTCGGAGAGACTGTATTGAGGGCTACAGTGAAAGGATACAGCACCTCTTGGCTTCTTTTACGTTACTCTTTTGCTCTTTTTACTGTACAATTCTGGTTTAAACCTGCTTTTGCGAATGCTATGGTGAAAAAATTAAAGTCGTTGCCTCGGTTATGAATAATGAAACACGGTTCTGTAAAGTCTTTGGAGACTGAACACCTATATAGGCTCGACGTTCGCTGAAAAAGACTCTAAACCCGAAGACTTTACAGAATCTGATTCCGATAATTTCATATAAAATCAAAAATAATAATCATCGGGGAGGGTTTTTGAAGTTGTTTTCTCAAGGATTCAAGCTTTGAAATTTACACCTCTTATATGTATGTAGCTAAGTAGGGAGTTGAAACTATGGCTAATAGAGATAATCCAGATTTTTTGTCAGCAAGCACGATAAAAGGAGATAAGATCGTCAATAGAGCTGGAGATGATATTGGGAAGATTGAAGAATTAATGATTGATCTTCAGAATGGAAGAATAGCGTACGCTGTACTCTCTTTTGGTGGATTCATGGGTATGGGTGACAAATTATTTGCTATTCCCTGGAATTCTCTTACACTGAGAGTGCATGAGCACGCCTTCTTTCTCGATATTCCGAAAGAAACACTTGAAAAGGCAGAGGGCTTTGATAAGGATAACTGGCGTTTAACTCGTGAGAAACTCTCCAGTGCCTACACTTACTATGGATACCAGCCTTACTGGCAGACAGAGATGGTAGCACGAACAGGAATTTTGACAGGAATGCAGGGGGAGACAGAATCAGAAAGGATTGCTCGGATGGAAAGAGAGAGAGAAACGGGAATGCTTAGAGAGACTGGAATACCTAGAGAGACAGAATCAGAAAGGATGGCCCGGATGAGAAGTACGGCAGGTATGGATAATCCAGACTTTTTGTCAGCAGGCGAGATAAAAGGGGATAAGGTTGTCAATAGAGCTGGAGAGGACCTTGGGAAAATTGAAGAACTAATGATTGATCTTCAGGATGGAAAAGTAGCATATGCGGTAGTCTCACATGGTGGTTTCTTGGGTATTGGGAACAAATTATTTGCTATTCCCTGGCAGGCTCTTTCACTAAGGCTAAATGAGAATGCCTTCACCCTTGATATTCCGAAAGAAACACTTGAAAAGGCAGAGGGCTTTGATAAGGACAACTGGCCTTTAACTCGTGAGAAACTCTCCAGTGCCTACACTTACTATGGATACCAGCCTTACTGGCAAACAGGGATGGCGACACAAACAGGAATTTTGACAGGAATGCCGGGTGAGACAGAATCAGAAAGGATGGCCCGGATGGAAAGAGAAAAACAAACGGGAATGTATAAAGAGACAGAATCAGAAAGGATGGCGCGGATGGGGAGTACGGCAAGTAGAGGTAGTTCGGACTTTTTGTCAGCCGATGCGATAAAAAGTGACAAAGTCGTCAACAGAGCTGGCGAGGATCTTGGGAAGATTGAAGACCTAATAATTGACCTTCAAGAGGGAAGGATAGCATATGCAGCACTCTCTTTTGGTGGGTTCCTGGGTATGGGTGACAAATTATTTGCTATTCCCTGGCAGGCTCTTTCACTAAGGCTAAATGAGAATGCCTTCACCCTTGATATTCCGAAAGAAACACTTGAAAAGGCAGAGGGCTTTGATAAGGACAACTGGCCTTTAACTCGTGAGCGGCTAGCCAGTATTTATACTTACTACGGATATCAGCCTTACTGGCAGACAGGGGTTTTGGGACGAACAGAAAAAGAAAGGCTCGGAGAGACAGAATCAGAAAGGATGGCCCGGATAGAAATGGAGAGACAAGGGCCGACAGAGAAAGAGAAAGAGAGGCTGGCGCGGCTAGAAAAAGAGCGCATGGGGGAACAGAGGCTTTAAACTCATCAGGGGACATATTATATGTCTCCCTAGATAAAGTAAACTCACGAATTAATTACTTTTTTAAAAACGATTTATAATTTTTGTAAAAGGTTAATTTTTACTATGATAGAGAGGGTCGTAAAGTCTATTTGATTCTACAAATAGGATAAATTTATCCTTAATAGGGTAGCGATTGCCTGAATTTAATGTAAAAATATTATATCCATATTTAAACTCAACGTTCAGATTATCCAATTGTAGAATTTCTTTGACTTTTGCGACGCTCTCATGATTACTATAATCCGATTCGAATGCTGGGTTCCACCCCATCTTCAAGGTTTATGTTTCTTATTCCGGGAGATATCTCCAGATTTTCGTACGGATCAGAGATCCAGAAAATAATCAGTGCTTGAGATTATTCTCCATTTAAAACAGCATCTCGCCCCTAATAAAATGGCAGTCTGCCTCTTTGAATGTCTACCAAAAATCTTTTATTCACAAATAGAGATTATTTAGAGGATACATCTTCGCACTTACAGGTATAAAGAGGAGCAATTTCTCACTTTAGAGGTTGTATCCGAGCAAACATTCTGGGATGATAACCAGATGGCCTTCACATATCTGGAGGTAGTAAACCAAATGCCTACATGCCAAGACTGCAGATTTTATACGGATATTGACGAGCTAAAGGGCGAATGTTTCAGCCTCGGCTTTGAAGTACGTGGTAAAACCGATTCTAAGAAGTGCCCGGAGAGGGCTTTCAGGCCAAACAAAGGTCCCAAATCGAAAAAATCCGGAGCGGCAATGAGATATTAAGGAAAATAAGGAAAATCGCGAAGGAAAATCGTTGAAAGATAGGGACAGAATAAGCTCAGAAAAGAGGTTAAAATGTATAGATGAATTGAAGCAACCTGCAGCCTGGAAAGAAAGTGCCGGGAAGCTTAAAAATAACTTTTCCTTTTTTTGCTTGCCGGAATTAAATGAGCTTAATAAAATCTCATCCAAGGTTTTATTTCCATATCTACTTTTTTATTTTCTCTTTTCCATACATTTTTCAAGCCTGCGTTTTTACTTCACAACTTGCCTGCTGATGTGGTAAGAGCAACAACATAAATAGAAAATTCCAGCCACTTTTGATAATGAGCTCATCCTGAAACTCAAAATTTTACAAAGAGTTCCATTAAGGAATGGTTAAAAAATAACTCCAAGTTTTCACTTTGGGAATGGCTCTATAATTCCATTTCCCCAAATAAACATCAAAGACAATATCGGTAACAGAAATACTTGAAATTATAGTTTCATCATTCCTAAGCAAAACGAAACACAAGTGCGATAAATTGTTCTTACTGGTTAGTCCCATAATTTAGACCTATCGAGTGCAGCGAGAAGGACCTCGTGCTGTTGCACTTTCAGTGCAACTAAAAGAAAAATCATAGATTTTTCTGGTCCCGAAGCGAAATTAGGGTTATTTGGTTTCAGATGTAGCTTCAAGGACTTCCTGGGCAATTTGAATGAGTCTGAACCAGGTGTTCAGGGCTGAGCGAAGGGAAACTGGGTCTTCGGCTTTCACGCTCAGTACCAGCTTGTTAGCGTCCTCAAGAGACAGGCCTATTGCAGACCTTTCTGAGAAGTTATCATTTAGTTCGGGCAGGACAGCCCTGTAGATCGTTTCTGCAGTTTCGGTTTCAAAAGTAAATTCTGCGAAAAGTTTCAAGGAATTCCTCCTGGAAAATCCGGCTCCTTAAGTGGGCCCCGAAAAAATGGATTTGCAATTTTGCTTTGAAATTTTGCTTTGAAAAATCGGTGTGATATCCTAAACTTTAGAATTACGCTTCAAAATAAGGGTTTGGAAGTCAATACTTTTTAAAACCTCTGAGATTAAGTTTAAAAAGGGACTTTCCACTGCCTATAAAATCGATATCCTTTTCTCCCGCAACTATTAAGGTGGAACGGGAAGGAAGTTGATCAATTTTATCGCTCTCAATCCTCTGAAAATGGAAAAAAGACTCAAAGGCATCCGCAATTTCGCCCTGGCCTGTGAGCGCGGGTTCAATATCTGGAAACCAGAAAGAATCGATTTCCTTGGAATACCAGTCTACAAACCTGAGAGAAAAAAGGAGCTTTCCGGTCTCATCGTAAAAGCTGAGTTCCCCCGGATTTCCGTGGTACTCTCCTACAACAATTAGAGGCCCACCCTGCGAGAACTCCAGAAGTTCCTGCATGCCCATCTTTCCGCGCGTTATAGACCTGCCGGCCGTAAACCGCGAAAGCAACTTGCAAAGCGTCCTGGTCCTTGCAGAAGGTTTACGAGAAGAAGTAATTAACATACTCCTTACTCGGCCTTAATGCGTTTGATGGTTGTAGGACGCTCTTTTACCAGAATTCTGTGTCCGCAGTACGGGCACCTTATACCTGTGTACTCGTAGTCAATTTCCACTTTCTGTTTACAGCGAGTGCACTTATATCCCATACAACCACAACCTCATGATTTTACTTTGCCTCAGCGACATTCTTCATCGTGCGCAACAGGGTCTGACCAACACTGGTGAAGGGAATATAAGTTCCGCCAGCAAAGGTATGGCCACACTTGCTGCATTTCCATATACCTGTTCCAATCCTTTTCACGGTCGGGCGGGCACATTTTGTACATACATGCGGGGCTCGCATGCGTTCTTCCAGATCCGCCACAAGTTTTCTGTCCTTTCTTCCATACCTGGGACCGAACCTGCCTGCTGATCTGGAAATTCTACCTTTCTTAGTAAACTTTTTTGCCATTGTTATAACTCCTTAAAATATAAACTTTTAGTCCGAAGTGATTTATTCAGAACCGGCTGGCTCACGGGTCAGGTCCCTGCAACCCAGATTCTCCGGTTCTGCTTATCACATATTGCCATGCGCTTAGACCGTAATACAGGCATTTAATATTTATATTTAATTAATCCTGCCTGATTTATTCCTTATTTGCAAGCCCTTTCAGGTAAAGTCCCCGGAGTTCGGCTGCCTTTTCGCATGCCATGTCGATTGCTTCCATAACCTCTGCTTCACTGAAAGGAACAGGACCCATTTTCTGCATGCCAGCGATAGATCCATCCGAACTGGAGACAATTGTCAATTTTGTCTCACAAACCGCCTCTTCATCCAGTGAAGGATCTACCATTAGCTTTGAGCCGATCTTAGCAAGAGTCACGCCCACGGGCATCCCTTTCATTGCAAGGGGCACATTCGTACCTATTCCATACTGTTCGTTAGGGACAACCGTGGTCATAAGGGCCGCAATGGCAGCGAGACAGGACGCATCAATAAGATTTCCTTCGTCATTGAGAATATGAACATCTATGTGGACAATCCATACAGATTCTCCAACCGCTATGCAAAGCTTCTTTATATCAATTGCGCCCGATTCTCGGATTCCCCTGTCCACAACCCTAGCCATTTCGATAGCATCTTCTTTGGGCTGACCTGGCTCAAAATCAGGAGAAGCAATAGCGTTAAGCTCCAGATTGGTAATAATCACGCCTTCATTTTGCGAATCTGGGAAAGGGGTTCCCGGCTGAAGTTTCACCCCTACAAGGACCTGTGTATTTCCAAGGGTTACCTTTGCCGAGCCTTCTGCCTTAGAAATAATGTTTGTCTCGAGCTTGATATCTCTGAACTCCTTAAATCCGCGTCCATCCTGACGCTTTCCTTTGATCATAAGGTTATAAATATAGTCTTTCTTAAGAGTAGCAATAATTTCACTCATTCGTTTTCACCTCTGCTTCCTGATTCAGAGGGGTCTTTTACTACCTTCCAGGGTCCTTCGCACTTTTTTTCTTCAGGCTCTACTTCAGCCTTCACTGCCTCTTCAGCAGGAACCTCTGTTATCGTTTTAGTTTCGGACTCAATCTCCGGTTCGGGTTCAAAAGTTTCTTCTGAGGCAACCTCTTCAATTCCGGTTTCCTCTTCAAGCTGGGCTTCTTCGTAAGCAAGTTCCTCAGAATCGAATTCTACTTCTTCTACTTCGCTGGAAACTTCTTCCTCGATGGGCTCAAGTTCTTCAAAATCTTCGGGTTCGGGAGCTGCCTCAAAAGAGGCTTCAAATTCAGCTTCTTCTTCTAAAGCTTCTTCTAAGGCTTCTTCTTCTAAAGCTTCTTCTAAGGCATCTTCTTCTAAAGTTCCCTCTTCTAAAGCTTCTTCTTCGATTTCAGCTTCAACTACATCTTCTACAGTGTCTTCCTCTACTAAGGCCTCAGCTTCTTTAATTATGTCTTCTAACTCCTCAAATTCAGGAATCTCTTCAGCAAGAGCATCAGTTTCAACGGTTTCTTCACAGAGCTGCTCCTCTTCGAGCTCTTCTGCTTCTTCAAGAGCTTCTTCGACAACTGCTGCCTCTGAAGCGTATTCAAGGGGTGCTTCTGCTTCGACGACTTTATTCCCAGTGTCTTCAGTGTCTGTGACTTCTTCCACAGTTTCCTCAATTGGGGTTTCAAACTTCTTTCTCAGGACTGCCTGCTGAATTTCGAGGATTTCCTTGCAGCCTTTCTTTACAAGTTCGAGGCCTTTCTTGATTTCATCAGGAGTAAGGTGCCCGTCCATCTGCATCAGAGTGATTTCCCCATCCTGAGTCATTGCGACAGGAAAATCAGCTTCACCATAATTATCTTCTTCTTTGTTGAGGTCAAGTACTATCTGCCCGTCAACTTTTCCAAAGGCACAGGAAGTAATGAGACCTTTCATGGGAATGCCTGCATCTGCAAGAGCTATACTCGAAGCATTGATTGCTGCTGTCCTTGTCCCTGCATCAGCCTGAAGCACTTCTACATAAATGTCGATTGCCGTTTTGGGGAAAAGCTCAGCCATAATTACAGGTTCGAAAGCTTCCCTGGAAACCTTAGAAATTTCGATGCTCCGCCTGCTGGGTCCTGGGCGGGCGCGGTCTTCTACAGAAAAAGAAGCCATATTGTACTTGTAACGGATAACTGCAGAATCTGCGCGCTGCATACGACGGGGATGGGCTTCTCTCGGGCCAAATACGCCTACCAGGATTTTATTCCTGCCCCATTCAAGATAACATGAACCATCGGCTCTGGAAAGCACGCCGATCTCAATTTTCATGGGCCTGATTTCATCCGCTCGCCTCCCGTCAAGGCGCAGCCCATCATCAGTGATTAGTTTTTCAGGTTTATCACTCATACTGCTCATACTTTAATCTCCAAAAAACTCTAAAACAAATCTTCTAAAGAAGATCCCCTAAAATCCCTTGTAACTCTATCCGAAATTCAATTATTCGGGTCCAGCAACACATCAATCTTCCGGTATATATCTTCGGAATGATCTTCTTTTGCTAATTTCGTGTCTTTCTTTTCATTTTTAAAAAACTTAACAGGCTTGGATTCCTTCTGTCTAATCCTTTCATTTTTCAAAAAGTTATAGATCTTATCTGTCAATCCGGAACGTTGGGCCTCAGCTTCGATCTTCCGGAGGGCCCTACTCAAAAGTTCCACATCTTCATCCTTTCCGTCGATCCATATTCTGCCATTTTGACCAACGAAAATGCTGCAGTTCGTTTCCTTCTTCAGCATTGAGATCATAGAACCGCCGTGCCCTATCACACGGGGAACTTTCACAGGCTCAACCTCTACAATCTGGCCTGTTTTGAGTTTATGGAAGTTCGAATCCCTCAGGGCAAGCTCAATTTTCATGGAACGGTCTACATCTTTTACCCTGATAATCATAGAATCGCCTACATCCAGAATTTCAGGCATCTCCCGGGATTCAACTCTTCTTGGATATTCGGATACATGGAACAGGCCATCATAAGGAGAGGCAATGTCCATTATCCAGTTGGATGGAGTAACCACAATAACGATCCCGATCACCACGTCATTAACTGAGGGAATATAGGCTCCCGCGAGAGGGATCACTCCAACTTTATCCTCTTTGAGATTTTCAATACCACAAAACGAAGAATAGATCTTGCTGTTCTTGACATACGTCCCGTATCCGGCTTTTCTCGTATTCTCGGATAACAGGTCACCAGGGATCACTATTTTTTTATCCATCCAACATCCTCTTATAAAAGTTTAGTTTGAGCCTCTCCTTTCGTAAGATGATTTATAAGAGCGTAAAACTCGGTCTGGACTCCTGCCGGAATCCTCACCACTGCAACCCAAGAGCCGTCACGCTGCCATTCTTCTTTTGTAATGCTTCCGGCTTTGGAAATGTCTCCGTATGCTTTGGGGGCATATTCTGGAGGAATTTTCACGGCAATACTGATTTCCTCAAAGCGTATGGGTATAAGCGGGCGAATGGCTTTCATCGTAATATTTACCAGCTGATCCACGCTTTTTAACGGGTCTATATGCACCTTTGCCTCTTCCATCGCCCTTTCGATCCGTGCGGGAGGATGTGGTGCTCTTGTCTGAGGATTAATTGCATTTCTGGAGATGGTATAGATAACCTTTCTCTTTTTTTCCTCAAGCATACGTTTTCTCTGGTCAGCAGTGAGCTGAAGCTCACCGTTCTTCAGGATCACGGCAGCAATCTCAAAGGGGTCAGCCGTATTGAAAGAATTTATAACATCGGATTCTGCTGCTCGATCCCCTCTGCTCGCATCCTCAAAAATAGTTTCAACTGCCAGAACATCTTCCAGGTTAATTTCTTCTCCTCGCTTGTAGGCCAGAGCCCCTTCGGGATCGACCAGGACTTCGAAATGTTTGCTGCCTCTTTTGAGCCTTGCAGTCACTGCCTCATCCAGGGACACCATTTTCAGATACCTTCTCCAAAACATAATTTTGAGAATCAGAAAATTCTCTGATTACTCATTTTTTAAAGATTATATAGATTTTATTCTTTTTGTTCAGTTCCCTTGTGCTTCTCAAGGATCTTCTGAACATAATCCTCAACTTCTTTAGGAACTAATTTTCTAAACTGTTCATCCTGAATAGATACAATACCCACTTCGAGGGTTGAAGCATCGAACTTGCCTTCAGCGGCTCTATAGAGAGCATCCATTCCGAGGAGAATAGCGGCATCAATGTTCATGTCCTCTTTGTATTCCGCCTCAAAAACTTCAACGACTGCATTTCTGCCTGCTCCAATAGCTGTTGCCTTGTATTCCAGGAGAGCACCGCTCGGGTCAGTCTCAAAGAGCCTGGGTAGATTGTTGCTCACGCCTGCAATAAGGAGTGCAGTCCCGTAGGGGCGGACTCCGCCGTACTGAGTGTAGGTTTGTTTGTGGTCGCAGATTTTCTTAGAGATAACTTCCACGCCTATGGGTTCATCATAAGAAACCCTGTTGACCTGCGCTTCTACACGGGCCCTGTCAACAAGAGCGCGGGCGTCTGCCACAAGCCCTGATGTTGCGGCTCCTATGTGGTCATCAATCTGAAAAATTTTTTCAATAGACTCAGCTTCCACAAGCCTGCTCGTTATTCTCTTGTCAACCAGCAGCACTACCCCATCGGCTGCCTTTATTCCCACTGCTGTTGTTCCCCTTTTGACCGCTTCACGGGCATATTCTACCTGAAAAAGTCTTCCGTCAGGGCTAAAAACCGTAATTGCCCTGTCATAACCCATCTGTGGTGCCATCTGCATATTCCATATCTCCCTTAATTTCTATTTATATTATTTCCAATCTTCCCGGTCAACTACCGGTCTTTTTTTCTTTAAGGATCTCTACCCGCAAATCATTAGCTAAATCATCACCTTCCCAAAAAAGGCTTTGGTCAGTGATCATGAATCTGTGCGGATATCCCGAAAATTCAGGAGCTTAAAGTCCACGACCCAGCATTAAGGTAAGGAAATCGACTTTTGATCCCTATAACGTATTTCTTCCTTATTAGAGTTTTTAACCTTTTATTCGGGACTTGCAATTCTAACAACTTTTTTCGGATGAAAGCAGCGGAAAATACCCCGGGTACAGAGAATTCAAAGGCACTTTTACCCTGTAAAATGCGTTTTCCAAGTATGATATGGATTCGCATACTTGAGTGGCCTTTTCAATCGTTTTTCAAGGTTCAATTTAAATGTTAACTAAGTCCGCTAATAAAGTGTATTTACTCAGTTATAATGCTTGTGAGACTCAGATTTTTCCGGTACCTAAAGCCGAATAATGACATTTTCATGGAAGAATACTGCCTTCCACAGTTTCAATGTATCCGGTTTTGAGCTTGCCTTCCGATCTGGCTCGCAGTCATCCGCATTTAACTTTTAAAAATTCCGAAAAAGCTATTTTACTGTCAATCAGTCCTGCCAATCAATATTATACTTTGTTACACTAATACTCATTCATTATAGTATATATCAGACAGCTGCCCGTCAGCTCCATTGATGAAGATTTCAATGAAGGCATAAATAATGCAGGAAAAAGCTGGTTAAGTTGGTTTTCCCGAACTCTACCTATTATTCCTCAGTCGTTCTGGATTTTGTCTCGACTTTGGGCTCAAAGACCTTCGGATTCTGGAGAAATTTTTCAGTGACTCTTTTAACTGTACCTGAAGTTCCAAGTATATGCAAAGTTGCCCTTTTCCCATTAATCCGGGTGAGAGCTGCCAGGGAGGCCCTTGTTTCTTTTACTTTGGTATGTGAGCACTGGATAATACCCTTCCAGTCTTCAAACCCCAGCACCTTAATATCACATTCACTTGCAATGACATCCCCAAGCAATGAGGAAGCAGAGGACATAACTTCCTTTACCAGATCGCTCCTGCTTGCCGGCCCCTCAGAAATCAGTTCAAAAGCCAGATAACGTTTTTTCGCGCGAAGCGAAGGAAGCAGGCGTTTCAAAAGTAATCCCCCTCTTCAAGCACTTCGACGCCTTCCCTGATATATCCAGGTCCAGGACGGTTTCTTGATATGATTTTTTCAGGCACAGTACTCATAGCGTCAATGGCTTCATCTTCTTCAAGCCCGCAGACTTCAGCCAGAGCAAGTGTCTCCATTGGAGAGCGAAGGTCAAAACAGGACATTGCATCGCTTGAAAGGACAAGGGAAACCTCATATTTTCTGGCAAGTTCAAGGTTAGCTCTGAGATCCGATAACAGACGGATACGTCTTGAGCCCCTTGAGTTAAGTAGGGGTCTCAATGTCAGACCTATTGCTACTCCGTTTTCAGCTGCTGCCTTTGCCAGCACCTGATTTAATCCGCTGCTCTTATCGAAAGCCGGATGGTTCAGAATATCTACTCTGGGATTTTCCAGCGCAGCCCTGTTAACAGTTTCGGAACCTCCATGAACGATCAGGACATCTACTGACTTCCGAAATTTTCCGATTAGTCCGTTAAGTTTCGAGGGATTTTCTTCTACAAGCTCAATTCCTTTGAAAACTTCAAATCCATCCGTTGAGCTCAGTACATGCCGTGATTGAGGAAGTTTATCCGAGTGATTTGCAAGCGTAATCCCACTGTACCCGAAATGCAGGGCAAGGGCGGCCAGCTCCGGAGCAGTATTGTCCCCATCAGGAATTGCATGAACGCAAAAATCGTAAAACTTCGGTTTACCCAAACAATTCCTCCACTATGACTCCGGCTTTTTCCCAGTTCTTCGGATAGGTTTCGATCTTGACTTTTACAGTGATCGCATCCGAGGAATAAGTCAGCTTCACCTGCTGCAGGCATGCAGCCTGTTTATCTAAGCGGAGATAGAAGACCTGGTCGTCGTCCAGCCTCTCAGGCATTTCTTTTCTGAGCCTTGCTACGTCTTCCTCCGAAAATCTATCCCGGACAAAGCGGGCAAAACCCAGACAGTCTGCCTTTCTTTTAAGCTGAACGCTCAGGATGGTAATGGGATTTCCATGGTGCCCTTCAGCCTGAAGTTCTTCGATCAACTCACTATCTTCCCGAACGCCGGCACCTGATAAAAAAAAGTCCAGAGCCGATTTGACTCTGGATACGTCTTCGGTTGCGTGGGCGATCACACGCAGCGTTATGTGATGAATCACTTGCCTCGACTCTGATGTGCACGGATACTCGGCCTGGTCTTTTCAGTACCTTTCCCGCGTGTAGACAGGCCTCTGCCCTTCCGGCCTGCACTGGTCTTGCCCCTGGTGGCTCTGCCCCTTACAGATGAGTCACAGATCCAGTTCAGGTTTTTGTCGCTCTTTATTACAGGGTGGTGCGGGTCTACAAGGATGACTTCAAACCACTTGTTCTTTCCATCCTCACCTACCCAGTAGGAGTTCAAGACTTCAAGGTTCGGGTATTTGCGGTCTGCACGTGCTTCGGCGATCCTCTGAATTCTCATGCCGCCGGAGATCTTATTCGTCCCCATTTTCTGGGTCCTTCTCCCACGCTTAGGCCTTATTTTACCAAGCCCTCCACGGCGCACCTTCACTCTGACAACTACAATACCCTGTTTGGCTTTGTATCCAAGAGAACGTGCCCTGTCAATTCTTGTGGGCCTTTCTATTCTGGTCACGGACCCCTGCCTTCTCCAGACCTGCATGCGCTCCCAACGGAGCTCGTTTACGTAAGTCTCATCAGGGTTTTTCCATGCATCACGTATGTATGCGTAAAAAGATTTTACCAATTATAACACCAAGTTTCACTTATGTTTCACGGTTCAGCCCTGCCTGCAGGACCACATTCCAACGGGGTCTTATCCCGAAAATGAAACATGCGCTAGAAGCAAGTTTATAGCATTTAAAACTTTGCCCGAAGATTTCAACGGGCGTTTTTTGGAGTTCAACATTAAAACTCCTTTAATAACCGGATTTTCCGAAAACAAATGGTCTGCGATTTCTGGAAACTTTGAATGGGTTACTTACAAAGGTTTTTTTCTTGACTCTAAATCCAAAAATCACTGGATTTTAAAACCAAGTCTTAAAAGAAATCTGGGAAAATATAAAAATAATGAAAAATAATACTGAGTTGGAGGAATTTGGTTGCGGCTTTCAAATGGTTCTGTTGAACCTACAAGAGAAGCAAATATTAATTATGTGGCATTAAAAACAGCTATTCTTTTGCTGATTATTCTCTGCCTAGTGCCCACAGCCAGCGCAAAAGACTACACACTGGAAGGAGCGACAGCGAATATAACTGTTAGTCCCAGCGGCATAGTTCACGTTGAAGAATCGATTTCATATGTATTTGAAGGAAATTACAACGAAGTTTTTAGAAAACTGGAGATGTTGCCCGGGGAATCCATCCAGAATATCAAGGGGCATTGTTCAGACGAAGCATGTAAGTTCAGTGTTAATCCGACTTCCGAAGGATATGAGCTGGTAGGCTCGCTTTCAAATCCCACCCCGGAAAAAGTGACTTTTTTAATTTCCTATGATCATTATGGCGCGGTCAAAGTCCACAACGATGTTTCCGAATTCCATTATAAGTTATGGGGCGAAGAATGGGAAAAACCTCTAGCAAGCTTAAAAGGAAGTATTACGCTCCCTGTGAAAAACGAAAGTGAAATCCAGTACTGGATTCATCCGACTGGCTATACACAAGAAGCAAATGTGGAGCATAATGTAATTAATTTAAGGACAACGGAGATTCCCTCTAATCAATGGTATGAAATCAGAGTGGCTTTTCCAAGAATCTCATCTCCCAATTCCAGCCTGGTTCAAGTAGATGACGAAGAAGGCCTTGGAAAAATAAAATCCATTGAAAATGAATATGAAACTAGAGGCTCGTTCTTAAAGAATCTTTATAATTTTACGATTGCATTTGCTTTCCTGGCCCTGGCATTTCCTTTCCTTGTATACTTCAGATATGGGAGAGAACCAAAAATAGATTATGACGCGATATATGAGAGAGATCCGCCTACCGATTCCAGACCTGCCGTGGTCAATGCCATCATGAGAGGGAAGATGGGCATTCCTACAATGGATGGATTTACGGCTACTATTATGGATCTTGCTAATTTCGATCATATTTCTCTCCGCACTATAAAATCAGAAGAAAGCAAGGCATTAGGCCTGTTCAAATCCGAATCTGAAGATATTTTAATCGAGATAATCAATCCTGATATCTATGTGGAAGTTAACGGAAAGCTGCGCGAGCTGGAAGATTTCGAAAAAGATGCATTTAATTTATTAAAAAGTCATGCTTCTGGAGGTAAAATCTCCTGGAATAAATTGAAAAAAGAGCTTGGAAAAGGAACCGACTTCTATGAATTTATTACTGACTGGAATAAAAAAGTTAAAGCACATACTGCAGTCGATAGACTCTTCCTGTCTGCAGGAAACAAATATTTAGTTGGGTTTAGTTTAGTCACTGCAATAGCGGTATTTTTTTATTTTGTTGTAATCTCTAACTATTTCCCTCAAAACGAGTTTCCCCTGGCATCAAAGCTGAATTTACTTATTGGTTTAATCTTCGGTTTTGAGATCGTTATGATGTTTATCTCCGCAATGTTCGAAAAAGTGCTGGGTCGCTGGACTCCCGAAGGAAAACTTTACTACAAACGCTGGGATAATTTCAGAAGATATCTCACAGATTTTTCTGCTCTCAAAGAGCACCCTCCGGAATCGATAAAGATCTGGGATCATTATCTGGTGTATGCAACTTCTCTGGGGGTCGCAAAGGAAGTCCTTCACAACATGTCTCTTGTTGTTCCGTCTGAACAGCTTCAAGGAAGTAACTTCTATCTCATGCACCACAGCTATGCCCAATTTGGTTCCGGTTTTGGGAGCGCCTATGCGTCATCCGCTCCGTCTGGAGGCGGAGGTGGGGTAAGTGGTGTAGGTGGCGGCTCTGGTGGAGGCGGCGGCGGGGCCAGGTAAAGTACTTTGAGAAAAGGATGGTGATCTATATGATAGTAGAAATTTTGGTAATAGTAGCAATAATTTTGGGTTTGCTTTTCGTTTTAATTTACAATGACCTTATAAAGCAAAGGAATAGGGTAGAAAATGCCTGGGCTCAGATAGAAGTCCAGCTGAAAAGGCGCTATGACCTTATCCCCAACTTGATAGAAACAGTAAAAGGGTATGTAAAACACGAAAAAACCCTTTTCGAAAACGTTACAAAAGCCAGGGCTGCAGTCATGTCTGCAAATAATGTAAATGAAACTGCAGAAGCATCCAATTACCTTTCCTCCACCCTGAAATCCCTTTTCGCAGTTGCAGAAAATTATCCTGACCTGAAAGCCAATCAGAACTTTATACAACTCCAGAAAGACCTCATGGAGACCGAAAACAAAATTGCCTATGCAAGACAATTCTATAATGATACCGTTATGAAATATAACATCAGTATTCAGACAATCCCGAAAAATATTGTTGCATCTTTAATGGGATTCCAAAAGAAAGAGTTATTTGAAACCATGCAAGCAGAAAGGGAAGTCCCGAAGGTTGAGTTCTGATTAAGCATACTGAATAAGTTTGCTTATTGAATTTACTAATTAAATATTGAATTTACTAATTAAATATTGAATTTACTGAGCTTATGCCAAAATCATTTAAAATGCTTTAAATTCCAAATAAAAGCACTTAATTCTATATTTTCGTGAAAAATT
>MDTP02000116.1 GCA_001714685.2 Methanosarcina sp. Ant1 | reverse complement strand
AAGTATATTCCTGAGCACGCTTTCACTTAGCCCTGGCGTGAGCACGAAAAGATCTGTAAGGAGCACAAGCCCCATAATGATCAAGAGATCTGAGGGAATTCTTTTTCCGGTCATTAAGTCATCCGACCTTAGAAGAGTATTATTATATTTCTTCAGTTTCTTTTAAGAGAGTAGTTATCTTTTTCTCATCCATTTTATTCTTTCGCTCATACTTTCCCTAAATATATTTATTAGGAGAACTTTTTACGGTTTCTTTTTCGAGTTATTCATCAATCTTCCTTATGTTTCCATTCAATTCCTTTTAACTTCTTGTATCTAAGGATTCCGCCTTTCTTGTTTCATGCCTTCTATCTTTCCATGTTATTAGTAGCTCTCTATTCTAATATGGTAGCATATTAATTAATCTAGAGAATATTTTTGATTCCATATACTCTTATTTCTTAACTATTGTTATTTTACCGTTAATGACACACAGGCAACGTTTATTTTCTATTAACCTCTTTTACTCTGCTTTTATCTCAATTTCCCTCCAAGAAGCAATGCGGCGAGTACTCACGAAGGAAAGTTCAGTTCGCAAGATTCAGTAATAATTGAAAAATTTTTTATTATGATTCCAAACCCGCGGGACTGAATAGAGAAAATTTTTAAGTTCCATTGGCAACGTTTTTCGAAATCAATTTCTATATCTTGTAAAAGTCATGATTATTATATCCTGATTTAAGAGGTCATTTTTTAGATTCCGTTATTTTAATGGTATAACTATATAATCATCTTACAAAAGGATCCCCCAATGATGGAATTTCTCAGTTACTATTATGTTGTTATGTTAGTTACAATAAATTTATATAATTGTCTTCCAAATGACATTTTAAAAAATAAATTTTGTAAGATTGTTAAACAGAAATAATATCATTCAGATTAATCGACTTTTAAGGTCTACATCTGTTCACTCCAAAATATTTGCATAAGGGGGCCATCAAAAATGAGTAACGAAATGCTTATGGGCAAATGCATAAGCCAGAAAGAAAATCAGAGAGTCAGAAGAGGAACCTCTCAAAAAGTGGCCATGATACTTCCAGCTTGCAATGAAGAAGCATCCATCGGAAGTCTCGTGTTGCTCAGCAAACTGTATGTTGATAGTGTGATTGTTATTGACGACGGCAGTGTCGATCGGACAGCAGACATTGCCAAAAAAGCCGGAGCCGAAGTGATTACCCAAGGTGTCAAAAAAGGAAAAGGCGAAGCCCTTAAGACCGGCTTTACAGCTGCATCCGACCTCGGAGCTGATATCATTGTGACCATGGATTCAGACGGGCAGCACAACCCTATCGACATCCCAATACTTGTTACCCCGATTATTGAAGGTAATGCAGAAATGGTCAATGGCAGTCGCTATCTAAACGATCTTGGCAAAAAAGCTTTTATCTACCGCCGTTTGGGCCAGCCTCTTCAGGATACTACCTCTCAAATAAACCAAAACCTCAAGATCACTGATCCCCGGAGTGGTTTCCGTGCCTTTTCTGCCTCTACAAAAAATATCTTCTGCTTCAGTGCGCAGGGTATGGCCATCGAAAGTGAAATGCTTGAAGATGCTGGAAAAGCAGGCATCCGAATAAAAGAAGTGGAAATCGGTGCCCTTCATGATATTGAAGAGCCGACAGGAGGCCCGATTAAGTATATCCATGGATTCTTAAAAACTGTAGCGGATGATATAGAGACCAACACATCATTGTATTACAATTCAGTGCCAGGTTTTGCCCTTGCAACATGCAGCTTCTACATGGCCTTCAAGTTCCTTGAAGCTTTTTTTCTTGGCCTCGATAACCTGAGTTTCGGACCTACATTCCTGATGAGCTTTCTTGCTATTCTGGGGATATATATGACCTTGAGAGGGATCGTAATTCATTCATTACCAGAAATGAGCATGCAAACTGAATCTACTCAATAACTTATTTACGACTTTAATATTTCGTAACTGTCAGCTCCAGTAAAACTGAAAAACATAAATAATAGCCAGAAAACAGGCCAGTTAGAAATTTGGCCCAGATTCTTGAAAAAGAGCGCTATTGACAGTGTTTTTCCCCATAAAATATAGTTATAATTATATTAAGCTCTGGATATATTTCAAATGGGGTCATTAAAAATGAATAAAGAACTGCTAATGGGCAAAAACGCCCAGAGCATAAGTAAAAAAGAAGAAAATCCTTGCAAAAGGGGTACAGCCCCACAGAATATAACCGTTGTACTTCCGGCGTATAATGAAGAAGTTTCTATTGGAAGCATAGTCCTCCTTACTAGATTCTATGCTGACAACGTCATCGTTGTTGATGATGGCAGCGTAGACCGGACAACCGAAGTCGCCAGGAAAGCCGGAGCCGAAGTAATTGTTCACGAGGCAAACACAGGAAAAGGGGGAGCCCTCAAGACCGGTTTTGCAGCCGCAGTCGATCTCGGAGCTGACATCATTGTGACCATGGATTCAGATGGGCAGCACAACCCAGCTGATATCCCAAAGCTGGTGGCTCCCATTATTGAAGGAAACGCTGACATTGTCAACGGCAGCCGCTACTTAAACGGACTGGGAAAGAACACTCCTGTCTACCGCCGCGTCGGCCAGACCATTCTGGACAGGTTCACAAATATAAATTCAGGCATCAAGATCACAGACTCTCAGAGCGGTTTCCGCGCCTTTGAAGCCTCCACAGTAGACATTTTCCGTTTCAACGCGCAGGGCATGGCTATAGAAAGCGAAATGCTCGCAGATGCCGGAAAAGCCGGCATCCGCATAAAAGAAGTAGAAATCGGCGTCCGCTACGACGTTGACGGTTCCACCAAAAACCCGATACAGCATGGACTTGAAGTCTTTGTCATGGTTTTAAAGGATATAGAGTTCAACAAGCCCCTTTACTATTTCACAGTCCCTGGAATGTCTCTCGGAATAGGCGGCCTCTATATGGGGGCCCACTTCATCCAAATATTTGCTCTGGGAGGAGGTCTTCAGTTCGGACCTACAATGCTAATGGTCCTGCTTATTGTCATAGGGACCTTCATGGCTCTGACAGGGATCCTGTTGCATTCAGTATCTACGGTCATGAGAAACGCGAAGGAGGCTTAAAACGTCATGGATGATTCTGGCCACAATAAAGTTCGGGCAGCAGCAAAACCAGGGATTATACGCTTTGATACAGTCCATCGAAGGTGTTCTGCACTGAATTCGGTTTATATCATAGTGTGATCCTTGTGATTTAGAGAATATCCCTGAGGTTATAATGATCATGAGCATTTAATGTGTAAATGAAGGGCTTAAAAAATTTAATAGAGTCTATGAGTTATTGATCAATTCTGAAAAACGGGTAAACCTTCTCATTTGGAAAAATGTAGAGAGATTACTATGATCATGATCTTCATTGACTTATGGACACGACCAAAAACTTAAAAATATGAGGATGACTCTAATTAAATTTTTAACTTGTGTGATTCTATGATCCTTAGTGTAATAGTAAGTGCTTATTCATTAGAGAGATTCCATGATTTAGCTGATGTTATAGATGGAATAAGTAATCAAGCATACAGCCCAATTGAAACAATTATCATTATTGATGAAAACAAAGAATTATTTAATAAAGTAAATGAATATATAAAAGTTAAAAATTTAGAAAATGTACATACGATTTTTAATTCTGAAAATAAGGGACTTTCATATAGTAGAAACATTGGAATAAAAAGTAGTCATGGATCTATTATTGCTTTCATAGATGATGATGCAGTCCCATCTATTGATTGGGCTAAAAATATTGTTGAAACATTCAATGAAGATTCTCTAATCGGTGCAGTTACAGGTGACGTAACTCCTCAGTGGGAATGTAGTGACATGTCATGGTTCCCTCGCGAATTATACTGGATGCTAAGTTGCTCGTATGTCATGACTCCAAAAGAAAAAAAAGAGTTTGAACGAGGATTCGGTACAAACATGGCTTTCAAGAAAAATATCTTTGACAAAATTGGAGTTTTTAATACAAACCTGGGTATTAATGGTAAAAAATGGGTGGGGGGTGAAGATTCGGATATGTTTTTAAAAGTTAAAAAAGCTGGAATGAAGATTCTATTCAATCCTGAAATTTGTGTTCGGCATAAAATTTATAGCTATAGAATAAAAACAAAAAATTTGGCTAAAAGAGCTTTTAATGGTGGATACTCAGTTTTCCTCATGAAAAAACTCACTAATTATTCACTTTATGACTCTACTGAACATCAGTACATGAAACATATCATATTTAAGTTCTTTCCACTAACGGTGAGAAATATTTCTTCAAAAAACCCTCTGATTTCCATAAAACAAATGTTTATTGTATCAGTTGTGTTGTTTTCTGAATTCTCGGGTCTCGTTTATGGTTACTTTGATTCATTAATTACTCCAATTGAACAATAAAACACTTGCATTGTCTTTGTATCTTAATTCAAAGCAAAACTATCAAATATATTTGATATATTATATTGTGTTAAGGAATTATCATGAACTCAGAAGCTCCTAAATTAATTCAAGAGTTTGATAAAGTGCTTGCAATATCTGGAGCTATCGTCTCTATTATATTAATAATATACTTAAACTTAAAAATTGGAAGATTTATTTATCTACTTACAGGAATTCTTTCTTTCCTTTCTTTTGTTGGATGGCTTATTATACGAAAAAAAGCGTCTTTGAATTTCCCTAGCTTAGATTATAGTGTACTCCCTAAATTATTGATTTCTCTTTTTTTTATAGTATTTACACTTGATATAATCTCTTTATATATTAGACCTGATTTATATCAAAGACCATTAATTCACTTTTTTTTGGTATCTATACTAGTTGGAATTACAGTTTTAGAAATTACTACTGGCAATAGAAATAGGCAAATATATGACTTTTTGATCTTTTTTCAGATAATCTTAGTAGGTATCTTAGTTACATGGTCGCAATTATTGGTTTTTCCAAGTTTAATTGGAGTTGATCCCTGGTATCATCAGCACTTTACTTCAGAACTCTTAAGTAAACATTTTGTTCCCGAACATGAGTTATATTCAAAACTTCCCTTATATCACATACTCGTAGCATGTACTACAGCAATTTCAGAACTCGATTATAAATTTGCTACAATGTTTTCAGCTAGTCTAGCCCATATTATTTGCATTTCTTCATTTGTATTCTTATTTGCGAAAAGATTATTCCAAAATAATTATAAAGTTGCTTATCTGGCATCTTTATTGTTGGTCATTTCGAATAATTATATCTATATGAGTTATACATCTCTACCAAATTCATTTGCGATGATTTTTGTATTTCCAATATTTTATTGTATGCTCTTTTTAAAAGAGAAGAGGCCTTTAACTGCTGCATCTCTCTCTATTTTTCTATCTTTAGTTCTAGTTTTATCACATACCATTACATCATTTTTTATGTGCATAATTCTTTTTGTATTTTGGGTTGGTTCACTGATTTACTACTATATGTATAAAGAGAAAAACGATTTCATAGGAATAAATTTTTTCATTCTATTCGCTACATTTATGTTTGGGTGGTGGACTTTCGTTTCAGGTCATATAAATTCATTAGCATCTTTAATCAAATGGGGATTTAACGCTGACTATTTTTCGATGGTACCTAAAGATATATCGTTAGAAACACTTTCTAAGATTTCGATTTTAGAACAATTCTTTGACAATATTGGGATGTTTTCGTTTTTTTCCCTATCGTTCATTGGCTGTCTTTATATGGTTTCTAGAAAATATGGGAATTCACTAAAATTTCGTATTGCACTTATTGC
Organism: Methanosarcina sp. Ant1; assembly: GCA_001714685.2. Classification (GTDB taxonomy): domain Archaea; phylum Halobacteriota; class Methanosarcinia; order Methanosarcinales; family Methanosarcinaceae; genus Methanosarcina. The sequence continues at coordinate 11,723 of MDTP02000116.1, read as the reverse complement.
GATTATTCCTCTTATAATAGGATTTTTTTCGCTCATCTTCGGGAAATTTGTTATCGTACAGAGATGGTGGTATTTTTCACAAGTTACATTAGCCATCCCTCTTTCGGTTTCATTATTAGTTTTATTCAACAGAATAAAGAACAATAATATGAAGCATCTGTGTATATCTGGCTTTACTACCATCTTAGCGTTCTTTTTAATTACAAACTCTCTATCAAATATAGACAACCATGCACTAGCTCCAAAAAGCTCGGTTACTTTTTCGTTTACATCTTCTGAATTACAAGCGATGAAAACTGGCTCCTGCATATGGGACGGTACAATTAAAACTGACTGGTACTATGCATATACGCAAAAATATTATTTTAATACTGAGCCATTTGATACCGAAATGTACGATGATAATTTCTCCGTTCTTAAGGGTTCTTCTCTAATTCTTGTTCGAGAATACGTACTTAATAATCCTTTCAGTTTTAGAAATTCAATAAAATTACTGGATTATGATTTAAATATGAAGTTAGAAAAGTCAGGTTTCTCAAGTGTTTATGATAATGGTCTTGTTGAAGGTTACATATAATGAAGGTTCGCCTTATTGTCGCTATATCATATGATAATTAAATAATGCTCTTGTATCTATGCAGCAGGTGTAAAAAATGAGCCATAAAAAGATTATATATTTCGTCTATAATTCCCCTTTAGATCTTAAAAATGGATCTAATACTCATATTTTAGAAATAACTTCACATGTATCAAAAAATATGAGTATACTTCTCTTTGCTCCATTAAGTACCAGTTGTAAAAAGCTTCCAAACTTTATATCTTACATTAAGGTCTCAGGAAGTAATGTTTCCTCAATATTTTACCAGTTATCATATCAAATAGGCCTATTTGTTAAATTGTTTTCTAATTATATAGACAGAAAACCCGATGTAATTTATGAAAGAATATCCGGTTGGTCCATATTGCCTGCTTTAGTAGCAAAGATTTTTAATACCCCTTATATTGCTGAAGTAAATGGTTTACTGGTAGAGGAATTGAAAATTGATCACTACCCTTCAATTTATATGAAAATATGTGCATTCAATGAAAGGCGTAACTATAATTATTCTAAAAAAATAGTTTGTGTGACTTCAGGGATCAAAAATGGGTTAATTAATTTATATAATGTCCCAAGTGAAAAGATTGTAGTTATCAATAATGGTGCAAACACTGACTTATTTTATCCAATTGATTCGGAAGCTGCAAGAGCAAAATTAAAGTTGGAAGTCTCCAAAAAATACATCTGTTTTGTAGGAAATCTTGCTCGCTGGCAGGGGATGGAATATCTTATTGAGGCTGCTCCTCTTATTTTGAAAAGATGTCCAAATTTGAGTTTTTTAATTATTGGAGATGGTCTCATGAAAAGCAAACTGATCCAGTTAACTCATAAATTTGGAGTATTTGATAACTTCATTTTTACTGGAAGTGTTCCTTATGATAAGGTTCCACTTTACATTAATGCTGGCAACGTTTGTGTTGCACCCTTTATAATGGAAAGAAACGCAAGGATAGGTCTTTCCCCATTAAAATTATATGAATATATGGCTTGTGGAAAGCCTGTTGTTGCAAGTGCTATCAGTGGTGTGTCTGAGGTGCTGGAACTTTCGAAAGGTGGTATCTCAGTCCCTCCTGAAAATTCTGAAGCTCTTGCAGATGCCATAGCCGTTTTACTTGAAAATGATGTTTTGAGTAGAGAATTAGGCATGAATGGGCTCCACTATGTAATGATTAATCATAGCTGGTCTAATATTGCAAAAAAATTGATAAATGTTTGTGAAGATGCTATCGTAGATAATTGAACTTATCCCTCCGTTTGGATAGTAAAAATATATAGCAAACAAGGTATGGTGATTTTTACGCATAAAATATTAGTTCTTTCACATCTATTTCCTAACAATATAGAGAATTCAAAAGGAATCTTTGTTTATGATCAGGTTAGGAAATTATCTAAATTTAATGATATAAAAGTCATTTCTCCAATAATTTGGATCCCTTCTCGTTATCTTTTTGGTGATTTAGGTAAATTAACAAAAGTAAATAATAAAATTTCAGTTAACTCTATAGATGTTCATTACCCCAGGTATTTTGCGATTCCACTTCGAATTCCGTCAAAAATTTTAATGTGGTTAGCTGGATTGTTATATACTGTTTATGTTTTGTTTGAAGTTATAAAAATTAAAGGAAAATTTAATTTTGATATTATTCATTCTCATTTTGCTTTTCCTGACGGTTTTTCATCTGTGATTTTGGGTCGAATTTTTAAAAAGCCTGTTGTTGTTACTGTTCATGGTTCTGATATCAATCTTTATACCGAAAAGAAGAATCACTTAAAACCAATGGTAATTTATGCATTAAAAAATGCATCACATATTGTTGTAGTAAGTACGGCTTTAAAAGACAAAATAATTAAATTGGGAATTAATACTAACAAAATCTCAGTTATTCCTAATGGGTACGATCCGGAGTTATTCAAGCCTATTGATAAGTATGAAGCTCGTAGGAGCTTAGGGCTCCCTACTGAAAAAAAAATATTATTATTTGTTGGAAATATTTATCCAGTAAAAGGTGTCTCGTATCTAATCGAAGCCATGAAGATTATATCGGAGCGATCGAATGATATTATGCTCATCCTTGTAGGTGAAGGTTACTTAAAACCGCAATTACAATCTACTGTTAAAGAATATGGGTTATCAAATAAAGTCATTTTCGCAGGGAGCCAACCACATGAAAGAATACCATTGTGGATGAATGCTTGCGACTTGCTGGTATTACCAAGCTTATCTGAAGGTTTTGGCGCAGTATTAATTGAGGCCGCTGCATGTGGTAAACCCATAGTAGCTTCTGACATAGGAGGTATCCCGGAAGCTAGTAATAAATTTGGCAGAAGGCTAGTTCCCCCTAAAAACCCACATGCTCTTGCCAACTCTATTTTAGAAGCTTTGGATTCAAATTTTGATTCTGGAAATATAATTAGAGAGAATAAAAAATTTGATTTTAATAATATTGTTTGGCAACTAACAAATATTTATACTCAAGTCGAACATGATAACTTAGCTTATTAGACAAACAATTTTTAAAATAATCGAGAAAACCACTTATCTGAGCTTCAGTAATTCCCGTTCTAACAGTAAACGTCTGCAGTTGAAGGGGCTCAAAATTTTATTTTCGTAAACAGTATATATGAGAGCGTCGCAAAAGTAAAACGATTCTACAATTGGGTAATTTGAACTTTGACTTTAAATATGGTTGTAAATTTTTTACATAATATTCAGGCAAACACTACCAGATTAAGAATCAATTTATCCTATTTGTATAATCAAATATACTTTACGAAACTCACAAGATAGCGTTGCCTAAAACGGGAATTGCTGTCTGAGCTTCTTATTTATAGGTTGAAAACGACTTTTCCTTTTAACTACTTTTTTATTGGGATATATGAACTGGAGAAAATTAACTGTAATTTATATTGATTTTTAACATATTCACTAACCTTGGTGGTATAAACGATTCAACTATTCGGCGTTCTGTTTGATTCATTAACACATACCATACTATAGGCAAATAAACAAAGCTGATTATTCCACAGATAAATATAAAAGCTAAAGCACTTGAAATGTTAGAAAGATAATATGTTGTACTAGCAATTCCTGCAACTATTAGTGTAGACAGAAATACTTGGATCATTGTGTTTTTAAATGGGTTATTTGACATTCCTAGTACTTTTGCAGCGTACATAGGAACGAAGAAAAAATGTCTTGCAGTTAGTACAATAGCTCCTGCTACTGCTACCCCATAATATCCCCATCCTGTAATACTTGAAAGTGTCACAGCTAATAATAAATTCGCAATACCTGAGAAAATAGTTGCAATTGCAGGAATGCGTAACTTGTTATAGGATATATTAATTGGAAATAGTGGGAGTACTGACATATTAATCGCAAGATGACCTAAAAGTATCCACATCAAAGGTGAAAGTCGAGAAAATTCTGGTCCCACCCAGAAAGAAAGAATCAAGGGTGAAAACCCACATATGAGACCAATTGGGAGTGCAATTGCCAATCCCATGAGTTTGACGGCACTTTTTGAAAGAATTACAAGGTCTTCAAACTTTTTCTGTGCGTAATACGTTAAAATCACTGGCGTGAGCACTCCTGCTAACATGCCAGCAATTGTTCTTATTAAAATATTCCACATTAGTACTATAGAATATTCTCCACCTGCAACTGTTCCAAACAGTTTATTAACTATGATAATATCCATTTGGAAAAGCAAAAGAGATCCAAGGTAATCGATCGTTATCCAGCCGCCGGTCCCCATTAACTCTTTTAATCGAAAACTTTTAAAGTCTTGAATTTTAACCTTAAAGTGTGGATTAACTTTTTTTGACAATATTATTGTTATAAAAAGAGCGACAACTGCTGCTATAAAATAAGAGTACCCGATATAGCTTAATCTCGGAGAGCTTAATGAAAATAATATAATAATAAAAACAACTTGAAGTACTAGATTTATCGAATTAATAATATTCTGTAAGTCTAGGCGGTTGTACGCAAACAATGAAACTCCAAAGTTACCTCCCCAAGTTCGGACTAACAATGAACCCATAACTCCTAAGAATAATAGAAATGCATCTTGTCTTTGATTGATTGGAATATCAAAAAAAAGTGGGGAATAGTAGGACACAATTACTAATATTGGAACTGTCAATAGTGTAATTCCAAAAGTTCCAAATAAAGAAGTGTTAAATGTTATATTCGCTTTCTTATAATCTCGCTTCTGTAAATCAATAGTTAAGTACCTCGAAACGGACGAATTAAGCGATTGTGTCACTAAATTGACATAACTTGTCAATGAGGTTGCCAAAGGTATGAGTCCATAACTAGCCACTCCAAGCTTGTCAATAAAATAAGGAACCAAGAATAAGCCAATTAATACGTTAAGTATAAAGTATAATATATTTGCTATTAAGTTCTTAGGCACTTGTTTACTAAAAGCTTCCTGATTTTCGGTTAAATTTAGCAAATTTTTTCCCCTAAGTAAATATCTTTACAGATTCAATACTCAAATATTATAATGTTAAAATCCCGATAATATATAAATTAAATAAGAATGTAGGATAAATATTTACTGAGGCGGGATTTTTGAGCTGTCGATGCACTCAGTAGATTTTCCTCGTCCTAAAACTCATATTAACGATTTCGGATCTGTGCCGAGGATAAATACAATCCGCATATTTTTACCATTTCCTTGCCGAGAATTCCCATAACTGTAGTAAGTTTTAGTGAATTAACATCATAATTATTTAAATCATTTGGTGTATGTCTATTACTCGTCGATCTTGTTTTTCTCATCATCTTCTTAGAATTCATAATTCTTCTTTCGCTCAGGCAGTAAAAATTATATAAAGAGATTCATAATACAACTTTTAAAAATAAATTCAATGTATAAAAAGATTTTCGGTGTTGTAGTGATAAATTGCTGTTTTAAGAGAAAAATACAGATTCATTTTTGAAAAAACTCCACAGCGCTAAAGTAAGTACTCTCTATTTATGAATGGTTAAAAAATAACTTCAAGTTTTCACTTGGGAATGGATCTAAATTCCATTTTCTCAAATAACGATCAAAGACAATATCGGTAGCAGAAATATTTGAAATTATATTTTAGTCATTCCATAAAGGATCATTGCGTCCTCAACAGCTTCTTCAATAAGTGTAAAATCAACCAAGTTTCCGATATGAAAACAATTCAAAAAACTCATTAATGATTAAGAACAAGAAGGTTTTAGGATAAACTTATACAGAACCCCAAACTTCCAAAAGAGTGTTGCAACATCTAACTTCAGTTCATATACATAGGACACAATAACTTTATGAAACAAAGTTCCTTATATTTTCTTCACGGAAAAGTGAAAACTATGAAAGTTGCCTGCATCCAGATGAATATTTCCTTGTGCTCGAAGCACGAAAATCTCGAACGTGCCATTTCCCTGGCAGAAGAAGCGGTTTCGAAAGAAGCTGAGTTGCTTGTCTTTCCGGAAGTTTTCTCAACTGGCTTTTGTTACGACCGGATTGGGGAGGTAGCTGAAACCATTTCTGGCCCCACTCTCGAAGCTCTCCGTGCCTTCTCAAAAGAACACAACTGTATTCTTACAGGCTCAATGATAGAAAAGATAGAAAGTGACATAATAAGCAAAGAAAATCAGGCTCCACCCCAGTTCAACCTCGGTTTCTGCGTCGAATCCGGAAAGCTAGCCGGCATCCACCGAAAAACCCACCTGTACGGCCCTGAAAAAGAACATTTTGCACACGGAGACTGTATCACTCCTATCAGGCTGGAAAAATATGGGCTTTCCATAGGACTCATAGTTTGTAATGAACTCCGTTATCCGGAAGTTGCCCGGAAACTGGCCCTTGAAGGGGCAGACATTTTAGTCTCAGCGGCTGAAATCCCGGACTTCTTTGGATGCTCCTGGAGGATTATCTCCCTTGCACGAGCACTTGAAAACGAGCTGCCTCACATTGCCTGCACGCGGGCAGGGAAAGACAAGTATTCGACTTACTTCGGTGGTTCGTTTATTACAGATGGATGGGGCCGTATGCTGGCAGAAGCCGGAGAGGAAGAATGCGTACTCATAGGAGAAATTGATCTCGAAGAGGCAAAGGAGATGAGAAAAACAACGTCTATTTTTGAAGATCGTAGACCTGAACTGTATTGAATTGAGATTAGAGCTTATCCCACAAATCAAAAATGGTATACACTAAAAAGTTTAAATTTGTTTTAAAAATGACAGAGAAAAAAGCTTTGCTCTGTAGAACACAATGTTATCTGTTTTTAATTTACTATCGGCGTATTTTTATTAAAGATTTCAGACTCAATTTTTCAGGCCACAATCTTCAAATAATTTAATAATTACACCCTTAAGTTAATCTTTCAGCGTACTTCATGTCAATTAACCTTTATTTCAACCGGTTCTTCTTCAGCACAACGTCTGAATGTAACTTCAAGCACTCCGTTTTTATAGCTAGCTTTTGCGCTCTTTGGATCTACGCGGACCGGGAGCTCAACATCTTCCGAGTATTCGGGAGGCCCGGTAACTTTGATTTCGAGGTTTTGAGCTGTAGCACTCAGCAGGAGATCTTCTTTTCCAATCTCCGGGAATTCTGCAAGTATGTGTACCAATTCCCCGTTTTCAAAAATATCAATTAAAGGGTCTTTTGTTTCGGAGGTAAAGAGATCCTCATCATTTTGAGAATATTCCGGAACATTTCCGAACTCCCGGAGTTCGGGATCTTCCCCCGGCCGATGAATGATAGAGAATCCGTAAACGAAGGGAACGGACTCCCCCATTTCTTCCAGGAGGGCTTCGATCATCTCTTCCAGGTTGTCAAAAAGTTCAGATCCAAAATCTTCAAAGAAATCCTTTCTTTTTCTTATGCCCACCATTATTACCTCTGCTTTTCCTTGCGCTGTTGCACTTACAGTACAACTCCCAGAAAATCCTTGATTTTCTGTGATCCCGAAAAATTACTCAACATTAATTGAGGTCCGGGAACTGGATTCCAGCCGCTTAAAGGTAACTTCCAGCACACCGTTTTTGTATGTGGCTTTCGCACTCTGGGGGTCCACCTTTACGGGCAGTTCCACACGTTCGGAATATTTTGGATTCCCATCTATTGTTTCGATGTCAAGTATTAAATCAGTTGCGTTCAGTAGAATATTCTCTTTTTCGATCCCCGGAATTTCAGCGATCACATGCACTTTCTCTTCAGCTTCCAGGATATCAATCAGGGGTTTTCTGATGTCAAGATAACACTTATCTCCGGTTTCCATTTGCTCAAACGTAGGGATATTTCCGAATTCACGGATTTCTGGATCTTCCCCATGTCGATAAGTTACGGAAAAACCGTAGACAAAAGGATGCTGGCCGACATTTTCCACGCTCATATCCATTGCCCTGCCAAGGCGATCAAACATTTCGTCCATACCCTGAAGGGGATCGATTCCGAACATTTCATCGAAAAAACTTCTTCTTTTTCTCCTGTCTCTGTCCATCTCCTCACTCCATTATTAAGTTATCTATTCTCAATTTCATTATCAAGTGAATATTAATAAATTAAAAATATTCTTTAAGTAGTTCCCGTAGCTTCCAAAAATTAAAAAGTTCGGGATTTGCCGATTAATCAGCTACCAGGCAGCTGGATTATTCAGCCTGAAAAGAATCTGGAGAAATTTTATGTTCGACTTCTTTTTCCTGCTCTTTAGCCTCGAAATCATCTTCTTCCAAATCAGTTGCATATTTAGCAAAGAGCTCTTCACTCTGATCATATACACTAAGAGTTTCCCTGGATGTTGTAGGCTTTACACGGCGGATTGCACGTTCAAAATGCTTCTTCGAAATTTTGACTTTTCCTACCCTTTCCTCAAGATCTTTTCGGCCAATACCTGGAATAACTATCTCTCTTAGAGCTAGCATTGCAGCTTCCCTGCAGATGCCCTCAATGTCTGCACCCACATACCCTTCAGTTACATCAGCAAGCTCAGAGAGTTTCACGTCTTCTGTAAGGGGTTTTCCCTGCGTATGGATTTCAAATATTTTTTCCCTGCTTGCTTTATCAGGCGGCTTGATATAGATGAGCCTGTCAAAGCGGCCGGACCTGAGAAGGGCAGGATCTACCATGTCCGGCCGGTTAGTGGCCGCAACGATGATCACGTCCTTGAGCTCCTCTACCCCATCCAGCTCGGTCAGAATCTGGCTGACAACTCTTTCGGAAACGTGCGTATCGGAAACAGAGCTTCTTTGAGGGGCAATTGAATCAATCTCGTCAAAGAAAATAACGGTCGGAGCAGCCTGCTTTGCTTTCCTGAAGGTTTCCCTTATCGCACGTTCGGATTCCCCAACATATTTGCTGAGCAGTTCTGGACCTTTGATACTGATGAAATTTGCCTCGCTTTCACTGGCAACAGCCTTTGCAAGCATAGTTTTACCCGTACCGGGGGGCCCGAATAGCAATATACCTCTAGGGGGTTTTATACTGATAGCTCTAAATATATCAGGATACTTAAGGGGCCACTCCACAGCTTCAATAAGCTCCTGTTTTGCCTTCTCAAGTCCACCGATATCGTCCCAGCCCACATGCGGAACCTCAACATAAACCTCCCTCATTGCCGAAGGCTCGATATTTTTGAGGGCTTCTCTAAAGTCCTCCTTTGTGACCACCAGTTTGTCAAGGATCTCCTGTGGTATTTGCTCTTCTTCAATATCGATTTCGGGAGTTATCCTTCTAAGAGCATGCATTGCAGCTTCCTTGCAGAGGGAAGATAGATCGGCTCCCACAAATCCATGAGTTACATTGGCAATTTCACCAAGGAATCCATGAGTTACATCGTCAATTTCACCAAGGCTTACTTCCTGTTCAATGGGCATGCCTCTGGTATGAATGAGAAGAATCTGCTTCCTGCCGTTCCGATCAGGAATTCCTATCTCTATCTCCCTGTCAAACCTTCCGCCTCGGCGGAGAGCTTCATCGATGGAGTTCGGGCGGTTTGTAGCAGCGATTACAATTACTGCGCCTCGGGTCTTAAGCCCGTCCATCAGGGATAGCAGCTGAGCAACCACCCTGCGTTCCATTTCCCCGGTGACTTCACTTCTTTTAGGGGCTATGGAATCGATTTCATCTATGAAGATGATGGAAGGTGCGTCCTTCTCAGCCTCCTCGAAGATCTCACGAAGTTTGTGCTCGCTTTCCCCATAATACTTGGAAACGATCTCAGGGCCACTGATAGTGACGAAATTGGCATCTGTTTCACTTGCAACTGCCTTTGCGATCAATGTCTTGCCCGTTCCCGGCGGCCCGTGAAGGAGGACTCCTTTAGGGGGCTCAATCCCAAGCTTCTGGAAGAGTTCAGGGTGTCTTAGCGGCAGCTCGATCATTTCCCTGACAAGCTGAATTTCCCGCCTAAGCCCACCGATATCCTCGTATGAGATGCCTTCTGGAGTCTTGATATCCTCAACAGATTTTTCCTTGATGACAATCTCAGTATCCTTGGTAACAACTACAGGCCCTGCGGGTCTTGTCGATGCCACCACGAAAGTCAGGGGGTTATTTACAGTTTCCACCCTGATCTGCTGACCTTTGTTTAAAGGCCTTCCCTCGATTATTCTGAGGATGTAATGGGCACCTCCCACAAGCCTTACAGGCTGTGAAGGAGCCAGGGTAACCCTCTGAGCGTGTTTCGCCTGAATTTTCTGAATCGTGACCCTGTCGTCAATCCCTACTTTTGCATTGCTGCGCAGGTTTCCGTCTATCCGGATCCTGTTTTCCTGCTCGCGTTCTACGTTTGGCCAGACGATTGCATAAGTTTTGGTTTTTCCTGAGATCTCAATTATATCTCCGCTTACAAGCTCCATCTGCTGCATCAGTCGAGTATCTATTCTGGCAATTCCCCTGCCTACATCCTTATGATAAGCTTCAGCTACTCTCAGATTCATTTCTTCAATCATTTATTCTCAACTCCAGTCTCACATAGTTTCCAATAGTGCTGATTGTTCTTAATACTGTACTCAATAAATCCTCTCTCTGAAAGGTCTAAAAGGTTAGCATTGATAATGCTCGGGTGCAGGCGCAGGTTGTAGCATAAAGCAGCTAGAGTGGTTTCACTTTTCAGAAGCTCAAACAGAAGTTCGCACTCTACGGAGTTCTTGGCAAGCTCTTCAATTGATTCCAGACAGCGATCCATCAATTCTGTATACTCGACCTGGAGCCGCTGCTGCATCTGTGCAAGTTCTTCCTGCCTTGTTTTCAGTTCCTGAAGTCTGCTGTTCAATTTCAGAAAGAAAAAAGATGACTCTTCTCTGGCAGAAGCCTCCTTCTCCTCAGCTGCAGGAGGTTCTCCTTTTTTCTCCCTGTCAAGAGCAATGTCGTGAAGTGCCACCGTATAGGAATATGGAGACACTAACACCTCCAGTCGCATGTTATTTGCGATATTGAAGTACTTGCGCCTCTGTTCATCCACGCTGTACTCTATAAGCCCTGCCTGTTCAAGCAGGTTCAGATGACTTATTATGGCTTTTGGCCCTACTCCCAGCCGGCCTGATATCTCACTGACATAACAGGGACGGTTTGCAAGAAGCTGAATAATCTTCCTGCGGTTCTCATTTCCCAGAATGTCAAGTAATTTTGCTGGGTCCATTTTTCCCCCTGTAGTAATTGTCAAAATCTTTTGCAGTATTACAGCAATAAATATCGAATTTTTACCTTTTGTATGTCTTTAGGATGGATCATTATAATCAGTATTGTCTTGAGTAAATTCTGATAAGATTACAAAAGTCCCTGCCAGTAACTTTACCCAGAAGACTGACTGCAAGTGAGGGTGCAGAAGATAGTAACCAATAGGTATCGATGATTATATATAAGTATATCCATTGACGAATTATATTTGTCTGGACAGAAAATGAAAACATGCGATTTAACCTTCAGATCCGTAGGGGTAAGCATCAAAACCGTTGAAATAAATAAATCAGTTAATTATAACTCTTCTTGGGAATATTTCACCCCTTCCGGAAGTTACGGAGGATTGATTAATTCAGAAAAATTCTCAGAAATCTAAGAGCGTGTCTGAAAATTATATAAATCTTGAATACAGACTGTTCGTCGATGTCCGAACCAATTAAACGAATACCTTA
>MDTP02000115.1 GCA_001714685.2 Methanosarcina sp. Ant1 | reverse complement strand
ATGAAAGTGTTAACCGTATATAAGTGATTTGATTTGGGATAGAAAAGAAACGAAAAGTGCAACATTCTATTATAAATCTAACAGTTCTGTACTTTTACGACGCTCTCATTATGATATCAACAGATTTGTAAAAATTCCTTACGCCTGTTAGTCGGTTTTCTACTAATACTGGAGCAATTCCTTTCTTCTCTAAGTATTCCCTGGCATGAGGGTACGCCAGTTCCCTATTGCAAGTCAATGCATCGCAAAAGTAGCAAATTACAAAAAACTTAAACTATATTCTCAGATCACGAAATGAAAGACATGCTTATATAATCCAATTGTTTACTATTAATTACAGTAAATAAAAGAGAAAGGGCATTAAACATTAAATTTAATCGTTTGAAAACACAAATTCGTCATCGTCTGACAGAGCCTCGAAGATGAGCCCTATGGAGGCTTTGAAACATGCCTGAAGTAAGAATGGAAGGGGTAGAAATCGTAAAAAAACCAGAAAGAGGAGATGTGCATTACAATTCCGAAAATGAAGGACAGAAAATAATAATGCAGGTTGAAAACCTTTCCAAGACCTATTTCCAGGGCAAAATCCCTGTCCATGCTCTTCGATGTGCCTGCATAACCGTAAAAAGAGGAGAATTCCTTGCAATAATGGGGCCTTCGGGTTCCGGAAAATCAACTCTTCTTGCCCTGATCGGTACACTTGAAAAAGCTACTGACGGAAAAATTATTCTGGATGGGACTGACCTCACGTCTGTGCCTGAAAAACTTCTTCCCAGCGTGAGAAGAGAAAAAATAGGTTTTATTTTCCAGCATTACAACCTGATTCCTACACTTACTGCCCTTGAGAATGTGGAACTTTCAATGCGCTTTTCCAGGGTGCCAAAAAAAGAAAGGGAAGAAAGAGCAAGGAGTTTACTTGAAGAACTGGGTCTGGGAGACCGCCTCAACCATAAACCCTCAGAACTCTCCGGAGGAGAACAGCAACGGGTCTCTATTGCCAGAGCACTTGCGAATAAACCTGCACTTATTCTCGCGGACGAACCCACAGGTGAGGTGGACAGTAAAACCCGGGACTCAATTGTTCAGATTTTCAAGAAGTTAAGCGAAAAAGGACAGACAATCCTTGTTGTAACCCACGACCCTGAGGTTGCAAAAGAATGCTCAAGGGTACTCCGGATTACTGACGGAGTGATTAAAGATTATTGAGCAACGGGCAATTAAAACTGATTATAAGATCTAAATATAGAAATAAAGTTAAAGATAAATAAAAAATCATCAATTACTTACATCCTCAAATATCTTCAAGTTCCCAGCCAAGCTGTTCTTTTATAACGGTATACGCCATGGCAGGGGAAATTATCCCGATATCAGTTACGATCATATCAATATATTTTGCAGGAGTGAAATCAAAAGCCGGATTTTTTACCTGCACGTGAGAGAGATCTGCAAGGAGTGAAGGATCAACGACTTCTTCTGTATTCCTTTCTTCGATTTCTATCGGGTTTCCGACAATTGTGTTTGGGCTAAACTTGAAAGTCTCGGCAGCTACCATGAAACTTTTTCTGGCTTCATGGGCAGCAAGAGCGAGTTGAGAGGTCCCTATCTTATTTACCAGTGCACCATTAGCTGCAATAGCATCGGCTCCAACAATGACCTTATCCACTTCTTTCATGTAGTAGCGCACTGCAGAGTCCACGATCAGGGTTGTGGGAATTCCAAAATTATTAAGGTGGCGGATCGTCAATAAGCCCTGGCATCTGGGACGGCTTTCGGTGGCAATTACCGAAATATCCTTTCCGCTCACAAAAGCCGTAGTGATGATGGAAAGAGCAGCATGGGAGTTGCAGTGGGTCATAATAACATCTCCATCCTGGATTCTTCTTGACCCGATTTTTCCGATAATTCCAAGGGCTTTGTCCGCTCTCTCGATAAAGAGGTTTGCATTCTCAATGATTTCCTTCCTTGCTTCTTCTACATTTCCTGAAGAGTATCTCGAAGCAAGTTTTACTGCATTAGGAAGGGAAACAGCTGTAGGGCGGGTACTGATAAGAAAACTCGAAGCGTCCCGAATGCAGGTATTAAATTCCTCCATTGAAGCTACTTCCAGGCCTGCAGCATAATCTCTGATGGACTCAGCAGCAGCTTTTGCAATCCTACCTGCTCCCCGGATTTCCATTGTCCGGATTTTTTCTGCGGTTTCCTGAAGTTTTTGCATAGTATAAGGGATAGTAAGAGTCCAATTTATAGCTATCTTCTGCTATTTCGGGATCTTCTCAATTAAAAATTCAGATTTCAGTTATTTTATCAGAGATGTCCCTGTAGTAAGCAAAGAGATCTTCTCCCCACTGAATAGCAACAGGGTCGAACCACATGACGTCTTCTTTATAGTCAAAGCTTCCGTCAGAAAAAGGCAAGCTAAGAGAGAGGAACCTGTCAGTAACTACATTAGAGAGTTCTATTTTTTTGCTGCATACATAGAAGCTTGCGTTCTCTAATTTAGTAAACTCTCTTAGTTCAGCAGTGAATTCTTCCTTTGTTCTTTCATAAACAGGGAGAGTTACAAGGAGAGAAACATCCATTCCCATTTTTGCGAACTTCAGGAAAAGGGACGGATACATAGGGTGAAAAATAGAGGCAATACCACTTATTTTTTTTGATTTTTTAAGGTTTTCAATAAATTCCCTATGGGGTTCAAAAAGGCGTGTCCTGTCAAGAGATTCCGAAAATGTACAGTTGGATAATTCTTCAATTCTTTTCCGCAAAGGAGCCGGTATGCAGTCGACTGCATGGTTTGCCCAGTAATCATATCGATTTTCGAAAACGCTTAATAGATCTACCATTGACTGCATTGTGCTAACTACCGCTATGCCAAGAGGAGATAGGCTATAGATATTTCCTTTTTTTGTAACCAGGAAATTTTCCCTCAATTTTTTAAGCTGAGGAAGGATTCCCACTGACCCTACCTCTAAATGCATTTTAATTTCTTCAATTGTTTTTGGCCCCTCTTTCAGAAACAAAAGAAGATCTTTTCTTTTCTCGGAAAGGAAAATTAATTCAAGGAGTTGAATATTCATATTTTTATCTTATGTGATTACATAATAAATATTTTTCTACTACGTTGACCCCATTTCACACTAAAAACATCAGCTGTTAACAAAATTGTTTGGCAAACAGATTAAACAAATTTAAAAAAACTGCTTATTTTAAGAATTATTTATAAGTAAATTTTTAAAAAAATGAGCAAAAATGAAGGCAATAAGTTGACTTTCCAGCCCAATGAACCGGATTTTGAGGCAGATAAAAAATTTAATCGTAGGCAAATTTTGAAGTCGTATAGGTTATATACGTCTATAACATAAAGAAGAAGTTGACGATCGAGAGTTAAGGGGTTTTTTCTCTTAATCGTCGGGGTTGAATCACACAATTGGGAGCCGAATCAGAGGTGGCAAATGGCTCCCAATTACAACAAAATCTTAAAAATATTCATACTAAAGCAAATATTTAATATAAATATTTTTGCAAAATCTCATCTATTCGGATCTTCAAGAAGTGATCATTTTAAGGAGCAATACGCCTTATTTGATATTTGCGATTTAGAAAACTAAAAGCATTGTATTTCTTCCTTTAAAACCTCTTATTCCTTATTTTTCTGCACTGAGTTATATTTAATTGAAAATGAAAATCAGACGCCGTAATTTCCAAATAAATATGGTTTATCAAACAATTAAGCTCTTATTTCACTTTAAAGCTTTTATTTCACTTTATCACCAATTTTAAAGTCGAATACCATTTATCTTTTCAAATAAGGATTTTTGGAGTGCATTTTTTATCGCGAAAGTTCCTCTCTACTTAATCCTAAAAATAATATTTATGGATCCCTAATTTATATACTATTTTTGGAGGATAGATTTAAATTTGTGAAATCGATGAACAGAAGTGAAGGCAATAAGTCGAATTCTCATTCCAATAAACCGGATTTTGAGGTAGTCAAATAATTGAATGCTAAGCAAATTTTAACGTCTTATAGTTTGAGGCAGTAAAATAATTAAATGGTAAATAAATTTCAAAGTTATAGAAGTTATATACGTTTGTCACATAAAGAGAAAGTAGGCGATTAAGTGTCCTTGTTTATCTCTTAATTGCAGGGGTTGAATCACACAATTCGGAGCCAATCAGAGGTGGCAAACGGCTCTCAATTATAACAAAATCTTTAAAGACTTTTTTACATGAAATAACTTTTATAATATGAAATAATTTTCGTAAGATATATCATATGAAGGATCTCATTAAATTCAAGAGGAGTTTTATTAAACAATTTCCATTCTAGCCATTTTTTCAGCAGCTTATTTAAGAGAGACAAACTTCCACAGGTCTTCGATTCGATGTGAAACTCTTTTATCCAGATTAACCTATCTAAACTAAGATTAACTGAAGTAGGAGTTAAAAACTTGGATTTCAATACTGCCGTACAGTTTCATGGGCATATCTGCCCAGGACTTTCGATTGGTTACAGGGTAGCAGTACTAGCTGCCGATCACTTTAAAGACCGGAGCAAAGACGAAGAATTGGTTGCAATCGCGGAAAACCGATCCTGCGCTATTGATGCTATTCAGGCAATAAACGGCTGTACCTGCGGAAAAGGAAACCTTATTTTTAAAGATTACGGGAAGCATGTCTACACATACCTCAAAAGGGGCGACAAAAAAGCCCTGAGAATTTCCCTGAAACCCGATGCCCTTCCTCAGGACGAAAAGCACAATGCACTCTTCGCAAAAGTAAGGGCAGGCACTGCAAACCCTGATGAAGCAAAGAAGTTTCGGGCTTCACACGAAGCAATAAGCCAGAGAATTCTGGAAATGCCAGGGGAAGAGCTTTTCTGGGTCAGGGAAGTGGAAATCGAATCTCCGGAAAAAGCCAGAATTTACCCTACCCTGATCTGCAGTAAATGCGGAGAAGGTTTTATGGAACCTCTTGGCAGGGTGAGAAACGGAAAAATAGTATGTATCCCCTGCTTTGAGGCAAAAAATGAGTGAAGCCCCGGAGACGGCTTTCGAAGCAATCGAAATGTTCCCTATAGGCTATGTGGAGAATGACTACCTCGAAGCAGTGTATGATGAAGAAGTCTACCAGAAGGTTTCTAAAATCGTCCTGAAGAAAGAATTGGTAGAGGGGCTTTATCGGATCGAAGACTTTGAGAAACTTTATATCCTATTTTACTTCAGCGAATCGAAAGGATATGAACTCATTCATCGCCGCCGTTACGATGGGAAGATCTCGGGAGTTTTTGCTAGCAGAAGTCCTTTTCGTCCTAACAGGATAGGGCTAACCGTCGTAGAGCTTTTAAAAGTAGAGGATAATGTGCTCCATATAAAAGGCCTTGATGCCATTAATGGGACACCTGTACTCGATATTAAGCCCTATATAAAAAATATTGAGGAAAATGACGAAGAAAGCAATCCAATAGAGGTATCCAACCCGAAGAAACAGAAATATGAAAATATCAGAACCAGAAAAAATTGAATATATTCCCCAGAGAGGAGCCCTAAAATTCCTGAAAGATACAGCTCATCATATAGGTTTTGCAAGAATGCCCATATGGTCTTCATGATAGGGCATCAGGTCCTTTGCATTTAGAATTTCAAATTTGGATTCAAAAGCCTGTTCAAGTTTTTTTATTTCTTCCTTAAATACTTCTTTAGGGTTTGCTACAGTGTCAATACTTCGGGCCTTGATGGAAAGCAGGAGATATCCATCCCTTTTTAGATAACTGGCAGCATTCCTTGCAGCTATTTGTGCCTGGTTGGGCTGTGCAACGTCCTGGAAGATAAGATCCACAGGCTCAACAATATGGGCGTAACTATCTGGTTTTCCCGCATCAGCCAAAATGGGGTGGACGTTTTTCCGCCTCGATGCGAGTCCTATGAGATCCCTCATACTTCGCGGAGCAAATTCAACTGCATAGACCGCACCTTCTGAGACAATATCAGAGACGTGGCTGACAGTTGTGCCGGAAGCTGCTCCAAGGTAGAGAACCTTCGAATCTTCCTTCAGAGGGATATTGAATTTTTTGAGAACCATGGCCCCAAGCTTGCTCCTGCGAGGGTCCCATGTCCGGTACTCAACACCCTCGACTGGAATCAGTTTTTCTCCGTAGACTAATTTGCCGGGGTCAAGATTCTTTGTAGCAAGCTGTTTTTTGTCTTTCACAACTTCGAAAATACCTTCAGATAGATTTTTGACTTCAGTCATTTACTTTCTCCTCTTTTTCTTTGGTTTTACCCCACTATCCTGCTTTTTTTGAGGAGGTTTTGGATTCGAAGCCCTTATCTGCTGAACCTTTGTTTCAAGTTTTTCTACAAGCGAAGCGTCCTTTTCTCCGGAATAAAAATCAATACGTGCAGCAAGAGAAAGCTTTGCTGCAAGGGCTCTTGCGATTTTTCCCCTTACCCACCAGGGAGCGGTATTTATCAGGGGATGGCTATAAATGATGCCGTGCTTCGGAGATGGAGCCCGAGCTCTAAGGTGCTTGAAGAGAGCCCTGCTGGCCCCTATAACCTGAATGGTGCTGGAAGGAAAATTAGCAAGTTTCTCGAGACTCCCTGCAATGCTTATTAATCTTGCCCCGAGCATCGGGCCTGCAATAAGGTTCAGATTGGGTGCAATAGATCCCATACTGTCCTGAATATAAGCTTCGATCTGTCTCTTCCGTTCATACAGGCTACAAACGCTTTCTGAAAAGCTTTTAAGAAGGATTTCATCTGCAGCTTCAAGTTTTGCACCCATGGAATTTCTGGCTTTAGAATAAAGCGGATCTTCAGAGCCAATGTTTTCACGGGAACCATATTTTGCGATAAAAAGTGCAAGAGCTTCTCCGTTTAGTCCGCTTTCGGGAAAATAGCCCCCGTACCATTCAAAAAGCCTTTCCGAGAGTGAGTTCGTAGTCTCATTAATATCATCCAGGGCTTCCACAGCCTGAATAATTCGCTGGTCAGGAGTAAGAGCCCCTGAGACCTGAAGTTTTGCAGCTTCCAGGGTGACTTCATGTAAAAGAGAGTAGTACTCAGCAGAGGATTCTACAAACCTGCACTCGATAGCTGCAGCTTTCAAGTCAAAGCCTGCTGGCGGAATGTCCTGCATGTTTTCTTGCAGGGCAATGGAACGACGTGCAAGCTCTCGGATGTCTTTTGAAAAAAGCTCGGATTCCAGAACTTCTCCTGTCCTGCCTATTCCAAGAACTCCAAACCAGGTATTAATCTTCAATCTGGACTCCCGAAGATATCGGCACCCCGGTTCTTCGCTTTTGTGAGCAATGTTTTCCCGCCAAGAGACTCATCAAGCATCCGCTGGGCTTCTTTTAGAAGTCTTTTGCCTTCTCCGGAGCTTCCAACAATTCCATAAACAACTGGCCCGAAAGAACTTATGCCTGAGCCGCTTGCTCCGTTGTCACGCATATACTCCATTATATCCAGGACAGGCCGGAGCTGAAGTTCTACTTCCCGCCTCTTAAAACCTACAAGCTGGAAATGGTTAATTGCCTTTCCGAAGCTTTCCAGGTCCTCTTCCACCAGTGCCGGAAGCATCTGCATGAGGATTACATGGCAAATTTCCTGGACTTCTGCAAGGGGGATAGGACAATATTTTTTGAAAATGTCCACTTCTTCTGCGTCATGAGCTCCTTTAGTATTAGGGATTGCAAGGACAATAGGCCAATCCGGAAAATCTCTTCTGAAAAGCACAGGACCAGGAGGTACGTGGCTGGCAGCAGAAGGAGAAAATGCACATTTATCCTTAAACTTGTGTCCTCCATCCAGGATTATGCCTCCGTTTTCAAAGGCAGCAACCCCTATTCCAGATGTGCCGCCTCTCCCAACTGCAATTGCAAGCTCCCGAACGCTTTTTCCAAGTCCGTACATTTTATTTATGGCTGCAGCTGCCGAGAGTGCTGCCTGGGTCCCGGAACCGAGACCTACATGGTCAGGAAGACTGTCGTTTATCTGGAGCTTAATTCCTTTCCCTTCAGGAAGCAGAGCATCTGCCGCTTTTCTCATCTTGCCTGCGAGAAGAGAATCTCCGACGATTTCAACATTATCCGCCTCAGCTGCCAAAAGCTCCATTCCTGGGGATTCAAGAGTGATTCCTGCCCCCCCATCGACCCTTCCGAGCTCTGCATTGAGGTCTATCAGGGTGAGATGCAGTCTGGATGGAGACACTACTTTAATCATATTCATCTTTATCCTCATTACCTATTCATAAAGCTTAGGAGTTAGACTTCCATTTAGACTTCCATTTCCTATGAAGTATCTCCTTAACAATCGAGTAAGTAAAAGATAATGTTTTCCCGTTAAATATGAATTTAATGAATGAGAAAACCAGAGAATATATCTTTACACGGATCTCCGCATTTCCCCGAAAATCCAGCATGGAATCCATGAATACCGGGTTAATAGAAAAACGACAGTATTTGCAACGGCTGTAGATTAATCCCGCAATAGTATGTATAAACCCGCAAAGAATACCTGTATCCGCTGGATCGGAAAGGCCAAATGTCATGCAAGATTCAAAACGCTTAATTTTGATTCCATGTAGCAAGTCGGAAAACAGATTAAATAGAGGTTTTTTGAGTGATTTAAATGCTTTAAGACCCCAGTGAAGTTTTTCTCTTGTAGTCATCCACTCTTCAGGCTCTACCTTATCTTCCGTTTTAACTCTATTTTTCCCTCTAATTTTATCAATTAATCTTGTTTTTTCTTTATCTTCATTTTTTTCTTTAATCTCAATTTTCTCTTTACTTTCAACAATTACTACTTTCTCTTCAGGTCTTTTTCCCCCAATCTCCCTGCTCTTTTCTGCTTGTAGCTTACTTTCTGTTTTTAAAAGGTCTTCGTCTCCGTATTCACTTTGCTCAAACCCTTTTTTATCCTGCCAATCTCCTGCTTCTACTATTACTTCTTTTTCCATTTTTGATTTATTTGGTTCTTCAAAAATGGGTTTTTTTGCCTTCGGCTCTTCGATTAAAAACGTGTGGGAGAAAAGTAGCCATTTTACAGTAAATGTGCCTCCAAATTCTTTCTTTTCCTCCAAGCTCTGAACCGTGAGTTTGAAGGTGAGACCTATTGCTGTAAAAAGTATGAATATAATCAACAAAAAAACCAAAAGGAAGAGATAGATGATGGCCAGCATACTAAACCAGTTCAGAGAAGAAGGATAGTCCTAACTATCCTAAAATCCTAACCTTTTAAGTTCCAGTTCCTGGAAATTCCTTCAACAGGTTTAATTCCCGAAGGAATTTACTGGAAACATCCCCCTTTCTCAACGTGGGCTTCCGTGGAACCTGTTGTTTCCTCCTCTCGGACTTCCCTCTCTTTGATCTCCTGTTCTTCCGGTTTCTCTTCTTTTTTATGTTTACCTTTCATGCCTTTGAGCTTATCTATAATATCAGGCACAAGATCCGGAATAGCACTAAGGATTGATCCGGCATCGTTCCTTTCAGAGATCCGGAAGATTCTGGCTTCATCCTCGGAAATCATAATGAAAGCTACAGGCTCTATCTTCGCGCCTGCGCCCCCTCCTCCTCCGTACCCGGATTCGTTATCCTTCTTTCCTTCCCCCCCTCCGGCTCCGAAACCCATCGAAATTCTTGAAATAGGTATAATTGTTTTTCCGGCAGCGGTAATAGGCTCTCCAACAACAGTCTTAGTGTTCGCGATTTTCTCAAGTTCGCATGCAATTTCCTTAATAGTTGCTTCTACACCCATCTTTTGCATCCCCATGTGTTACTATATTTATTTCGTCTATAAAGATGATAAAGGTTTTCTACGAGTTTTCACCCCAATACAACCTCATTAAATTTAAGTTAATTGTATTTGGATAAGTTGCTCTTTCGAGTAATGCGACAATTTGTGTTTAACAAATGGTTTCCAAATTGTGAAAAATAACCTTTATATATACCCCTGCCTTATAAAATTAGAATTTTTTAAATTGATCATTAATTCAATTATAGATCATATTGGTCATATAATCAAAAAAGCTTTCTACGTGTTTCAAAAATTCCCTCTATTTTTCAATAGAATCCCTGCAGCAAGCTGCGGGAATGGAACAACTTCCAGTGTTATAAAAAGTAATGTTAGAAATAAGAGAAACTAGGAAGAAAAAGAAGAACATCAGAAAACGAAAATACCTGATTTTGAATGAGTGCATCATACCGAGAGCACTGGAGCGAAAGTACCTCGTTGATTGCACTGAGGTGCGCCAGCGCAACTTTGATTAGCTTTCAAAGTCAGTCTCGATAGCTGGATAAACCAGTTTATCTCTGACCCAAACAGCATATTTCCCACAGTGATTACATTTACTAAATGCAACATTTTTAACAAAACGAACATAATCACTCTGCGATGCAATATGCGCTTCAGGTTCACAAGAATCCCCCATTGCAAGAAGTACAACACCCAGTCTTGAGTCAGCTTGCGAATCACTGTCTTTTTCATAATAGGGTAAACGATGTACATCATCGCCAGAATCATGCATAACTCTATACCACGTTTGATGCAAATGAACACTACAATACGGGCAATTGAATTCGTTTAGTTTGTAAGAAGGTTCTACATAAGGAACATCCATAAAGAATCCTCAAAATATGTTAGTAATTATAATAAACTCTGCAATACTTCTACTAAATAGATAAACACTCAACAATACTTATACCAAATAAATAAACACCCAACAGATATATAAAATCTTCCAAGTTGTGAAGTCGCATAAATTCACTAGATTTTTAGCAGGCGAAAAATTGTACAATGTTTGCGCTTTCATCGATAGATTTCCAGCCGTAATACTTTATCATATGCCTATCTCTCGGGTCTCTTCATAATCCGCGGAAAATTACGCGAACATTCCCATAACCTAACCTTGTTTGTTCTTGAATAAAGCGTTAAAAAGAAGATGAATAAATAAAATACTGAGAACCTCTTTTATGTAAGGAAAGGGTCATCTACAAACCTGAAATCATAAATCCAGGCACTTTACACCAGCTGCACGAACTGGACGAAAATATAGCCAACATAAATTAAAAAACGCATACACAGGTTATAAACATTAACAGTTTAATCTAGGAGAACAGCAGGTTAAATATCAAGTCGCTATATAAGAGCATTGAAAATAATGAGGAAGTACCCGCACGAATTTTGGAAAAAACATACGTTTACGCTCCGATATTACATAATTAAAAAATGAAAACTACAAAAAAATAAAGTGAAGATTATTTTCATTTATTTAGGCATGTTATTCGAAGAATATCATGCTTGTTTTTTTCTGAAATGAGGTTAGATTCCCTAAGTACCCGCTGCGAAATAACTTGATTCAATTTTGACACTGTACTTAAACGATTCCACGCGCTG
This sequence comes from Methanosarcina sp. Ant1, assembly GCA_001714685.2. Classification (GTDB taxonomy): domain Archaea; phylum Halobacteriota; class Methanosarcinia; order Methanosarcinales; family Methanosarcinaceae; genus Methanosarcina. The sequence goes on along the minus strand of MDTP02000115.1, from coordinate 6,475 downwards.
CTCCATGATTTCTTTTGAATCAAAAAATGCATTCCTCAAGTTATTTCGTTCCAACTCCTAACCTCTAAATTGTTCAGAAATGCATGTAATTGCCTGACTGCATGCTCTTCATTGAGTTTGATCTTTATCCCGGATCTCAACCCTACGGATTTTTCCGCTAATAGTCTTTGGAAGCTCATCCACAAACTCTATGATACGTGGGTACTTATAGGGAGCAGTGACTTTTTTTACATGTTTCTGCAGCTCTTTTTTAAGTTCCTCTCCGGGAGTGTAACCTTTTGTAAGCACAACAGTCGCCTTGATAACCTGACCTCTTATAAGGTCCGGTACGCCTGTAATTGCACATTCGAGCACGGCAGGGTGCTGGATAAGGGCGCTTTCCACTTCAAAAGGTCCTACCTTATATCCTGAGGTTTTGATAATATCGTCAGCTCTTCCCACAAACCATAAGTAGCCATCTTCATCCATCCAGGCCATATCTCCTGTGTGGTAGTAGCCGCCGTGCCAGGTTTCTTCTGTCTTCTCAGGATCCTTTCCATAATGGACGAAGAGCCCTACAGGCTTTCCTTCCTTTGTGTTGATTACGATTTCTCCTTCTTCTCCGATCTCACAGATCTTACCATCTCTGTCCATAAGCTCAATCTTATAGCCTGGCGTTGGCTTTCCGATAGATCCTGGTTTTGGTTCCATCCACGGGAAGGTTGCAATAGCAACAACGGTTTCGGTCTGCCCGAACCCTTCCATGAGCTTTATACCCGTGAACTCAAGGAACCGATTATATACTTCAGGATTAAGGGGTTCGCCTGCAACAACCGCATATCTCAAGGTACCGAAATTATACTTTGTAAGATCTTCTTTGATCAGGAAGCGGTAGATTGTGGGAGGGGCGCAAAAAGTTGTAACGCCGAATTTAGAGGCTTTTTCAAGCATATTTTTGGCTTCAAACTGGTCGTAGTCGTAGACAAAGACAGCACAACCTGCTATCCACTGTCCATAGATTTTGCCCCATACGCATTTTCCCCAGCCGCTGTCTGCTACCGTATAATGCAGTCCGTTGTCCTCGACATTCTGCCAGTATTTTGCAGTAAGGATATGTCCGAGGGGGTAAGTAAAGTCGTGCTCAACCATTTTTGGGAAACCGGCGGTTCCCGATGAGAAATAGACCAGAGAAATATCGTCGTTTGTAGTAGCAGCCTCACCTGCAGGCCGTTCAATATCAGGGGAAGCCTCCTCAAGTTCTTTCCTGAAATCTATCCAGCCTTCCCTATCTTTCCCCCCAACAACTACTTTTTTGAGCGGGATATTACCACATTGGGAATGGGCATCGTCCACCTGCTCAGGAACCCCCTCTTCTGATATACAGACAACCATTTTTAATCCGGCTTTTTCTATCCGGTACACGATATCTCTTGTTTTGAGCATATGGGTTGCAGGCACAGCAATGGCTCCCAGCTTGTGCAGTCCCAGGATACTGTACCAGAACTCGTAACGGCTCTTTAAGGTGAGCATTACATAGTCGCCTTTCTCTACCCCATGCTTTGCAAAGAAATTTGCAGCTTTATCACTGTAGTACTTGAGGTCTTTGAAAGTAAAGGTTCTCTCTTCCCCATTATCGTCACACCAGACCATGGCAATTTTCTCAGGGGAATCTCTCGCATAGGCATCGACAATGTCATAGGCAAAGTTGAAGTTCTTAGGGACCAGGATTCTGAAATTTTCCTGGAAATCGTCATAAGATTCAAAATTGGTTTTGGAAACAAATTGGCTCAGCAAGGAAGTCATTTTGGACACCCGTTTTATTCTGCTTTTCGGTTTATGTTTTACATATTTTGAAGGCACGAGGGCCGATTTGAGCTTTAGAAGTATTTCAAGGCTTTATGCAGCATATAGAGTTTTCATGAAAAATTAAGCAGGATACCCGTCTTTTCAAAGGCGGGAGGAATGCGTAAACATCCCCTTACCTGCTTATATTCCTCCATTATATTTTTATAATTGGGATGGGAGCTAAAATATAGCTCCCCTCTTACTTTCGTAAGAGTAATGCGTATCTCTGAGTATAGAGTAATTCAGAGAATCCGACCTCCTCTCGATCTGATATTGCGAGGTTTTCAGCATAAGCACTGTCCATAACCCTTTAGGACTGTTTAACCGATGCCCTTAGAGCTTCCAACTGAGGCGACATTCGAAGGTAACTATATAATTCTCGCATATCGTTTACTGATTTTGTTTCCTCCCAATCAGTGATCTGGTCAACCTAGACACTTTTACATGCCTGCTAATTTATTAGCGGGTAGTTGACAGGGTTTGACATCCAACTTATAATATAACTGCCAGGAACTTAGCAGGTCCCCCTTCCAGGGCTTCCATAGCATGCTCGTAATTGGAGTCAAAATAAATCGAATCTCCTTTTTCCAGGATAATTTCATTATTGTGAATATAGACCTTCAAAGTTCCCTCAAGCACATAGTCAAACTCCTGTCCTGGATGAGAGTTTGTTTCAGGTTTTGTCCCATGAGGTTTGGGCTCAACTGCGACTATGAAAAACTCTGCTTTTTTGTGGATGAAATTTTCAGCCAGGTTCTGGTAGGCGTACTGCTTTCTCCTTTCAACGCTAACTCCTTTTCCATCCCTTGTAACTGTAAAAATATTCATACGAGGCTCTTCTCCTGTCAGGAGAGTAGCCATATCTACGTGCAGCTTATGTGCGATTTCAAAAAGTAAACTTGCCGGAATATCTTCAATTCCACTTTCATATTTCCGGTACATTTCATCGGATACCTGCAGATGCTCTGCCATTTCTTTGACCGGAATATCTGATAGTTCCCGCATTTCACGGACTCGATCTGCGATTTCCTTGATTTTTTCCTGCATGATACATCTTCTCCAGCTGGATTTTTTAGAATTAACTTGAAGATTTGCTTAAAAACCTTTGTGCTTTCCCAGGCTTATTATTCATTCGAAATCAAATTTTTCTTCAAGAACCATTGAAATTATCATTAATATACGTTATTATTTTACACTTCCGAGTTTCGCTTCGGGACCAGAAAAATCTATGATTTTTCTTTTAGTTGCACTGCAAGTGCAACAGCATCAGGGTCCGTATCGTCGCTATCTTTTTCACATCACTGGGGATTTTAGCGTTGCACTGCAAGTGCAACAGCATCAGGGTCCGTATCACTCGCTTCGCTCGCTCAAGCAGACTAATTTTAAGATGTTGAATGGATACACAGCATGGATTCAGACTGTTAATCTAATCTATCCTGGATCTCTGAATCGGTTTTCGGCGTTGAAAACGCTTCAATGTCCGATACATAGGATAAAAGACTCTTCGTCAGTCTCTAGGATAAGATGATTTTCAATTCAAGACCACGTTGGTTTTTATGAGGATATCCACACAAAACAAGGAAGAGCCGTTATAAAAGAGATGTAGATGAGGTTTTGCCAAAATTGACAAAAATGCTTTAGAAGACAAAAGAGGATAATAAATGCTTATTTTACCAAAAAATTACACTTAAACTCTCTATTCATGACATGAAAACACTGAAGGGCATGACTAACTCAATCAAGACTCTATTAACCACGGAAAACACGGAAAGCACTGAAAAACTGTGCCCTTGTTTTCTTTATTTCCGTGTTTTCCGTGCTTTCCGTGGTTTGCGTTTTCGTTTTTAAGCGATTAAAACTCTCTTCATTTAAAATTATTGACATAATACTACATTAAATTGCTTTTAAGTTGTTTTAAGAAAAATTTTTCGCAAAATAAGCTTTATTATCTAATATTATTGGAAAATAAGGAATATGGTAGTAAATGGCAAAACCTCATATGTATAATTTCAAAAATAAGCATTCGGAATCTCCAATTTACAAACTGGCTTTGGAAAAAATAATTATTATCTAACAGCTTATTTTAGGACACAATTCCATAATCCAGTGATTTTCATTATTTCTTCCACTAGATTATTGCTTTCTTCAAGATTATTTGCATCAGTATGTTAACCTCATTCTCTAATGCCCACCTTTAATGGCAAATTTTTTCAACTAATGGCAAATTTTTTCAACTCTTTGAAAAATAATCCCCATATCTGGAACTTTTTGAGTTTTTCAGGTGAATAAATCGATATGCTCCGCTATTTCGGCAGGAAATTCTTATCTCAAAATTGTTCACTATACCTTGAATGGGGTAAATATTCTGAATAATTCCAAAAGTGATTTATCTGGTTTTGCAAGCTTGCCTGCTCTTTTCATCTCAGCAAGTTTGATCTGGTTTTCAATTCCAGTATCAGTCCTAAACTTCTTTTTGTTATCTGTTTTAAGACTTTTTGAAAAATAGCTTTCTATTGGATTGTTAGTTGCTGGAGCTCCAGGAATATAATGAAACACAGTAAGATTTAACCAATGATTATTGATCATCCGTAATCGTTTTTGGATAGCTTCATCGTATGTTCTTATATTTTTCATCAAATCTTCAAAATTTTTTCTTGCTTTTTCAAGACTATGATGTGGGAGATTTTCTTTATTTCTTCGTCTTTCAAGCTTTAATTCATGTCTATACTTTTTAAATTGTTTTTTTGTTGTTTTAATCCATTCTAGATACTTTTTTTCGTCACTTATCAAATTTAGTTCTTCAGCCAGGAGTTTTTCCAGAAATTTGATTTCCTTTTCACGATTATAAAAAATGTTCAACATCCTGTACTTCAACAGTTCCTGTTCAATAGTTGTTTTTCTTGAGAAATCAAGAACTATAAGCTTGTTTAAGTGCATCAAACAATATTGATGTACCAACTTATCCCCAAAAACTTCCTTTAAAACTCCAGGATATGTATTGTCAAAGTCTGTAACTATAAACACAGGTTTAGATGTATCCAGGTGCTTTTTAAGGAAATTTTGAGACTTTTTATTATTTTCTGGTCTTCATATTTTCTTCTCTCACCGTGCAAAACAATAAAATATTAATTATATTGAAATAAACTCCCTATTTATGGGAAAAGGAAACATCTTAGTAGATAAGTCAATGATAAAAACAGTGGTTGACGGGAAAATAATAATACCTTTACCAAAAGTTTTGGTTGAAAATCGATACTATCCTATGTTCTCTATATGTTCTCCTACTCATTGTGATGATTGTGGCAGTAAATTACATGTGAACTCTCACTACACTCGCTTTATTTTATCAAGTTACGGCACCATAGCTCGCGATGTTACATACTGGTTTTGTCCTGTTTGTGAGAAACATTTTCATGATCAGATTATTGGCGTTCCTGGTCCTGCAAATTACAGTTATGAATATTATGAGAAACAAATGAATGTTCGATATGATGGACGATGCAGTCTACACAATTCTCGACGAATTGGGGAAACATATACAAAAGGAGTGATAAATGTATGTGGAAGAGCTCCTTGTCCAACTTCATTGTGGTTATATGAACAGAAACAAGCAGAACTTTCAAAGCAAGAACTTTTAGATCAAAAATTTGATTTTGATGGAACTTTATATGTTGATGGTGATTGGATCAAAGTAGGATGGAAAAAAAGACTTGAAGATTTGATTGGAAAAAAGCTTACAAAAAAAGAATGGAAAAAGTTGAGGTATAAATCTGTTTGTGTTGTTGCCACAAAAGAAAAAGTAATTTTAGATTTTGAGATAACTGATAGTTTACCGGATGCTAGAGCCTTAATTCCTCTTATGGGAAGGATAAAGAACCGATTTCCTGAAGGCAAAATAAAAAGAATCGTTTCTGATGAAGATAATGCGATAATTGAAGCTGTAAAGACCGTCTTCCCTGAAGTGAGTCATTCTTTTTGTGTATATCATCAGTTGAAAAACGTAAGCAAGAAGTATTCTGAAGAGTTTAAACCTGGCGATGAAATTCCCATTGAAGATGAAATTGTATACAATGAGATATGCCAATTGATAACATCTGATACAGTCGTCGAAGCTGTTGTACGTTATCAAAATATGCTGAATTCAGAATCCTATCTGGAACTTTCAAAAGCATCTCTTAAGGCAATTTCTTATGCAAAAGAAATTTTCAAGAGAAATGTAGACCACATGATGAAAGGATTCACACCAGTAACGAACAACACAATGGAACAAACTTTCTCTTTGATACGTGATATCATAGAGAACGTAAGGTCTTTCAAAACCGAAAGTGGTTTAGCCCATTTTTGTTACAACTTATTTACTTATTTCAATAACAGGTATTTTGCCACTGGAAAATGGAGGGGATTTTCACCCTTAATGAAGGCAAAATTCCTATATGGTTCTGGATAAAGTAAAGGAAACTTGCAATCAAAAACTAAAATCTGACAGCGATAGCTATCAAGAAATTCTGACGAAATTCATAAAACTCATGGAATAATTTATAAAGTTCTGAAAAGGGGAATAAGTTCAACTATAACCCTTATTTGACAGAAGCATAAATATTTGAATGAATAAATGAGTTTCATGCTCCTGCTTTCTTCATACAAATGAAGT
>MDTP02000114.1 GCA_001714685.2 Methanosarcina sp. Ant1 | reverse complement strand
CCTACACGACGGCTCTTCCGATCTCTCTCTAGCAGTCTCCCTTAACCATTCTTCGGGAAACATTTTTCGGAGAGGATTTTCGATAGAAGATTTAAACTCGGTATCCATGAATAAATTAATTTTATACTATAAATAATATAAAAACGTATGCAAGAAAATCATTTATTCCTTAACCGATGACCAATGGATTGATATTCATTTGTCATCGGTTAACGAATTTTATGCACAACTTCGAATACCACGTATAGTGATTTTCCGACTTGAATGTTGAGATTTTAGCATAAAAAATAACACTTTCATGCATTTTATCTCTTAACCGAATACAAATGGATTGATATTATATATTAGATCTAATACCTAATATTATTATTGGCGAGCAAGATCCACTAAAACAAGGATTGAAACACTTATGGTACTCCTGTTTCGGTTAAGTGTAATTATATTCGCGAGCAAGATCCACTAAAACAAGGATTGAAACGTCTAACAGACACCGGAACTTCTGCCGAACTGGTATTCGCGAGCAAGATCCACTAAAACAAGGATTGAAACTCCATTCACCACTAGGGTAACATATTGTATTATTTATTCGCGAGCAAGATCCACTAAAACAAGGATTGAAACTTGATTACTTTGCTAAACATTGTTAAACTATTTATGGTGCTTTTTTTATTAACTCTCAGCCAAGCGTTGTAATCCCTTTTTATCGCTAATAAAGAAAGCTGTAATTGCCCCTGTCAAAAATACGGCTAAAGAACAATATTTTTTTACAGAACGCATCGTATATCGGTGTAAATTCTCCATATTGCACGTTTTTTTGGCTAATTTAAATACGTCCTCAATGAGAGATCTAATAGGCTTAAGTCCTCCCCAATTTTCCATCAAAACTTTAAATTTTGTTACAAGTCTTTTATATATTTTCTTTTCTTCTTCCGTATTTCTTTTTGAATCAAATATATTTAGAGGATAGCTTAGAATGTCGAAAAGTTTATTATAATTACAATTTATCCTTGGAAATATAATCGGAACTATTTTGTATTTTGCTATTCCTATTACATAATTTTCATATGAAAAATAACCTTTATCGAAATAAAGTACATCTCCTGGTCTTATTTTCTTTCTTCTCTTTAGCTCTTCTAGAATCTGGGGGTAAACCGTGTATTCACTAACATTTGCTTCATTAACGATGAATGCTAACGGTTTTAAGCTTGGATATTCCATGGCAAGACTCAGTTTCATCCCTATGAAATAACCTCGATGTTTTGAGTGTCCCCATTTAAATTCTCGATCTTCTAGCATCTTTTTGCTAATTTTTCTCTTAAACCAGTTAAGATCAAGATTGATGTCTGTGCTATCGATTATTATATAGCTTAAACCTCTTTTACGCCGAGAACAAACATTGTTAAGTAATCCAATAACGAAGTTGATAAACTGCTCAGGATCAAAGCTGCTCATGATACTGTATATTTCATTTTCGGAAGGTACTGACGTTATTCTCATAAATTTTCGTAATTTTTTCTTTTCTTCTAATTCTCTGACTATATAGGAAATTTCAAGGCAAAAATACATGCTCAGAATGACGATTTTCAGGGAAGGTATTGATTTTTCAAGAGGCAGTATTTCATATTGTGAGATTATTTGCTTGGTGGATCTTAAATCAAAAATATTTAATATCTCTGAAAGCAATCTCCATTTGTAATCTTCGTTTATTGGGATAAGCGGAGGTTTCACAACGAACACCAGAGGAGGATTATAAGTCCTCCTCAATAAATTTTACGGTTTTTAACGATATAAAATTGGTTTTTAGACAAAAATGGAATGTATTTTTAAAAGGGGAACTAAATTTAATGTTATTTTATTGAATAAAACATTTATATTACTTATTGTGTCATAAGATTTTTTAGGTCCATAAAACTATTAGGATTCGCGAGCAAGATCCACTAAAACAAGGATTGAAACTTCGTTGTAGGAACTTTATATTAACCTGACTTGAAAATTCGCGAGCAAGATCCACTAAAACAAGGATTGAAACCAATATAAGGGGTTGAGTACCATGACCACTTTTAAAAAATTCGCGAGCAAGATCCACTAAAACAAGGATTGAAACTTGGTCTTGAGATTTGAAACTGATAGATTACGGATTCGCGAGCAAGATCCACTAAAACAAGGATTGAAACCTAACCACCGTTGCGGGCGGGAACTGAAGCCAAGCATTCGCGAGCAAGATCCACTAAAAAAAGGATTGAAACCACTCTGATAAGCCAATATGCCATGCTTAACGTCTTATTGGCGAGCAAGATCCACTAAAACAAGGATTGAAACTATTGGACATGGAGAGAACATGAAAATAATAATTAAAAACGTTTTTGTTTTGATCTTGAAAAAAATACTATGACAAAATCACAACCTCAAAAATTTTAAAAGGGATAATGAAAACATAGTTACTCAAAAATTTTAAATGGGATAATAAAAATATAGTTACTACGAATTTGTGTAACATGTTTCTAGTGTGCATGGGTGCAATGTTGAATAAAACTGAGGAAGAACTTAAGAAATTGGCAGAGGAAAAAATTAGTTTTGATCTGGATTGGTTTTTCACTCCTGCCAGAGGAAATAAGCCGGATAAAGATCTTTTTTAATTTTATTGTTAACCTCAAAACCTAAAAATCCCATTTTTTATTTTTTATTACTTGAGTTAACCAGACTACACCTTTGTTTTCTCACGCATTACGCATCATATAGGAATGAATACTATATGACCGATTTGATAACACGACGAAATGCAAAAAAAGTATGAGAAACAATAGGTATGATTATTCGAGAGCAAGATCCACTAAAAAAAAGGATTGAAACTTGTAAGAGTCCTTCTTAAGTAGTCAGCGGATCAAATTCGCGAGCAAGATCAACTAAAAAAAGGATTGAAACTCAATGTATGAGGTGATACTGTGATAAAGAAAATCCCGGTGATGACGGAGTTCCTTGTATGCGACTTATGCAACAGACAAGAAGGAGACACTGTAGACATCCGCAAATGTGAACTTTGTGGGAGAGACGTCTGTAATAATTGCTCTAATATGGAGTTTATAGATGATGATAATACGCTAAATTTGTGTAATGAATGCAACGAACGGGTTGACCTCGCTGAATACAAGAAAGTCTTCGAAGAAATAAACAAGCTCCAGGAGCAAATTAAAGAGAAATATGCAGAAGCGCATGGTATCTTAGCTGAAATGAGGAGATCGGTATGAGTGAAGTAAAAGAACAGATTGGGCTTGAAATTTATCGTGCGAATCGAGCTGGTATAATAACATCGGAGTAGGCTCATAGAAGTTTTGTCTCCACTTGGTATCACCGAAGGTGATATAGACACGTATGTCTCACCAAGATGTCAGATATTTGTATAAGGTATATTCGCAAGCAAGATCCACTAAAAAAAGACTGAAACAGGAAGTCGGCGAAGTAGACTATGGATCAACCTGCAATGGGCTCAACGTAAGGTTTATTTTTTGCACTGTTAGCGAGAGACCTATTAAATAGACAGACACGGTGAGTGTCACCCTAGGAGAGATAAGACGGCGAAGAGAAGCGACAAGAAGGGAAGGAAGCCCCTGCCAGAGATTGACCTGGATCCTGACGATCCGAGAAATCGATTTATAGCCCAGGGCGAAGGCGGTGAATCTTACACCCCTGGCCCCTTGACCGAGGAAGATAAACTGGAGGCGGCGTAGTTAGGGGATTGTATTGTTTCAATCGCAAGCCCGGACAAGAAGAAAAAAACTAAATCCAAAAAGTAATAAAGTATAACAATAACATACTCTCTAAACAACGTATTCGCGAGCAAGATTACTAAAACAAGGATTAAAACCCTTTATTACTTCTTTTTCGGAGAGAGACCAAATGTCGAAGCAATTGCCAGGGCTTCTGGGGAGATAATTTATAGAAAACAATTTAAGTCTCTTTTTTTTGACAGTGACCACAAAAAACAAACTATGCGAGTTTATTTTTTGCGTTGAGGAAGCTCATCAGTTTGTATTTACACGGCGGGCTATTTTGCTTAAATTTTATATTAATAATCTCACCTTGAAACGTCATCATTCGCCAGTATAAAGCGTAATTCGAGAGTAAGGTCCACTAAGACAAGGATTAACTGACGCAATACAGGACTTCAAATATAATCTGTATTTCGACATTTTTGAGTCCAATTACTTATAACATATTATAACTTATTATATGTTATATGACTACCATAGCTGTTGATCCGGATGTAAAGAAAGCGCTTTCCGATTTAAAGTTAGTTCCTGAAGAATCTTACAATTCAGTTATTAAAAGACTTGTTGATGAAACGAAAGCAAAAGATAAGTATAAACCAATATTTCCAGAAGAAGAAAAGCAAGGACCAAAATTGACAGATGCAGAATTTAAAGCCTGGTTAAAAAAAGGTATTGAGGAAGATAAAGATTTATTAATTGCACTCGGCAGAGAGTGATATTTTGATTAATTTAGATCAAATTCTGGAAATACATATTGAAGTTATTGAATTTGATAAAGATGAAAACCCAGAAGATTATACTCCTGCAATACGTTCTTTAGCATCTTTGGAGTTGATGTTTGAATATTTAATAAGAAAATCCAATACTATATTTCGAAATGCTGCTATAGTTTTGTATACGATTGTAGCCAAACGTCCTTTTTTTAATGGAAATAAACGTACTGGATACGAATCAATGAAGTATATTTTAATGGAAGAAGGTTATGAGATCATAGCTACTAATGAAGAAATGAAGAATTTCGTAAAAGCTGTTGCTACAACCGAGAATGAAATGTTACTTTCTGAAATAGAAGAATGGATATTTAAACATACAAAAAGATTGTAAGATTTCTCAGGATGAAATAATTTGAGAGAATCTGCAAATAATTAAAAATCGATCCTATTGAAATTTTAAAAAGGATTTTAAGTATTATTAGAGAGCAAGATCCACTAAAACGAGGATTGAAACATAAACAGTTCCAACCAATCTGCGATAATGAGGATTCGCGAGCAAGATCCACTAAAACAAGGATTGAAACATCACCAGATACATATATCATTAACATGTATAGTAAATTGGAGGTCAATAGTATGGTTAATGAAATTATAGACTTCGAACCATTTACTCGTAATGATCGTGATGCTGTTCTTGATATGATTAAAACAACTCACATCTCAGAGAATTATAAAAGTGGTCTAGTTAATACAGCAAATTGGATGTTTGATGATATCTTTTACTTAGAAATATATACGATTGATTCTGCAAAAAAAGCATTGCGTGAAGCAGAACAGCGACTTATGGATGCTAGAGCCGGCGCATCAGAAGAGGATTTGAAGAAAGCCGAATTTTTGGAACAGACAATGCTTAATAGATTAAAACATCGCCTTGTAAGAACAATCGAGGGCGCTTGTTCAGATTGCATTGATTGGTAATTTTTTTAATTCGCGAGCAAGATCCACTAAACAAGGATTGAAACGTTTTTTGTTAGAATGCCGGTGACTGTCTTCTTAAAACGGCTGTAAGAACAGGATCCTTCTTGAAGACCTTTTTTCTTTTTCAAAATCAGGTGATAAAATTACCTGGTACATCATTTTTCAAGACTGGTGAATAAGTCATCTACGGTGTTGAACTTGATACCTTTCCCTTTCAGGACTTCCTGTCTCTGAATTCAACCTCTTTGATGAATTCCGGGTTCAGGAGTTCTTCAGGGGGGATAGGTTGTTTCGGCGCGCCAGTCACTTTTTTGCCAAATTTAGGTGCATGAACGATTCTCATAGTAGAGTATTCTTCAGTTGTGGATATATGAGATTATTGATTGGAGATTTTATTCGAGATCAAGATCCACTAAAACAAGGATTGAAACATATCGTTCATTGTCGACTTTTTGGCAGCATCTCGGGATTCGCGAGCAAGATCCACTAAAAAAAGGATTGAAACACAGCTACCCACCACACGGCAGCAAGTAAGTTGCCAACTTTTTTATTTTATTAGCCCACAATGATCCATGAAAACACGGACTGAAACTCGCAGTTAACGAGCTAAACAATGGTATATACATGAACTATAGTAAAATGACAACGGAAGATTTTGACATAATTCTTTACACACGTCTTAACGAGGAAACTCTTCAATCAATAGTTAATATTCCAGGTGTTTATGAAATAGTATCCAAATATTTCAATAATGATATACTTCTTAACGAGGAAACTCCTCAATCAATAGTTAATATTCCAGGCGTTTATGAAATCTTATCTAAACATTTCAATAATGATATACTTGAAATGTGGGAGTATGAACAGTATATAAAGGTTAAAGAGATTGTAGAAAGAATTGGTTTGTGGAATCCAGAATTCCAACGAACCTCAGTGCTATTAAAATTACTAAACGAATTAACCGAAGTGCTTTATGGTACTCTGGATCTAAAACTGGACAAATATGTCAACCTTCGCAAACTTCCAGTTAGAGACTTTTTTAAAGACGTCGTGGATAAATATTCAGCATATCCTATCTGGACATGTGATTTTGAAGGATCCTGTCTTGTTGGTGCGGAGAAGTTTGAAATCGAACCTATTGATTTAATTCTCCGCCGCTTTGAGGGTGAGTAAATGACACCAGATAAAGACGTTTAGAGATTCGATAACAAGATCCACTAAAACAAGGACTGAAACACTCCGTATACTCAATAGTTGGGCTGCAAATATTGAGTAAATTGTGAGAGGAAATACTGTTATGTTTAGAACAAGAACGCTAGGGCTGTTTCGCTTATTCCGTTTTGAACTGCCGTTTACTGCAGGAGTGTGCGTGATATTAGGGGAATTATTGGCATTGGGCAAACTCCCCACCACAACAGAAATTGTATTAGGATTTCTAAGCATTTTTTTTATTTCGGCTACTTCTCTGATCCTGAATGACTATTTTGATATCGAAAGTGACAAAATAAACGCGCCAGAAAGACCACTCCCAGCAGGTCTTGTTACTGAGCGAGATGTTGTTTTACTCTCCATTGTGGTGACAATGCTTGGATTTATCACAGGCTACCTGATCAGCTTAGAGGCTTTGTTAGTAGTTATTTTAGTCTGGGTAGTGGGTTTTCTTTACAATTGGCGGTTCAAAAAGGCTGGTTTTATTGGAAATCTGATGGTTAGCTTTTCGGTTGGTATGACTTTTGTTTTTGGTGGTATAGCAGTAGGCAAACCATTTGAAATAATAGTCTGGTTTTTCGCGATCATAACAATGCTTATAGATTTAGGTGAAGAAATTGCGGCGGATGCTATGGATATTGAAGGCGATAGGCAAATAGGATCCCGTTCCTTAGCCCTGGTACTTGGTCGCGAAAACGCATTGAAAATCAGCGGAGCGACTTTCTTATTGGTGGTTGTTGCAAGTAGCTTGCCGTTTTTGTTGGGCTGGTTAGAGTGGATTTATCTGTTTCCCATTTTACTAATGGATGTAGTTATTCTGTACTCAACAAGTAAATTGTTAGACTCGAGAATAGTAAATAGGCGAATTTATATTCGCTGGATATACCTGAGTGGATTAGTGGCATTCTTAATTATCATAATCATTCGAATGGTCAGGTGAAAGTCCGGTGGCAGTTTGATTCTAAGCCTCCCAACACCGCGTGCACAGGACAAGTGCGGGAATTCGCCCACACTTTTTCAGGGATCCTGCCTCAACGGCGGCTTCGAGAGCAAGATTCACTAAAAAAAGGATTGAAACAATGAAACACGGATCAGGTTGTTTATCATGAAAAATCTGTATTGTCCTAAAAAGCTCTTACAGCTTCTCCGCGTAGACCATTCGCTCTATCGGTGTTGAGACAAGTATCCGACCAGTAGGTTTGATACATTTCTCGGCCATTTCATCGTAACCCACGTCTTCGATTGCCTGCCAACCGTACTCTTTTAGAAAGTTCGGACACGTATCTGGATCCATCCCGAAAAGCCAAATCTTATCTTTTACCACGTACTTTTTGTAGAACTTCTCCCAGCCATACATGACTCGACCATCGAGAAAGTCCTTGCGAACATATGTGAAAGCAAGACGGCTACCACGTGCAGCCTTTGCCAGAAAATCAAAGGTTGTCCTAATGCCTTTTTCTGTCAAATATTGAGTGAGAGCTTCCAATATGAAAAAGGTCCGCTTGTCCGTAGAGTAACCGTGAGGTTCCAGTAGAGTACCAGGATCTTCGCGGTCGAAGTCTATTGCAACAAGTTTGACATATGAAGGAATTGTTCCGAACACCTTACGAAGTCGGGTCTGCTTGGCTCTGATGTTTTCAAGTTGATCGACCGCCCAAACAGGTATGTCAGATAGAGCAGGTAACCGATATGCCCGGGTATCAAATCCTGCACCCAGATTCACTACCGCTTCAATCTGATTGCTCGAATCGACCAGTTTCTCGTCTATATACCGCTTTCTGCATATCAGACTACCCCAGATGCCGGGAGTGTTTTTCTCGGTTTCACGGATCAGCAAGCTTCTTACCCAATTGGGTCGCACCAGCCATACTAAGGCTCTCGCGCCGAATGGTAGTATGCGATATGCTAAGTCATCCTCGATAATGCGTTGCTTCTTTGGAAAATATTGCTCAATAGCGATTAGCGCTGTTGGACTTACTCCTGTTTTGGCTGCTGCTTTTGTCACAATATTCTACCCCTAAAACGGGTATCAAAACACATATCTTATATTACAAATTTTCAATGAAAAATTTGCTGGGCCACAGGCGACCGAGTTTTTCCTCCTTTCTTGCGCGCTCTTTTTGCATATAAATCGTTATACGAATTTTTTGGTGGTCCATCATTAATTGATTGATTGATGTTATTCCAAAATAATCGAAATACAATTTCCAGCTCGTTCTTCTCTCACATTTCTGGCGTTGCTGGGGTCAGCCTGCTGTAAGAGCATATAAACGCAAGCAAAGGCCGTGTTGGAGAGAATGTCATGAAAACATCAATCAAGTATTAGTGGACGACCATGATATGTGAAGCGCATTTTTAAAGTTGCTATTTTTGCTCGCGAATTAGTGAAGAATGGATTTTACACTTAATTATGTATAATCCAGGCCGTCTACGACCCTGAAAAGTTACAAAAGGTATAATTAAGTTTTAATTGAATGCAGTAGTTTTATTCTTAAAAAATAGAAGAGAGGAATCATGAAAATAGTCGGGATACAGTCAAGCCCACGAGGCAAAAATAGTAACACTTTAAAATTGTTGGATGCAGCTCTGAATGGAGCCGCAGAAGCAGGAGCCGAAATCGAGGCCATTGACGTTGCGAAGTTAAAAATCAAATATTGCACTGCATGCAATTCCTGTCATGAAACAGGGGTATGCTCAATAAAAGACGACTACAATGTCGTACTGGAAAAGCTGCTGGGTGCAGATGGCATAATCTGGAGCAGCCCGAACTACATAACAAATGTGACAGCCCAGCTCAAGACCCTTTTCGATAGAAGTCCACTTGTTATTCATGAACAACTCTTTGAGGGAAAATATAGTCTCTCTTTGACGACTGCAGGCAGCGGTGAAGTCGATTTTGTCCTTAACATTATGAATAATTTCATGACTCACTGCGGAGGCAACGTTATAGGAGGAATAGGCTGTGCAGTGGCACAGGGTCCTTCAGCAATGGAAACAGCCATTGAAAAATCGCATGAAATGGGTAAAGACCTTGTAGAAGCGATAAAAGAAAAGAGACAGGAAGCTGTACATGAAGCCTGGAGAGAACGATTCAAGTATGTCACCTTGCCAATAAAGACAACTGGACACACAATTGCGATTACTGAGTCGAAGGCAGAAAGCTCCGATGCTTTAGCTAGGAGATGAATGCCGTCAACTTCGTAAAGTTCTTCTGTTGTTGATTCTGAAAACTTATTAATACTTTTAAACTAATTAATATATTGTTTTGCTGACACCACTACCTCATCGCTATTAACGATACATATGTCCATATGCGAAAACCAAGCAAATATGTATCCAGCAACGAGTAGATGGAAAACGGGCTTAACTCTATACCAAAGGGATTGGGAAATCAAGGCGGGGAAAGCCGCAAGCCGCAACGCATCTCAAGAATATCACGTTCATAGATCACATATTTTCTGACACCGCAGGGACTGCGGGGATGAGCCTGTGGACTGGTTCTCAATAGAGAAGGGAATGAAGCAGGAAGCAATGATGCTTTAGCTAGTAGTAGTTCACGGGATGGAAAAGGGCTGGATTAAGGAGTAACGTTTTAATAAGGTGATTTTATGGCAAAAGTTGCTGTGTCCACTATGCTAAACGTTAAGGAACTGGGTAAAAAGCTTACAGCCGCCGGCAGGTTGAAGCTGCGTCTCTTATGTGTTTATTGC
Source organism: Methanosarcina sp. Ant1 (assembly GCA_001714685.2). GTDB lineage: Archaea > Halobacteriota > Methanosarcinia > Methanosarcinales > Methanosarcinaceae > Methanosarcina. Next base: position 7,895 of record MDTP02000114.1, on the reverse strand, counting down.
ACTGATGAGATCCCGGACGGAGCATTACCATCATACACGATAGACCGCTGTATAGCAAAGGCAGTCTATACTTCCTCTCTTTTTGATGAGACGCCTCCACTCTATATTGAGGCAGCTCATGAACAGTGCTGCGGCGGCGGAATGGTATGGCTTGGGCTGGCTGAGCCGCATCCGAAGCTGAAGTATTTCGTGACTGTTGGCACACCTGACTTCCGCGGTGGCGCTGCCGAACATTTAAAGGCAACTCCGGAGCTGTTCGAAGAGACCATGAAACGCGCAGGGAAAATTACCCCTTCTGGCAAATATATTGTCATAGGACCCTGTACTGACGATATTGAACTGGAAACTATCAAATCGCTGATCCTGTTTGCAGGTAGTGAGCAAATAAGGAACCTTTGCGGCCTGGCACAGTTCAACAGTTCTGACCTTTTCTTTAGGACTGTGATACCTGGCGGACCAACCTGTTCTACAATGTTCGCTTTTCCTGCGGGTATGGCAGAGAATGCTCCGAAGGGCTCAGCATATGTCGGCCCCACCGATCCCACTGGAAACCCCTGGCTGCCCCCAGACCTGATGATAATGGGCATTCCTGCAGAACTGGCGCAGCAGATGGCAGCTGACCTGGAAGAGTCTTTTATTTGCAAACGGAGCAGGATAGCGTATCCTGAGAAACATACCATTATAAAACCGCAAACTACAGACACACGAAAATGAAACTCTTAGTTCCCTTTTCCTGCCAGAATGTCACGCTTGACCAGCTCTTGATCTTTATTTAGAGTCTGAGGCAGAAAGGGAGCTGTCGTCTTATTTTCACATTTCAAACCTTGTCATAACTCCATGAAGCTCTTCGGGAGGGAGCCTGTAGAACTGAACAAAGGAGGGAGAAAGTTTTTTAATTACTGAAAAGACTTTCCATACTATATTACTGGCAAATATATCTTCTATACCGTAAAAGATTGTTTTTTCATAAATGCCCTTGTCTTTTAGGATTTGTGCGACATCAACAATTTCCATGTATCCCATTTTTATCTCGAAGACTTTCAATCCTTTTGCCGGTTCTGCTGTGAAAGAACTTTCTACTCCGAATGGACTTTCGAGCTTGACAATTGAAATAAATATATTATTTTCATAAATAATATTATTTTTAAACATTATATGAGAAATGTATTGAGGGATTCTAGTTATGTCTCGTGAAAAGAAAAGGGCAGTCCCACTGATTTTGTTTTCAGTAGTATATACATGGTTATATTTTTCAAGGAAATTATCAATTTTCGTGGGCTTCATCAGCTCATAAAGCCTTTTTTGTCCGGAAGTGAATATTATGATAAGAGAAAAAACAATAGCTGCTATGATAATGGACCAGTAACCTCCATGAGGTATTTTGTAGGTATTTGAGAGGAGGAATATCAGGTCAATGAATGTTATAAATAGCGAAATTATAGTCTTCGATATGTCTTTTTTGTGATAAAATATCGAAGTCATCAGCATGCCCGTAATTGTCATAGTTCCAGTAACTGCCAATCCATATGCAGCCGCAAGTTTGCTTGATTCTTTAAATACAAATATCATATATAATACGGAGATCAGGAGCATCCAGTTAACCGCACTTATATATATCTGGGATTTTAATTCCCCGGACGTATAATCAATTTTTAGCATTGGCATTATCCGGGTCGTTATTCCCTGATATACTATTGAGAACACGCCGCTAATCATAGCCTGAGAAGCAATAACCGTGGCCATTATACTCAGGAGAAGAAATGGTATGAATACAATACTCGCCTGTTGAGATACCATCTCAAATAATATGTTTGTTGAATCCGGGTTTCTAATAAGGAATGCTCCCTGTCCAAGATAACTAAGAACTAGAGCAAAAAATATTAATCGCCATGCTTTTAAAATCGGGTCTCTCCCCAGATGGCCCATATCGGCATACAATGCCTCACCCCCTGTTGCACACAGAATGACTTCCGATAGTACAAAAAATCCCATAAGCCCATTATCTAGAAGGAACCTGAAGGCATAATAAGGGTTGACGGCTTTAAGCACATCTGGGGTATAGAATATTGAGACAATACCGAAAAATGCAATGGATATAAACCACAAAAGCATTATCGGACCAAAGACCCATGTAATTTTTTCAATTCCTTTACTCTGAACAGAGAAAAGTGCTATAGCAATTATACTGGCAATTAAAACCAGAATACCCTGTCCCGTATTTTCGAAACCGGAAATAATACGTATTCCCTCAACAGCACTCAGTATACTTATTGCAGGCGTAATCACACCGTCTCCGATAAGGAATGAAGTTCCTATATAGGCTAATATCGTAATTAAATACACATTTCTACCTGATTTTAGCAGAGGAATGAGAATCTCCTTTAAGACAATAGTTCCTCCTTCCCCTTTTTTACTAAGACTCATGGCAAGCCAGGCATATTCCATAGTCACGAGTATGATGAGTGTCCAGATGATTAGAGATAAAACTCCTATTACATGAGCTTCAGTCGCTTTTGTAAGAAGAAATATAACTGTCAGGGTATAGATGGGACTTGTGCCGATATCTCCAAAAACAAGACCCATTGAATGTACTATTCCCCTGAATTCGGCTTTGGAAAACATAATTTATCACCTTATTTGTTCCAGAAATTTGGGCAAAGACATGATTTGAAGAGACGGTTGAGATGGAATTTCCATGTATTTAAGCCCCATGGCGATAAATCAAGATTTTCTTCTGCCCGATAAGAGCAAAAAGGAAATGAATTATTTACCAAACTTTTGACTCGCAAATTTCCCGTTTTCATATAGATTTCGTCTCTGTTTTTTGGTTTTTCGTCAATAAGCCTAACAGTAATACCGATTTAATGATAATAGGTGATTCTGAGAATTACTTTTTCATATATAAAGATCATGACCCTCTCTATAGAAAACGATATTTCACATCTCAAATCTTGTCATCACTCCATGCAGCTCTTCAGGAGGTAGTCTGTAGAACTGGACAAAAGAAGGAGAGTTTTTCTTAATAAAAGAAAAAACTTTCCATATTATATTGTCGGTAAATATGTCTTCTATGCCGTAAAAGATTGTTTTTTCGGAAATACCTTTTTCCTTCAGGATCTCTACGACATCAATAACTTCCATGTATCCCGCTCTTATTTCAAAAACTTTCAATCCTTTTGCCGGTTCTTTTGTGAAAGCACTTTCCACTCCAAAAGGACTATCAAGCCTGAGAATTGAAATAAATATATTATTTTCATAAATAATATTATTCTTAAACATTATATGAGAAATATATTGAGGGACTCTGGTTATATCTCGTGATAAGAGAAGGGCAGTTCCACTGATTTTATTTTCAGTAGCGTATAAATGGTTATATTTCTCAAGGAAGTCATCAACTTTCATAGGCTTCAACACTTCATAAAGCCTCTTTTGTCCGGCAGTGTATATGACAATAAGTGAAAAGACAATGGCTGCTATAATGATTGACCAGTAACCTCCATACGGTATTTTATAGGTATTTGAAATGAGAAATAAAGAGGCAACAAGTGTTACAAATAGCGAGATTAAAGTCTTTGGTATGTCTTTTTTGTGATAGAATATCGAAGCCATGAGTATGCCTGTAATTGTCATGTCCCCGGTAACTGCCAGTCCGTATGCAGCCGCAAGTCTGCTCGATTCCTTAAATACAAACATCATATATAGTACGGAAATCAGGAGCATCCAGTTCACTGCACTTATATATATCTGCGATCTTAATTGCCCGGAAGTATAATCGATCTTTAGCATCGGCATTATTCGGGTTGTTATTCCCTGGTATACTATTGAGAATACACCACTAATCATGGCCTGAGAAGCGATAATCGTAGCCACGATACTAAGTATAAGAAATGGAATGTAAATAATACTTGCTTGTTGATTTACCATCGAAAACAATATGTTTGTTAAATCAGGATTTCGGATGATGAATGCTCCCTGTCCAAGATAATTAAGCAGTAAGGCAAAAAATACCACCTTCCACGCATTTAAAATCGGCTCTCTCCCCAGATGGCCCATATCGGCATATAATGCCTCACCCCCTGTTGCACACAGAATAACTTCAGATAATACAAAAAATCCCGCAAACCCATTATCCAGAAGAAACCTGATAGCGTAATAGGGGTTGACGGCTTTAAGCACATCTGGAGTATAGAATATTGAGGCAATGCCAAAAATTGCAAGGGATGCAAACCATAAAAGCATTATCGGACCAAACACCCATGTAATTTTTTCAATTCCTTTACTCTGGACTGAAAAAAGCGCTATTGCAATTATGCTAGCAAGTAAAACCAGAATGCCTTGTCCTGTATTCTCGAATCCTGAAATGATACGTATTCCCTCAACGGCACTCAGTATACTAATTGCAGGTGTAATAACGCCGTCTCCAATAAGGAATGAAATCCCGATATAGGCTAATATCGTAACTAAATAAACTTTTCTGCCTGATTTCAGCAGGGGAATAAGTATTTCCTTTAAGACAATAGTGCCTCCTTCCCCTTTTTTACCAAGGCTCATAGCAAGCCATGTATATTCCATAGTTACGATTATGATAAGCGTCCAGATAATTAAGGATAAAACTCCTATTACATGAACTTCTGTAGGTCTTGTAAGAAGAAATATAACTGTCAGGGTATAAATGGGACTTGTCCCGATATCTCCAAAGACAAGACCCATAGACTTTACTGCTTCCCTGAACTCTAACTTGGAAAACATAACTTACCACCTTATTTACTCAAGAAATCTGGGCAAAGAAATGATTTGAAATGAAAAGCTCCGTGCGTTTAAGCCCTAAGGCGATAAATCATGATTTTCTTCTGCCCGATAAGAGCAAAAGGAAATGGATCATTACTACTGAACTTTTGACTCGCAAATTCTACTGTTCCCATATAGATTTCGTCTCTATTTTCTGGTTTTTGGTCAATAAGCCTAACAGCAAATATCGATTTAATTATAATAGATTATTTTGAGAATACGTTTTCATATATAAAGATCATGAACCTTTCCATTAAATCGATAGCTACACATATCAAGCTGATCCTTTGATTTTAAGTTGATCCTTTAATTTAAGCTAATTCTTTGATTATAGTTTTTTGACTTAAAAAGAGAGCGTCGCAAAAGTCAAAACAATTACACAATTGGACAATCGTAACGTTAACTTTAAATATAGTTGTAAATTTTTTGCATGAAATTTAGGGAAACATCGACCTTATTGGGATTAATTTTCCCATTTGTGGAATCAGATGGACTTTTACGACGCTCTCTAAAAAAGCAAGAAAAATGAGTAAGAAAACAGGCATAAAGGCGAAAATGGGAAATATGAGATTATAACATGGATTCTGCAAAAGAGGATACGGAATTTCCCGCTCATGATAGAGCAACCGAAGGCGTGGGAATCCTTCTCGGGGACCCCAAAAAAGCCGTGATTAAACTCTCTATTCCAATCATAGTTGCCATGTCCGTGCAGACAATCTACAGCCTGACTGATACTTTCTGGGTTGCAGGCCTTGGAGCTGATGCTCTTGCCGCTGTAGGGTTTGCGTTTCCTTTTTTTGTGATCCAGATGGCGCTTACTGGAGGGTTAGGAGTAGGAGGGGGGGCTGCAATTTCCAGGCGGATAGGGGCTAGAGATAAGGCAGGTGTGGATAATGTTGCAGTGCATATTTTCGTGATAATGCTCGTCCTTACAATTGCCCTTACAATTCTCGGACTTGCCCTTGTAAAAGATCTTTTTATGTACAGCGGCGCCGGAAAAACGACAGGTCTGGGAGTTGAGTATGCAAGAGTAATCTTTGCAGGCAGTTTCGTTTTCTTTTTTACAAACGTTGCAAATTCTATCCTGAGAAGTGAAGGAGATTCGAAAAGAACCATGCAAGCTATGATTCTGGGCTCCGTTCTGAATGTAGTTCTTGACCCGATTTTTATATATGCTCTGGGGCTTGGGGTCGCGGGAGCAGCTATTGCGACAGTAGTCTCTTATGCCATTTCAGGACTGTTGATGTTCTACTGGCTTTTTGTCAAGAAGGATACCTATGTGTCCTTCAGGTTTGGTTCTTTCAAATTTGATAAAGCAATCGTCTGGGATATCTTCAGAGTAGGAATACCCTCATCGATTGAGCAGCTTTCCCTGGCATTAACGGCACTTGCGATGAATTATATCATCGTAACTATCAGCAATACGGACGGAGTTGCAGTTTACGCCACAGCCTGGAGAGTGGCAAGTATAGCAGTTGCTCCCTTAATAGGAATTTCAATATCTTTAGTCTCGATTAGTGGAGCAGCTTTCGGAGAAAGAAACTTTAAAAAAGCTCAGAATGCCCTTATTTACGCGATTAAAGTCGGTTTTCTTGTAGAAACTGCAATTGCGGTTGTTGTATACTCCTTTGCCCCGGGCATTGCTGCCGTCTTTACAAGTACCGAAAGTGCTGCCCATATTGCCCCTGAACTGACAAGGCTCCTGAAAATCATGGCGGTTTTCTATCCCGCTGTCGCCTTCGGAATGCTCTCCACTTCTATTTTTCAGGGTGCAGGAAAAGGTACAAGTGCCCTTATTACCACCCTTCTGAGAAGCCTGGTCATGACACCCCTTTTTTCCTTACTTTTTGCCTACGAATTCGGCTGGGGGCTGCTTGGCGTTTGGTGGGGACTTGTTACAGGTACTGTAATAGGATCACTGATTACTTTTTTGTGGGCGCAGATGTATTTGAGGTGCCTGGTGAATGCCCGGGAAAATGAAAACAAATGTTAACTTTGTTATCGAAAGTGCTATACCCGAATCATAAAATTTAAATAGATTTTGGGTAGTATTGGTAAGAAATCAAACAATCAGATAAATGGATAGTAAGATAATAAACAATTTAAGTTCGGACTATATAATAGAAACGATAAGCTAAGAACTATGATTCAAATCTGAACCTGAAAATGTCGGGGGGAAATCTCTCAGCCTATTGCCCAAGTTCGGAAAAACCCTAACTGTGATAACCAATGAAAGAAGAAACAATAAAAGAGACAGTGAGACTCCAGTTCGAAACTATACATCTTTTTCATAAAAACTTTGCCAAAACTTTGCATCCAATCAGGAACAGCCCATACAACCTGAACAAAAACCAGAATAAGGCTATTATGATAATTGGAGCCGCAGACAGTATTATGCCTACAACCCTGGGGAAATTTCTTGATCTTCAGAAGGGCAGCCTGACAAGCATGATAGACGCCCTGGAAAAAGAGGAGCTTGTCTGCAGGAGAGGGGATCCAGGAGATAGGAGAAAGACCCTGATTTGCCTTACCGAAAAAGGAAAAGAGTACCGAGACTGGCTCAAAGGGGAATTCGAGAAAAACGCTTCAGAGATTCTAACAAAACTAGAGGAAGAGGATATTGTAGCATACCAGAAAAGTCTGCAAACAATGTCTGATTTGCTGAAAAAGCTTGACGAAGCCGCCTGAAAGATAAACCGGAAAGATGCGGAATAGTGCCGGAGGCCTGCAATGGATACCGAAATAATTTGCAAACTCAAGAAGCTAGGGTTCACGGAGAATGAGGCAAAAATCTATATCGGACTCCTCAGATTGAATGAAGCGACAGCAAGGGAAATTCATGAATTTACACATGTTCCTAGACCAAAAATATATTCTGTACTGAAGAATATGGCAAAAAAGGGTTATATTGAAACAGGAGGAAAAACTCCTGCCTACTTCAAAAGTATAGACCCGGAACAGTTGACCGGGAAGCTCAGAGACGAATTTCTTATCTCCCTGAACGAAACCTTAAAAGAACTTAATTGGTCCTCATTGGTCATCGGTTAAGAAATCCTATGCGTCGTCCATTACTGTTTTTTCATTTCTCTTATTTTTACTTACTCAAA
>MDTP02000113.1 GCA_001714685.2 Methanosarcina sp. Ant1 | reverse complement strand
TACAGAAATTACAGCTTCAGGACCAGCTTCATAGATAACAAAAATCTCTTCACGTGTAAGCATAATAACGAAACAAATAGGATTCAATTTATATGCAATTTTTCCTCGAAACGAGAAAAAATTGTAGCCTTTGAAAGGCTATCTGAATAGTTACACTTTATTTTCGTTTTCTTCTGCTTTTTCTCACTTTCTCTTAACTCTTAAAAGGGCAAAAACTCCAAAGAATGCAATGAATCCCGAGAGTGCATTAAATCCAGGTAATTTGGGTAATCCAGGTAATCCGGGTATTCGAGACTCTTTCTTTTCTGGGTCTGCTTTCACAGGCAGGCAGGCATAGGTATCATAATTGGAAGTGGAAACTCCCAGGAAAGCAGAATCTTTTGAATAATAATCTGCAAGAGCAACAAAAAGTTTCTGAATTGAGACTTTATCTTCAAAGCCCTCATCTACAGAGACTTCTATCAGCCCTTTGGAACCCGCACCTCTAATTTCCCCCATCTGAGGGGCAATTGCATCGACTATACTGGGAGCGGAATTAAGCCCTTCGATGTCCCCACAGTAAGCTCTGACAATAAAAAAATCGACAAAAGGAACGATTTTCTCAATCTCTGACGTAGGATAATAAGGTGGAATACTTGCTGAGACGGATATGTTTTCTCCGGCTTTTTGATGTGCAGTCTCAAAGAGTGTCCTGTAATCAATGATATTTTCAGAGCTTTCTTTGTCAGAAGGTTTAATATAGACATCTATCCCGTCAAAGGGTGCAAGAGACTTCCCGTTATAATCAAGTACAGCATTCAAAGATTCCTGGCAGGCGTTTAAAGCCCCTTTCTCTGAGCAATTGAAGTCTTCCAGAAGCACGGCATGTACGGAGATTCCTTCTTTATGGGCCATTTTCACAAAGCGTTCGTATTGCCAGACATCTCCACTGTTCACGCTCAGGAAAATGGTGTTTATACCTGAAGAGTCAAGCTCCTTTACAAGGACAGGAAAATCGAACTTGTATGGAGAAGAAAGCTTAATTCCGGAAATATTTACATCATATTCAGGAAATATAGTATCTGAAGTGCCTGTCTTGTTTTTACTCAGATTTTCCTGTACCTGTGAAACCTCCTCGGGAGCAGAGACTTTGTTATTCAGTTCGGACCCAGGAGTGACTTCGGGTTCAGAAACATTTTCTGATCCAGAGGCAATTTCAGGTTGCGAAGTATTTTTAGAAGTGTTTCCAGAAATATTTTCTGTTGAAGCATCGGGTCCTATCTGAGTTGGAACGACACTAACTATGGGTTCGATCCCGACAAATTTTCGAACCAGAGCGTAGTCAATTGCCATGTAGCCTGTGTTCTTCGAGGAGTCTGGATAAGAAGCTGCGTACAGATAAATATGCATTTGAGAATTAGTAAGATCATTTGAGGCGTAGTCCATCCTCGAGTCCCGGATCCCATTTTTAAACCAGGCTATTTTGCGAGTGTTGTTTTCCTCAAACCAGGCAATTCCCGAGGCATACCAATTCCCTTCAGGAACAAGGACATCAGTAAGATCGTAGGGGTTATACTTTTGATTCCTATAAAATGTTTCCCAGCTAACACGACTTTCATTGGCAAATTCGGTCTCGTGCCTAATCTCGTTTTTTCTGTTTTCTATCTGATCTATGAAACCCTGCCGCAGCAGAGGACCCCTATTATCTGTGCCTGTAGTAGCTTTCATTCTCTTGATTACAAACATAGAATTAATACCAAAACTGTTCCTACTGTAAATTGTAGAAGAGTCATAAGCATGAACTGCCGGGGCTAAAACTTTACATATCCCATTTTCGAATTCAACCTTGCCGCCTCCGGTACTTTTAGCATTCCAATCAAGATCACTGAGGGTATTTCTATCAAAGTTATCGAAAAAATCAAATGTTTTTTTCCCATTGCTCGCCGCAGCTATAGCCCCGGAATTTCCATACTTCATGAGAATTTCACTGGTTCCACTTGCAGGAACGTCTGGAACCTTTACCCAGATAATAGCTTCCTCATTTTTAGGGTTCCACGTTTCAATCCAGTAGTTGAGCGTCTGATTTCCGGAAAAGAAGCGAATGTCTGAACCATCAATTTTTGCCTTTGAAAAATTAAAATTCGAAGAGTTCAAACCAACAGGCACAGGATAGTCTGTCAGAGTTTTACCCGCTTTCTCAGTAATAATAATTTCCTGGGAATAATTCCACTGGTTGTCTTTTGCAGACAGAACCCGAAAGTTATCAGTCGTAGCCAGGGCATAGCCTGTGAAAAAAAACATCAGAAACACAGAAACAATCCCGCATACGATAAATCTTTTTTTCATTTTTAGCAGCCTCTCGTAAGCCCGTTATCAAACCCGATTAAATATTAATATCAAAATCTTAACAGGTATTAATCCCAAAAACAATAAACCTTTTCATAAAAACACATCTAGGATAATAACGATAACAATAATATTACTTGTGATAAAGGGAAATTAAAAACTAACAAAATATCAAGCAAGATAAATCCGAAATGATAATAAAGAATCTTTGCAATTACAGATCCAATGACGCTTTTATCCAGCACTGAACTGAGAAAACTTATACAGGCAAAGCCTCCTTTGATTGAAAACGCAATTGATATAGAAACCCAGATTCAGCCTAACGGGCTTGAACTCACCCTGAAAGAGGTAAAAACAATTGAAGGTGCTGGGGCTGTAGACTTTGATAACTCCGAAAGAGTACTACCAGACGCAAAGACCCTTGAATTCGGGAGCGATGACTGGATTCACTTGCCAGAGGGAATTTATAAGATACTCTTCAATGAGATCGTAAATATTCCCATGAATTTAGCAGCAATCGCAAAGCCACGGTCAAGCCTTATTCGCTGCGGGACTACCCTTGAAACCGCTGTGTGGGATGCGGGATATCGGGGGCGCAGTGAGTCAATGCTTGTAGTTTATAACACTGCAGGTTTCAGGCTGAAGAGAAATGCCCGAATTATGCAGCTCCTGTTCTATACTCTGGACGCGGAAGTAGAAAAAGGATATTCAGGTGTATACCAAAACGAAAACACAAAGTAAGATAACAGAAAAAAGCTCCTTAGTACAACTCTTTGAAATGAAAGCTTATTAGATTAAACAAAGGAGAGTTAGTCCCAAAAGAAACGTAAGATCGGGTGTTAGTAAAATCCGGTGCCTTGAGAAAATATATAGATAAAGTATATATTATCCAGCCTGTATATCACAGCCTATGAGCACTATAGGTAAATCCATACGGATGGAACGTATTTTCAATAGAGATACCGGTAACGCCATTATTATTCCTATGGACCATGGAGTAGGTGCAGGTCCAATACCAGGGCTTAAAAACCTTCAGCAAACTGTAAATAAGGTTGCCGAAGGAGGAGCAAATGCCGTGCTCGGACATATGGGGCTTTCCAAACATGGGCACAGAGGGTATGGACATGATGTCGGTCTGATAATCCACCTATCAGCTTCAACTTCTCTTTCTCTTGACCCTAACCATAAAGTTCTGGTAACAACTGTAGAAGAAGCTATAAAAGTTGGAGCTGACGCAGTATCTGTCCATATTAACATAGGGGCTGAAGACGAATACGAGATGCTTCAGGGACTCGGCTATGTTGCGGGGAAGTGCGATGAATGGGGAATGCCACTCCTTGCCATGATGTACCCACGTGGGAAGAAGGTTCGCTCTGAATATGATGTAGACGTTGTAAAACATGCAGCTCGAATTGGCGCCGAGCTTGGGGCAGATATAATTAAAACAAACTACACCGGAAGCCCTGAAACTTTTAAAGAAGTTGTTGACGGCTGCCCGGTACCTGTAATCATTGCAGGCGGTCCGAAGGTAGGATCTGAACATGAGTTGCTGGAGATGATCGAGTGTTCTATCAAATCCGGTGGGCGAGGTGTTGCCATAGGAAGAAATGTTTTTCAGGCAGAAGACCCCACGGGTCTAGTCCGAAGAATTGCAAAAGTTGTTCATGAGGGCGTGAGCGCAGAAGAATTAATGAAGATGGGCAAGTAAACCTGAGAGTGAAAAAGCCTGATTTAAAATTTAATATTGAGTTCAAAACCGGGCAGAAATAAAAGTCAGAAAGAAAAAAATTAGTATTACTGTTGCAATGGAAATAAAGGGGTGCCGTTTTTTAGAAGAAGAAATCCATCAGAAAGATAATGAATAGAAATAAGGAATCTAAATCAAAACTTCAGTTGAGTTTCAGGAAAAAGAAACAGTACTGAATCAAGAATTGTAGATTTGAAGTCCTGGATTCATTTGAAATCTTAAATTAAAGAGATGTTTTTCAACACTCTATTCCTTTCTCTAAATGTTACATTCTTTTTTTAATGTTATATTCCTTAAAACCATAATTTTAATACTAGTGCTTCGATTCCAAAATATATGGTAAAATAAATTTCTGAAAACCACGGAAAACACGGAAACACGGAATTAAGAAACAAAGGGCACAATCCTTCCGCGGTTATAGCGTCCTGATTAGGTTTTTCCGTGCCCTCCTGTATTTTCAGTGCTTAATGAATCTCATGGTTTTAAACTAACTATTTGTGTTCATAACTGCAATTGGCTACCGAATTAGGCATCTATTTTGGAATCGATGTACTAGTGTCGAGTCAACAGAAAAATGTCGTATAAAATAGAATACGACTATTCAGAATCATTCAATTCTTGAGGATTGACGCGACACTAGCTATCAGGAATTCTATTTTGAGGACATAATTCAGAACAAAAGAAAGTGTAGCTTTTAAATGTAGAAACTTTTTTCCAGCATATTCTCGGAGTCACTGAAGAAACCTGGAAGCAATTTTCTGTTCACGTATATATTTCGTAAGCAACAAGTTGCAGGTCCATAGATTACAGTGGAAATAAGGGGGTATTGGCGCTTTAAAGGAATGAAATAAAAATATGAGAGTGAAAAATCTTATTTGGGCAAATATTCTCAAATAGTGAATCCATTGGTACGAAGTAAAGCTGAAACTAGAATCTTAAGATTCCTTAACAATTGTAGCAAAAGTGATACTAGAAATCTACTTGCACAAAAATAAAAGATATAAGAGCTAAATTGAAAAATATATAGAAAAGAAACAAAAAAGAGAAAAATAAAAAAAATAATAATAGTAAAAATATTAACTTGTAAAAGCCTCCAGTGGAAATAAAGGGGTCCCTCTTTAAGAAGATAGAAGAAAGTTAAGGGATTCTGAGAAGAAATATCTAAAGGAAGAATCCCTGCGAATTAGAAATTAGAATTCGATTCTAATGATTAAGTTCAGTTAAAATAATTAAACTTCGGAGGTAAAAATGGAAGTGGCCTTAAAGAAAATTAAATTTTGTAAGAAAATAAAAACAGAGATCAGAAAAAGACAAAAGAAAGTTTGATTAAAGGTCAACAAAAGGAACAAGGTCACAACCTGTACATTTCAGGCACATAGTCATTGCAAGCCCTGGATTAAGCCCATGTTTCTTGAGGATCTCAGCCTCAATTTTTGCAAGCCTCAAAAGTCTCTCAGGGGAAGGACGTTCGGTAAAACAGTCTCCAATCCTAAGAGGGTGAGGGTTTACCGGCCGCAAGATAGGGATAACCCCTATTTTTGCAAGGGTTTCGACCCCTTCCACGACAGAAGAGTCACTTTCTCCAAGCCCGATTATAAAATTACTGAAGACTCGATTTTTTCCGAAGACATCCACAGCTTCTTTGAGTTTGTCCAGAATATAATCAAGAGAAAGGTCTCCGCAAACCTTTTTGAAGATCTCGCTGTCCATAGTCTCAACGTTATATTTGACTTCGAAAACACCCTCTTCATAGAATTTCCTGGAACAGCCTTCTGTCGGGTACACCGAAACCCCAATAGGAACATTATATTTTTTGAGAGCAGGAAGCAGTTTGAGCACACGCTCTACTTCGCCTTCCACTGAAGTCTCAACCCCTGAGGTAAGGGATATAGCCTTTAGGTTTCCTGTTCTTAAAACCTCATCTACTATACTCAGGACCTCTTCCTCACTCTTAACATGCCCCTGCAATTTGGGCACAGGACAGTATTTGCAGTCAAATATGCACTTTTCGCAGAGAGTTATGAACGCCTGCTCAGGGCAGTGGGCAGGGGCAGGCTCAAGTTTTCCTCGAGCAAGTTCTTTTCCCTCATGGAAGAGCGCAACATTTCCGTCCCCTTCTGCCTTTTGAATGGAAAGTGGAGAGTCCTTATTTATGCTGAGCCTTACCCGCTTTTCTCCTGACCTGAAGAACACGGAACTTGTACCTGCCCCGGGACCCGCTGTGGAGCCTCGAACCCGTGGGATAAGGGAAGAATCTATGGAAACTGAACCTATAGAGATAAGGAAAGCTTTTAATTCCGGCGTAATTCGCTTATTTTGCATGCAAATGTCTCTCTAAATTATTGTGTTTCTGTAGTTCCGGCCTTTTCTCTGATCTTACTGAGAAGTATATAATTCTTCTGTTGATATAATTTAAATTGTCAGCTACCAGATTCGAAACTAAAAAGAAAATTCTCTTTGTCCATAAATTTGTTCTCTTGTGTCCAAAAAAAGCCTTTGGTCTCCTTGTGAGCTAAAATCAGCATATATAAATAAATAGAAGACAATTGAAAATTTAAAAATTAATCGAGGAGGAATAGGAATTTTGTTGAAAAAGTGGTTTATATTACTTATAGTGCTTTCCTGTACCATCTTTGCTGTTTCTTCCGGATGCAGTGAAAAAAGCAAAGAAAATGTCACTAAAGATGCGGTTGAAAATAGTAAAGTAAACGTCACTAAAGATACGGTTGAAAATAGTAAAGAAAGTGTCACTACAGGTACGGTTGAAAAAGGCAAAGAAAGCGTCACTACAGGTACGGTTGAAAAAAGCAAAGGAAGTACCTCTGCAGATAAAGTTGTAGAGAGCGAAAAAGACCTTTCCAAGGACTCAGAGACAGAGACAGAAGTTAGCACAGGATCCACCGGGAACTCCGATAATTGGTGTTCTGTAGGCTCTTCCTGGAATACAGTAAACCCTCAGACAGGTGAAGAGGCCTCAATGAAAATTACAGGGATCGAAACTATTGATGGAATACCAATGTGCAAAGCCGTGTATGAAACGAATACTAAAGATGAAAAATACTCAAAATTAGAATATTTCTGGTCTCAAGATGGAAAAACTTCTCTCTGGAATGTATATGACATATCCGGAAAAAAGATTTCCGAAGTCAGCATGAAAGAAGGCAAAATGAGAATGGTCGATGAAAGCGGTAAAGTAACGGAAATTACCCAGGGTTCATAAAGAGAGGTTTAGAGGTTATTTAGGAACTATTATCCTATTATTCAGGGAAATTTATAGCGATAATATAACATTAGAAAAATGGACAAAATTCTACTGATATGACAATACTAAGAAGATAAAATAATATTAACTGTTGAAACTATTATATATATTAAGTGTGTAGTATAAATTGCGTTCTCATCCCTTTAACACCCCACTAGTAAACATCTACTCCACAAGTAAAGGGACAAAACGGAATAGGGAATTAAGCACAACCAAAACTCCCAATCCGCGAGTCCGGTACCTCAGTATTTCTTCCCAGACAAAAATAGAAAGTATATCTTAATGCCGTTCGGAACTTCCAAGTTCAGGATGAGGACGCGAATCTATTTTTCAAAAAATTACAATAGGCACTGGTTTTCTTTCTTGATTGATTCTTTTCTCAGGCAAAGTTCACTTACTATGAAAAAAATAATCGGATTCAAATACATTTTTGAATCCTCTTTTTCTTTTAGTTATATTATCGAATAAATGTCCAATCTGCCTCTTTTCAAACTTCTTAACCATGCATAATACTGAAAAGCACGGAAAATTGGTATCCTCTTCAAATTCGAGGGAGAATTTACCAACCAGAAAAATATGCAACAATTTTATCATACAATTGTGAAGTTGAATGTATCTCTTGAGCATGTTTTCCAGACTTGGTTAAATTCTTAAATTTTCAGCAAATATGGGAAATTTACTTTTTCCCATACAATTTGAAGAGGATACGAAAATTGTTTCTATAACCACGGAAGAAAAGGAAGGCTGTAACTTTTTAATTTAGTCCTCTTGAGCGAAGCGAAAAGGACCTCGTGCTCCCGAAGCGAAACTCGGGAAGCGAAACTCGGGAGGCGAAACTCTACCGGCATTGCCAATTTTATATATATCAGTAAAAGATAATATTGGTCAGACCGCCTAAAAAGAATTTTGTTAAAAACGGGAAGAGAAATATGAAAATCATGATCATAGGGGGTTTTCTCGGAAGCGGGAAAACGACTACCATACTGAAAATCAGCAGGCGATTCCGGGACGCAGGAAAACGGATTGCAATCATTGTAAATGAGATAGGGGAAATCGGACTTGACGGAGACGTCCTTACAAATCCCGACATTGCGACTGAGGAGCTTACCAGCGGTTGCATCTGTTGTACACTAAGAATCAGCATGCAGTATACCCTTCAGACCCTCGAAGAAGAATTCAAGCCTGACATTGTTATTATCGAACCGACAGGAATAGCCTTTCCAGGACAGATAAGGGACGAAATCGAAACAATGGGACTTTCTGAACTCTCCTTTGCTCCGATAATAACCCTTGTAGACCCTGGCCGCTTCGGGACAGAAGCAAAAGAAATACCAAGATTTATCGAGACCCAGATCAGGGAAGCCGAGATCCTTTGTATAAACAAGATAGACGTAACGCCTGCAGAAATTGTCCTCTCCACCGAGAAAATGCTCCTTGAGATAAACCCTGAAGCGCATATCCTGAAATTCTCGGCAAAACTTGGAGATAAACAATTTGAAAGTCTGCTTCTTCATCTTGCCGTGTCAGGACTCAAAAAAACTCTCGACGAAAAGAAAAACTCAATTGAGCTTTCGGAAGTCTCTGCCTTCTCAACTCTCTACACACTGGCATATGAAGCTTTTAACCCAGAAAAAGGAACACGCTTTATAGAAGAGAGCCTTCGGACTATTCGGGACAGAGTTAGGGAAATTAATCCTGAATTCGTAGGGCATGTGAAGCTTTCCCTAAAACTTCCTGAGTCTACGATCAGGGGCAGCGTGACCTCCTCTAAAGAAACACCTCAGGTGGAATTCCTGGATAGGAAAAACGAGAAGACAGAAATCCGTCTGCTTTCCGCAATTACAAAAGTCCCTAAAGATAAACTCGCAGAAATCGTTGAGAGCACTCTTGAAGTGAAACTTCGGGAAGCAGGGATTACTTTTAAGAAAGAATCTCTGGAGCACGGACATGAGCACAAGCATGATAATGAACACGAAAAAGGGCAGTCAAGGATAAACATTTACGGGAAAAATGAATGGAAATGAGATGCAAGTTCAATATTAATTAAAAAGTAGAATTTGCCATATTTAATCAGAATTAAAACGTACGGCTTAAGATAGATGAGTAGCAATTACACTTAGTCTTTACACTTAGTCTTTTCGGAACTTTTAAAGAAAATTCTGGTTTCAATATTTAAAAATGAGATATGGAGTTTTGATATGAACGAGGATATCGACGAAATTGACGCTTATTTTGGCAAAAAAGGGGAACCGACTGAAGGCGAAGCTGTCAAAATGGAGCATATAATGATGGAAAAGGTTTCTATAAATCCCTCAAGAAGAAAGCTTCTCAGGGTAGTTGGGGTTTTCGGGAAGGATGAAAAACAATTAAAGGAAGAGTCAGGATTAGACGATTTCTTCTTTAAGTTCCATATGGATTTCCTGCTCAAAGAGGGGTTCCTGAAGTTCGAAGACGGAATGTACCGCCTTACAGACCCTGGAATTGCTATGCACGACTCAGTGTGTTGAATAAATATTTTATATTTTTCCTCTTTATATATACATCTAAAGATATACTATTTAATAGTCTGTAACTTAACTCCATCCTGATTTCTAAAGGTGCCTTCTGCTAAAAAGCGATAAGTTTTTATGTTAATCTGAGTAATGGCGTTATGACCAAACTTTTCGATATTCTATGGAAGTTTCAAAAACGTCCGATCTAATTTCCAGGTATATATCGAGCAATAATAAGGAGAGTGAATAAATATGCCAGCGTTAGTTAATGTAGATGAATGTTCAGGATGCGGAAGCTGTGTCGATGAATGCCCCTCTGAAGCAATTACTCTTGATGAAGAAAAGGGTATCGCAGTAATCGACAATGACGAATGTGTAGAGTGCGGTGCTTGCGAAGAAGCATGCCCGAACCAAGCAATTAAAGTAGAAGAGTAAAACGACAACCATTTGGAATAAGTTTTTATTCCATTTTTTTCTTTTTCTTCTCATTAGATTATTTTTTCTCTCGTTGGAGGGAGCTTTTTAGATGGTAGCAATTAAAGCGGGTATTTTAGGCGCCACAGGCGCTGTTGGGCAGAGATTTGTAGAAGCACTGGCAAACCATCCCTGGTTTGAGATTACAGCCCTTGCAGCATCAGAGAGAAGCGCCGGCAAAACATACAAAGAAGCGGCAGGTTGGCGGCTGGATACAGCAATGCCGGAAAGCGTTGAAAATATCAAAGTTGTCCCTGTAGACCCAAAAGCCGTTGATGCAGATGTTGTTTTCTCGGCACTTCCTGCAGACCTCGCTCTCACAGTCGAGCCCGAGTTTGCAAAAGCCGGATTTGCAGTAGCAAGCAATGCATCATCTTTCAGGATGGAAAAAGATATCCCCCTGGTAATCCCAGAGGTAAATCCCGAGCATCTGCGGCTTCTTGAAGTCCAGCAGGATACAAGGGGATGGGACGGATATATCATCACAAACCCCAATTGCTCCACTATTGTCATGACACTTACCTTAAAACCCCTTATGCAGTTTGGGCTCGAAACCATACAGGTAGCTACAATGCAGGCGATATCAGGGGCAGGGTTTTCTGGAGTTGCCGCAATGGCAATCTATGATAATGTGATTCCCTACATTGGAAGCGAAGAAAATAAGATGGAAACCGAGACTTTAAAACTCCTCGGAGAGTTTAACGGCTCAGAAGTCGTGCCTGCAGATATGACAGTCAGCGCTTCCTGCCACAGAGTTCCTGTTGTCGACGGGCATACCGAAGCCATTTGGGCCGGGATGAGGGATAAACCAACACCTGAAGAAGTAAGGGAAGCCTTCCTGAACTTCGACCCTAAACTGGGAGGACTCCCTTCCAAACCTAAAAAAGCCATCATCGTAAGAGATGAAATCGACAGACCTCAGCCTCGCCTTGACCGCAATATGGGAAAAGGTATGAGCGTTTCAGTGGGCCGGATAAGAGAAGGAATCCGCTACATCGCAATGGGGCATAACACCATCCGCGGAGCCGCAGGGGCAAGTGTCCTGAATGCAGAACTCTTGCATTCAATGGGCAAACTCTGAATCTCATAAGAATAGAAATGAAAAGTAAAAACCTGAGTTTCAGACTTTTACTTTTCTACTTTACTTTTCTTGAATTCTTTTCATTTTCCTAAATTTTCTATATTAAAAGAGTATGGTTTTTCTGCTTTTTATTTCAAGTACGTTATTTCAGAGTTTCAGGAAAAAGCTTTCTTGCAGCCTCTTCTGCCTTTCTCATGACCTCTTTTACAGGAACACCACTAGTTTTTGCGATTTTCTTACAATCCTCAAACTCAGCAGAGATATTGAGCAAGATCCCTCCCGAATCCCTGGCGATCTTGACAGCAGTTTCATAGATATGCCCTTCAACCTCAAGTTTAATCATTTCGATTTTCCGGGCGGCCATTAGCCTGTGCCGGGTAGGGACAACTCTCACTCCCAGAGATCCGGTCTCGGTGATGATTTTCCGGGCAAGTTTTGCAGTGTCCTCAGGCTTTGCAATTACCTTGATAATATGAGCAGGACGGCCTTTTTTCATGGTCGCCGGGATAATTGCAACGTCCCTTGCCCCCATCGCGAGAAGTTCCTCAAACAGGTTACCCAACACTTCTCCACTCACATCATCAGCATTAGTCTCGAGCATCTCGATCATATCCGGAATCAGGCAAGAATCAAGTTCAGACACTACTCCCTGAAGCACATTTGGTCCAGCGAGCTCTGAGTCTCCGGCTCCGTAGCCTATTGAAATTACCCTGCCCTGAGGAAAAGCCTCGACAGACCTGGAAAAATGGGCCAGGATAGCAGCACCTGTCGGAGTAAGAAGTTCCTTTTGCTCGCTGCCCCCCCTGAAATAGAGCTTTCCTCTTTTTAGAAGTTCAAGGGTAGCTGGGGCGGGGACAGGCAGAGTTCCGTGTGCGCATTCTATTGTTCCGCTGCCCACATTGATAGGCGTGCAATAAACAAAATCGCAGTTAAGGGCATGGATAGCTGCCGAAGAACCGATTACATCGGCAAGGGCATCACTCTGCCCTACCTCATGGAAATGGAGTTTTTCAAGGTCAGGCTGCCCATGAACTGAAGCTTCGGCTTCCGCCATTTTCAAAAAGATATCAAGAGCACTTACCTCCACCTTGGAGGGCAATTTTGCAGCCTTTATGATATCCACCAGTTCAGGATATGTGCGGACTGGCTCTTTGTCAGGCACGTTTATTCGGACATCCAGGGCTTTTATTCCTTTTTTTACAACCTCCTTTACATCCACAGATACTGAGACGGAGGACTCTATCAGTTCCAGAATTGCTTTCCTATCAGCCCCAAGGTCGAGAGCGCACCCAAGGATCATGTCCCCTGCTGCCCCTGAGAAAGGGTTGAAAATAAGTGCTTTCATAAGACTCCTTCCTGCATTGCGTTTTCAATTTATTCTCTGTTACTCTTCTTGCTCTGCCGTCACTTCCTTATCTCTTTTCCCGGCAGCTGCAATCATGTTTGCGATCCGGGCTGCATACGCTCCCGCAACAAAACCTGCGTCAATATTCACTACTGCAATTGTGGAACAGGATTGCAGCATTGCCAGCAGGGCAGCTTTTCCCCCGCCTCCGGCTCCGTAGCCTGTAGATACCGGAAGCCCGATCACAGGTACGTCGACAAGTCCAGAGACTATCGTGGGAAGCGTGCCTTCCCTTCCGGCTGCAACAACGATTGCTCCCGGCATCATAGCTTTTAGTTTATGGAGTTCGGGGATGAGTCTGTGAATTCCTGCAACCCCTACATCATATACAGTGATAGTTTCGCAGCCCATTTCTGAGGCCGCAACCCGGGCCTCTTCCGCAGCCGGGATATCTGCCGTCCCTGCAGAGATGATTCCTACAACACCGCCGGTTTTCGGGGCAGGGGTACCATCGTGAATAACAACTGTACGGGCCCGGCTATTCCACTCAAGTTTATCCTGCCCAAATGCCGCTCTTAAGGCTTCAAGATGCCCTGGAGAGACACGAGTAATGAGTGCTCTTCTGCTCTGCGTTACCATGACTCTGGCAATTTCTACCACATCCTCAGGCTCCTTGCAGTCGGCAAGGATAGCTTCGATCACTCCTGTCCTGCTTTTTCTATGGGAATCAAGTTTTGCAATATCTGCATAGGAGACAAAACCCAGACCACGGGCCTGCTGTTCCGCAGTCTCAATGTCCATTTTTCCTTCTTTAACAGCCCTTAGTATGTCAGTAAGATACATGTACCACCCTGCGCCGAAAAGATTCACGTGCTTAAGCAATAAGCAGCTTAAACAGAAAGTCGTTAAGCGATAATTTATTGGTTTTGAGGATCTTTAGGGTTTCTCGTTATATGGGATTTTTGGTGATTTAAGGAAAAAGTATTCAGCGATACATTTAAAAATCCGAATTGTTAATGTGTAGAGATCATCATGCTAATAGTACTCTCATTAGGCGGTTCAATTCTCGCAAAAGATCTTGATCCGGATCGTTTTTTAAAATATGCAGAAGTCCTCCGACACATCTCAAAAAAACATACTATTATTGTGGTAACTGGAGGCGGAGAATCAGCCAGGCACTATATTGGCGCTGCGCGGGCTATGGGAGCCGATGAAGTAACCTGTGACTATATAGGCATTGAAATAACTCGCCTTAACGCGCGACTGCTTGCTGTAGCTCTCGGACCAGATGCCTTCCCAGAAATTCCTACAAACTATCTTGAGGCTGCAAAGGCCATACGTCCAGGAAAGGTAGTAGTCATGGGAGGGGTCACTCCCGGGCAAACCACAGATGCTGTTGCTGCAATCCTTGCAGAGTATCTGCGGGCAGACCTGCTCACAATTGCAACCTCTATCGACGGAGTTTATTCCTCCGACCCTAACTGCGATCCCACTGCAGTAAAATATGATAAAATCTCCCCTGAAAAACTTATAAATATCGTTATGGCAATCGAGATGAAAGCAGGCTCCAAGTCTCCGGTAGATCCTGTAGCCGCAAAAATTATCGAACGCTGCAAGCTCGATGCTCTTGTAATGGATGCCCGGGATCCTGCCCTGCTCAGAAAAATTCTTGACGGAGATGCAACCAAAAAATCTCCGGTATCCTGTGGGACCTGGATTACTGTAAAAAAATAAAGACTAAAAGAGTCTTAATGACCTGAAGACTGAAAGAGTCTTAAAGACCTGAAGACAAAATGAAGTACGCGAAATAAGCTCCGCCTTTAAAGCCCTCTACTCCCTGGATGTCAAAACTTAAACATACAGGTTTCGACATACATTCCTATTACAAAGGACCAGGCCGGACTGCCGGCTCCGGTTCCCTGTAGTTTTTGGAAAGAAGGAGGATATGGGCTTGGGTCTGCCAGAAAAAAAGAACGGCTTTAAATTTACAGGATCTATTTCCCCTTTTGTTCCTATAATTGTATTCTTGACTATTTTGTGCACTCAGATCAATTCCGTCTCAGCCGTGACAAATGAGGCAGTTCCGGGGGGCGGAGCTTTCTCTATCAGTGATTTCTTTTCGGATCAGAATCTCTCTGATGCAACAGTTCGGTTTGAACAAGCTCTTGAAAATGTCTCTATAGTCTTTACTTTGAGTTCCGAAAATAAGATACTTAAATCTGAAACTTTCCTTTTGGGTCATGTAGAGAAGGGGCAGGAAATTACAAAGGTTCTGTTCTGGGGGCTTAAAGAAGATTTCGGAAAAGACAGGGAGTCTTATAAAGCACAGCTTTTTGTAAAAAATGGCATTGAAATCCTTGATTCGAGAAATCTTTCATTCTCCTACCGAAGTCCTATTCTTTCAAAAATCAAACTTATAGACTTTTCTGCAGATTCAGAAAAGGCTTCTGCTCTGATAATCCTCACAAGCTCTACAAATCTCAGGTCCTTGCAGGTCCCTGAACCCAGCGTAATAGACCTTGACCTGAAACTCCTTTCGGATACTGAAGTCGTATACTCTGAAAGTCATGAAAATATCCCTGTTACGGATGCCTATTACAAGCCAATTTACTGGCCTTTGCTCCTCGAAAAAAACAGAAACTACACAGCCATCCTGAAAGTCCATTCCCACTCTCCTGCCATTACTACAGCTTATAGATCGGATTTCAGGGCAGAGGAAAAAGTAGAAATCGTTGACAAGGACATCCGTGTGGATGAATACGGAGCAAGTGTCACTGTCATTGGAAAATCTCAGGTACCTTTTGATGGCACTATAAAGGTTGTGCTTACGCCTGAAGAAGGGGAAGTGAAGGTTTTTGAAGAAACTGCAGATATCCTGACTGCGGGAAGAGAAGATACTTTAGGAATAGTCTGGCAGGGTATTCCAAAGGGAGATTATAATGTAAAGATTTATGTGCTAAATCTGGAGGGGGAGGTGCTTGACAGCCATGAGACGGTCCTGCGAGTCACTGAACCTGTAACTGAAACAAGCCAAGCCGAAAAATCTCAGGGCTTTGATTTTGTTGTAACTCTTGGAATTTTTATTTCCCTTTCGATTTTTCCTGGAAGAAAAAGGTAAGAGAATAAAGATCCTTAAAGTTTCAAAACCAGATCTAATTCGAATGCGGGATCATCATGTTTGACCTCATCATCCGAAACATAATGAACAGGAAAATCAGGAGCGCTCTGACGATCTGCGGAATCGCCCTCGGGATTTTTGCAGTTATAGTTATGGGAGCCATGTCCGAAAATTTTCATCAGACTTTCGAGCGTTCCATAAGTGTAACCAGCGATAAGATCCGGGTCTTTGCCGAAAGTGGAGTCTTTGGAGGGGGGCTCACCAACGATAAAGTAAGTGATGTGCTCAGAGTGGCAGGGGTGAAAGATGCCTACGGACTTTTAATGACTACTTTTGACGAAGACAAGATGGGAATGACCGGAAAACAGATACTTGGTGTCCCTCCGGAAAAATCCAGCGTTGCCCTTTATCCAGTAGAGCTGAAATCAGGTCGTTTCCTCAATCCGGGAGACTCATATCAAGTTGTTGTCGGGAGCAATATAAAAAGAGAGTATCAACTCCAGACAGGGAGCAAGTTTAAGATCCACGAAAAGTACTTTACCGTGGTAGGAATTCTTGATTATACTGGCTCGATTTTTGACAATGCCGTAATTATCCCTCTTAAAACCGCCCAGGATCTCTACAATGTGGGTAATTCCGTATCCTATATCTTTGCCGTGCCTGACGAAAGGGCAGATACCGAAAAGCTTTCCAAACGCATAGAATTAAGCGTAAAGGGCACAAGCACCCTTTCTCCAGGAGAACTGAAGGTGCAGGCAAGGCAGTCATTTATGATATTCAGTGTAATAACTATAAGCTCCGGGCTTCTTGCAGCGATAATAGGCGGACTTTGCGTAATGAATACCATGCTTATGTCTGTTGCCGAAAGAACCAGAGAGTTCGGGATTTTAAAAGCCATTGGAGCCGAAACTCGGGATATCTTGCTCCTGACACTCGGAGAAGCCGCGTGTATGGGCTTTTTCGGGGGAATACTTGGAATCCTGGTAGGAGTCGTGGCTGTCTATGTCATGAACGCCTGGCTTGCAAATACAAGGATTGTCCTGTTCTTGATAACTCCCAGACTCCTTATAATTGCGATGCTTTTTGCCTTACTGATAGGTGCTCTCTCAGGACTTTACCCTGCGTACAGAGCCTCAAAGATGAGCCCTATGGAGGCTTTGAAGCATGCCTGAAGTAAGATTGTACTGTTGTTGATTTTGAGTGTTTAGATGTTGTTAGTCTAATTATTTCATATTCTCTTTCTAATTCTCTTATTTCTATGCCTGTTTTTTGGGTTATTTCTTTTAATAGTTCTACGTGTATTTTTTAGGTCTTCTTCGGTTTTCGTTTTTAATGTTGAGATGTATCTTAGGGCTTCATCGCATCGTTTTGCTATTTCTGTTAGCTTTTCTGCTGCTGCTCGCTTTTCCAGTGTTTCTATTTCTGTAATTTTTGCATTTACTCTATTTAGGAATTCCCGGTAAATCTCGCTTTTCTTTTCTAGATTTTGTTTATCTGTTACTGTACTTCCGACATTTTTTCTATAATGTTAGTTCCACCTTACTTTGGTTATTTCATCGTTTTTTAGATTTACAACTGGATCTTGTTTATTAATATTGTTATTATGTCTTCTGTCATAATTTATCTTTGGACCAGTGACCTACGGACTCAGTCCACGTTTTTAATGTATAATCAGGTGATGCCTGCGCCTGAGGTGCAAGAAGACCGTGGGCACAGTGAAACAGAAACATGGATGTAACCCCGTAAACTGTTTATATTCCTTCAAAAATGTTTTGTTTGAAGCCCGCTTTTGTGAACTCGATTGTTCCAACTTGTATAGGAATACAAGGTTTATGACCAATAAACGGCGATTAAACGCAAAAAACCGTAAATATAAACATATATAAACATATATAAATATAAATAAACAACTCATGAAAAATAAATTTTTTGTTAACAGTTTAAAGAATTCTCATATTATCATTTTTACATAAATGGAGTCAGAACAGTGCCTTTATAAGACAATAAGTCCAAATTCAGTTCTAAGAAACGGGTGACTACAAACGAAATGCCTTTATTTAATATATACACATAAACCAAAAAGTGAAAATAAATACATATGTATGGTCATGCATGATCAACATGTGCCTACATTTGAAGAAATATCAAAATACTGTAATGTAGAAGGAGAAAGCGCGTTTCTTACATGCCCGCGATTCCTACAAAAACTAAGATATAAACACATGTAAGGATCGCAGATTTCCAATGCTGTTCTAATATCGTCTTTGTTTGGGATTCCTTTGTGTAATTCTAAAGGTTTAGCTGTCTCTTCTGATCTTGGTAATCCTGGTATTATGGATAGAGTCGTAAAAGTAGCTAATAGTTACCTATCGTAAAGATTTCAGCGCAAAATTTTGCACTTCATAAAAATCCTCCAATTTTTAGAGGTATTTTCATCAAATATAT
>MDTP02000112.1 GCA_001714685.2 Methanosarcina sp. Ant1 | reverse complement strand
GAGAGCGTCGTAAAAGTCCATTGGATTCTACAAATGGGAGAAATTAATCCCAATAAGATAGATGTTTAGCCAAATTTCATGCAAAAAATTTACAATCATATATAAAGTCAACGTTCCGATTATCCAATTGTAGAATCGTTTTGACTTCTGCGACGCTCTCTCTGATGTATCGAAATTGTTTTGCAAAAAATTTTTGATTGTTCCTGAGCTTTTATCACCAAAAAGTTCATCCGCTAATGGTCGCCTGGTTTTTGCATCCAGTATGGTTTAACGGTATTTCTGGCAACGTCCTTCATTTGGATGTTGTTCGTTATAGTGCACTATATGTATATTTTCGAGTCTTTTTAATTCTTTCTGTTTGGTTCCATTTTCAAGGAAATCTCCAAATTCTTTCATATCTCGATTTTTTCTCGATGTATAAGTAATAATAAAAGAAATACTTCAATAATTTAGTTTTCCAAACAAATTCAATAAAGTTCTCATTTTTAATACCTAAACGTGCTGAATGTGTAAAAACTCCGTTAGGTACTTTTTGACCGATCTGGGTTTTGTATAATTTTAAATTTTTCAATTTCTCATTAAATGTTGAAGTTACATCAATTTTGATTGGTTCTAGATTAGGATCTATTTTTAACGCTCTATTTTTCACTTGTTTTAGTGTCAATAATGATACATATGGCACATCTTCATAAAAAGAGATTTTTATATTATTTTCTTTACATATTGAGATACAAGACTCAAAAACAATTTTATGATCAATGTTATCTCCAAGTGACATTGGAGATACAATCACTGCATTAGGAAACGATTTGATCAGTTCCGATATACTTAGATAAACTTCTTTATATATTGGATCTAAAAACGAATCAGAATCGAATATTTCTTTATGTGATATCTTTCCCCTTAGGGGAGGTTCTGGGAAATGATATATTCTATATTCAACTCCTATTTTTCTTGCAAATTCAATATCTTCTAAATATCTTATTCTTGTGATTTCTTCTGGATCAGTTAATTTCAGACGGGGTGAAAAATTGGATTTTGTAAAAATAGTTACCATAATTGCAGGTTTTTCAAAATAACTTTTCAGTAATGCGCCACCAAGTGAATATGCGATATCATCTGAATGTGGGGAAATTAATATAGTTTTGATGTTAGTGTCCATAATTTTCACTGATAAATTTTACGTTTGTGGATTAGTTACTTAATCAATAATTTCATATTAAGTCATTTTATATTATAGTTCTTCATTTATCCAAGTAAGGGACATATTGTTGCGAAAATCACATGTATTTTCCAAAAATCTTCATGAATATATTTTTATCATCAGGGTCTACCCCTTTAAATATATAATAAAATATAAAATAAATGATTCCCGAAGGAATTATTATCAACAAACCAAGGTAATTCTTTACTCCACTAAGTAAAAATGTAGCCATAATTATTGTAGCAGCTACTGAAGGATAACTTTGATGAATTATTTTTTTAATCGAAATTAGAGGTGGCATTCTATAAAAGGTTATTAGCAAAATCGAGAGTTCTGTTAAGACTGTTGCCATTGAGGAGCCGCTATAACTATATTTCGGAATCAATATAATATTCAACAGGACGTTTATAACTACGCCCACTCCAGTAAAAAGCATCACAAACTTTTGCTTGTGTATTGATATAAAAAAACTGCTAGTGGCATAATTTATAAAAATAATCGCTGTAGCCCAAATGAGTATTTGAAGAGCAATAATAGAACCTCTAAAACTATCACCATAGATCGTCAGCATTATTTTATCAGATAACATCGTGATTCCAACAGCCAAAGGCAAAGCAAGTGAAAATAAATATTTGATCGATTTCTCATAAGAAAAGGCTAAAATCTCATTTGAATTTTCAAAGGATTTCGACATTAAAGGGAATAGTGAGGTCATTAGTATACTTGGTATAAATATAAAAGTCTCTGATATTCGATATGCTGCGCTGTATATGCCTACCGCCGCATCTCCTACCATCATGGACAACATGATTGTATCAATTCGGTAATAAATGACTGTAAAAACCGAAGACAAAGCAAGAGGTAATGAATTTATTACCAAATATTTACACACTTGAAAATCGATATCAAATTTCACCTTGATATATCTAGTAGAGAACAAAAACGTAAAAAAATTCTGAATTGCACTTGCTGCCACGGTAGCCAAAATGATCAAATTTAATCCAAGATCAAAATGTACGATGAGCACAATGAGTCCTAACATTAACATACGACTTATTAGTAAAAAGAAGATCGAATATTTCATCCTCAAATTTACCTCATAAATTACGCCGTATGTGTTAAAGGTATCTACCAATAAAACTAGAGCTGCAATTTGTACAGCTTTTATTGTTTCTTCGGGATACCCCATTTTACTTATACTAAAAATAGCAGCAATGAATGCTAAGACTGAAAGGACAGTTTTTACTAATATTGCATTACCAATCATTTTTCCGGCTGTTTCTGGGTCTCTGGAAATTTCCCTTACAAGTATTTGCAGAATACCTAGTTCGGAAACTATAGAATAAAATGAAATGAAAGCAAAAACAAAGGAATATTTCCCATAACCGACATCTCCTAGATAACGAGCTATAAGGATAACAGTAAACAAGCTTACTACTTTGGAAATTATGTTCCCAATAACCAAAAAACCCGTATTTTCAGCAATAAGCTTTACTTTACTCATTCACATACTCCTTACAGTAAAACTAAACACTTATATTTAACACTAGTGTCTGGGCGACTCTGTTCCAAAATCTAGTAATTTTTGCATTTCTTGATTGAAAATCTAAATTCGTAAGAAGAATTCGGTCTCCAATCAAAATTAACATTCGTTATCTAAAGACTTCAAGCCAGAAGTATAATCGCAAGGATTTTAACCAATTACAAAATCTAGTGATTTTTAATTTTACGTTCATCACTGGATTTTGGCACTGAGTCGTCTGGGCAGCTTAATTATGCGACGCTTTATTTATAAAAACGATATCCAAAGAGATGCTGCCATCTAAATTGTGTTTCAGATTCAATTTGTCATGACACTAGCTTTTAATGAGTGAGCTTGTTCCAAAACCTATTTCTGTTTTTTTACTGGGTTTCATGTTCGTAGGTTATTTACAGCTTCCTTCGTTCTCTTTCTTAACTGTTTTCCAGGTAAAGTATTCTCTAAATTTTTAGAGAAGGGTTGCTCTCAAATTATGAAACTTTTTATAATTTTTTGGTTTTTTGAATGATTGCAGTCAATTGCAAGTGGAATTAATGGTAAATTTTGACGATTCCAGAAGATATTAAAAAGTCTCCAAATTATTGGAATGCCTTTATACATCAAATAATTAAACTGTTCATTTTTCAGTTCGGTTATTTTAATAATTGTTTGTATAATTCGATATATTTGCATGTATTGTTATCCAGTGAGTAATTTTTTATGACGTGCTCTCTAGCGTTTTTTATAAAAAGATCATTACTTCTCAAACACTTTACTATGTTATCAGACAACATTTTAGAACTTCTACATATTGCATTTTCTTTGTTGTAGAGTATTTCTTTGATAGCTCCTGAATCAAATGCTATGACAGGAGTCTCTGTTGACATTGCCTCGACTGCAACAAAGCAAAAAGCTTCCTCGACTAAAGTTGGTATTACAACACAAGAAGAAATAGTATAAATTTCTTCTATAGAATCTGTAATTCCTGCAAATGTAAAATATTTTTCCATGTCTAGTTTACTTATATACTCTTCTAGACAATTCCTATATTCTCCATCACCTACCAGAAAGAACTTAACATTAGATTCTTTCTCTATTATTGATGGCGTTACTTTGATTAGACAATGAGCGCCTTTATCTTTCCTTAAGCCCACGCATGTTACTACATACTCATTTTTTATATTATACTTCTCCTTTATTTTTTCTATTTCACATTTTTTTTGAAATCTGTCTGTATTAATACCATTATATATTACACATAATTTATTAGAGTTTATTCCATATTCTTTAGAATATTTTTGTTTTACAAAATGTGATACACAAACTATTTTATCAACGCCACAGCCAAAAATCTTTGAATTGGTTAAGTAATATATTCTACGAATTATTTTTTTGAAGTGTGTTTTTGCAACTCTAATTCCCATATGGTCCGTATATACAATTTTTATATTTAATATAAATTTTAAATAATTAATTATCGTATATACTGGATAAAAATGAAAATGAACAATATCTGACCTATTTTTCCTGATCAGTTTATAAAACTTGAGAAAATTACATATATTATTTTTTGATGGCTTAATTATCTCTATTTTTGCACCTAAGCTTAAAAGAGAGTCCTCTATGCTTTTTATAGGTTTCTCCCTAAAAACTACCACATGTTCAAGATTATTCTCATTTAATCTCTTAGTCAATGCAATAATAAATTCTTCAAATGAACCAAATCTCGTAGGAGAAATATCACAGATAGAAAGTACATGTTTTTTGTAATCAATTTGGGGCATCAGTTCCTACCTCTAGCAATACTTTAGGTTACTTATTGCGTATTCTATGGACAAATTTAGAGTTTCAGAAAGAGAAACGTAGTTATTTTTTTTCTCAAAAATTTTTCTAGAATTTTCCCCCATTAGTCTCATGTTTTCATCATTGTATAACATCTTTTTCATAGAATTATACAACTCATCCGCGTTTTTTTCTTCAACAGTATAACCATTATAACCATTTTCGATCATATCGGCACTGGCTCCAACAGCATTGGTTGCAATGACAGGTTTACTAAAAGCCATTGCTTCGTTTATAACCAAACCCCAGGGTTCATATGACTGCTTATAGAAAATGGATGGTAAAACGAAAATATCACAAGCAGTATAGTAGGATGAGATCTCTTTTTTTGACACTCTACCAGTAAAAAGAATGTTTTTTACACCTAGTTCTTTAGAGAGTTTCTCATATTTTATGCGATCTGGTCCGTCTCCGGCTATGATCATAAAAACATTCTCCTCATCGTGTTCTAATCTCGAAAAAGATTCGATTAAATAATCTAAACCTTTTATTTTCACAATTCTTCCTAAAAATAATACTATCTTTTTATCTTCTAAATTGTGTTTCACCCTCAGATTGAACGTAGGCAATTCACTATAATCCACTGCACACTGAGGATGCATAAACACTCTTTCTTCTTTTATTCCTAATTCAATGCATGATCGGTATGCATTTGTTCCCATTGCAAAGATTGAATCCGAATTTTTAACAACAATTTTAGTGAATCTATTCAAAATCTTCCTTATAAATGATTTATCTTGCCAGTACCAAAACTCTGTCATGAAGATGAATTTCTTTCCACGAACCTTGGCTATTATCCAGCAGATATACCAACTAGTTGATGTTAGGACAAGGTCATACTTCCCAAAAAGGAGTTCTTTAATCAATCTCAGATACATGCCAATATCTTTTCGACCAATTAAGAAGTCACTTTTTAACACCTTACTTTTCCATTCTGGAGGGATACTTGCCTGCTCTTCCTTAACCCCTTCCTGGCCTCTTCCATGTTTTGTAAAGATAAAGGTAGTATCATATTTTTTATTTAGGCTTTCAAAGATCTCTTGCCTGTAATCCATATGTGCAGGATGGACAACAATTATTTTCATATTTCCTCCAACAAAGTAAGGTTAAACACTTGAAAGTCATTCATTTGTAACTTCACGGTATAATTCTACATACTTGAGTATCACTTGATCCCACGTGTAATTTTCTGCAAATTTTATCTGTTGATCTACGACGTTTTTATCCTTGCTGCAGGAAGCAGAATCCAATACCTTAATTAAATTCGCAACATTCAGTTCAAAAGAATTTAACTCGAATCCATCTTGAATTACAAAGTCGCAAATACCTATGTTTTTAGAGAAGTACACAGGGCAATTAGCACATGCTAGAGCTTCAAGGACGGCCAGAGGAAAATTGTCAAATCTTGATGGATATATTGCGACATCAACATTTTTCAAAAAAAACAGAATTTCTTCTTTATTTATGTTACCTAAAAAAATAATTTTTTTATCTAGATTCAATCTTGAGCATATATCTTTCAACTGCTTTTTTTGAGGGCCTTCTCCAGCGAGATAAATATTTGTGTTTGGATTATTTCTTGCATAACGTCCAAATGCTTCCATTAATATATCGACTCCCTTTTCCCAAGAAAGCCTACCATGATAAAATATATTGAAATTATTGTGATCAATAATTCCATTTGAGTTTGCTTCAGTCTCTGCCTTTTTTTGAGACCAGTATTCGTCTATTGCATTTGGTACTACTACACATTTTTTTGCACCGTATTTAGTTATAATTTCATACATGTAATATGAATGTGTGATAACTCGATCTGCGTTTCTCAATAAATATGGAACAAATGTATATGTACATATATGAATTAGCGATATAATATCTTTATAACTCGACTGAAGTTCTTTTCTTACGTCCCCATGATACTGAAGAATTAGTTTCCCTCTTTTTATGACCTTGATATAAAGATATAGCAAAAATTTAGCATTCGGCAGTATCGTTGGCAATACGGGAATATGTACTAGATCATGCTTGGAAATTTTGTTTAAATTTTTATATGTTATTACATCAAGATCGAAGCTGTTTCTAATTTCAGAGACATACTTTTCTTTACAAAACAACTTAATCTCAGCAAATGGAAGGATCTCTGAATGATCAAGTAACCTTTTAAGTATATTTCTTCCAACTTCAGCTGGTGCTCCATTTTCCATTGGATAATAATATATTAAGTTCATTCTTGAACATCCGTGGGTTTAATTCTCCCATATCCGCATTCTTCCACTGTTATAAATTGCATTTTTATATTGAGGCAATGAATTGAATAAAGTATTAGGGGTATACCTATCTTCAAAAAAATAAGATATGTTGTTCGCATTTATAAATTCATTCGAATTTTCACTATTAATTGGATAGTAACATATCCAGTTGTAAGCTCCTGATGAAGTCGTTCCAGCTTTTAAAACATAGGGATTGTCGGTATAAAAGCTCTTTGAAGACATTGAAACTTGCTCTATATTGTTTTCATTTAAATTCAGGAATCCATTAATATAATTATTAATATCGTCTAAGTATAATGCCGGTTGTCCTCCATAAGATGCAAATAATCGACTACTTTCTCCCGCGCTTGCGCTACTTGGTACTGCTCTTTTATCCCAATTAATATTGTCCTTTATCCATCCTCCGGTCTTGTATGTCTCTTCTTTCATGTACCACTCAGAATTTCCTCCACCAACTCCCAGACGATAATGGACAAAAAATATTGAGAATGTAACATTTAATATCAAGAATATTATAACTGCAGTAACTGCAATTCTTACATCTCGCTTCTGATTTTTAATTGCGTTAAAAAGCCCCACAGACCCTAACCACGTGACGAACACATATATGGCTATATAGCCATATATTTGATTAAATGAAAATATCAATGTCGGTAGTAGACAAATCAAAACTGCCCAGTCTTCCATTAGCTTATCTTTTTTGAATACAAAGTACGCAAGACCCCCTACTGAAAATGGAAGGATAAAACCTACATTTCTGCCTGTAATTACTATTATATCTATTATCCAGCCATATCTTGAACCTGAGGTTATTAAACCCATATTAGTACCAAAAAAGAATATTGAAGATAGAAGAAGAAAAACAATTGAAACATATACGTAATTAAGATTGTTACTTACGAGTTTTTGAATATGAATATGTTTATTTCTCACGTTAAGCTTGTAAAACAGAGCAACAATACTTATTAGGCCTGAATAAAACAACATCAGATAAATATAATGATGAGTGGCAAGTAGCAATAATGCTGTTATAATAAAAAGTAGTACAAATTTAGCTTTAAATTTTGTTATCTGGAATACTAGGTATAGTAAGAACGGGAAAAATACTATTATTTGAGCACGTGTGGTTATTTCCCAGGTTGTAAGACCCAAAATGCCTGAAGACAAAGAAAATATAGCTGCAAATATGAACTCGTGCAGGAAATTATCATAGAGAACTTTTGCCAATAAATATGATGTAAATATGCTGAACAAACCTAGAATAACACAGAAAAGTAATATTACAACTTCCATCCTGATTCCAGTCAATTGTGACATGCCTGAAAGTGTAAATGGGACTGCACTGGCATAAGAGTAAGGATAAAGTCCGAAGACAGACATCCAATTAATCCACCATTGGGCAACCCCAAAGTTTGAAACAGAATTCGCAAGTGAATGTATAAAGAAAGAATCATAACCTTTTTCGTGTGGTATGCTGGGAATTCTGATTATGATGTTCAGTATTAACAATAATCCCATTAGCAAAAACTTAGTTCTTCTGCCTGTATTATATTGAACATCAAAATTTGAACTTGAATTTTCCTGCATAATATCTTCCGATCTCCAGGTGCTTTTCTCTATAATATCTCCGGACTTCTGGAATATCTATTTTTTTTCTAATCCTTACAATTCCGTTTATATATCCTTCGATGTATGCAATTCCAATGTATGAAGGGAGTGTGAAGCTGTATTTAACAAATTTGAATATGACATAGAGCGGATGATAGTCTCTGTAATAATCAGACTCTCCTTTGATTTTGTATCCCTTCCACAAACCTTCAGCACTGCCGGTTCTCCGCGTCTGGATTCCCAAAATGTCGTCAAACTTTTTTGTGTCCCATCCATGTAAAATAGCAAGGACGTTTGACACGGAGTCGGCTGAATAGCTTATGGGGAAGCCTCCTGTTTCTATGAAACATTCCCGATTCCAGACTCTCAGGCCGCCAATAGGAAGATTATCTCTGCCGTTCTCAGTAACGAGTATATCATCTGTATCATAATATGCTGTACTTCCACTGGCAACACCTAGATGGGGATCTTTTTCAAATCTATCGATGATCTTTTCGAAAAAGCTTTTCTCTAAAATCATATCAGCATCAATAAGCCCTATATACTCAAAAGGGATTTTTTCAGCAGAGCTTATCTCAGAAGCTAATGATAATCCTTCGCTTACGACTTTTGCGTAATGAAAGCTAAGGTCTCTTTTTGTTCCTTCAGATGCAACTACACGAATCCAGTGATATTTTGTTTCAAGATCCCTCAAAATCTCGGCCGATTTATCGATACTGTTATCGTTTACAATGAGCCAGAGGTTTGGAGTTATTGTTTGGTTAATTATAGATTCTGCAAGCTTCGGAAGGGATTTTTCTTCATTTTTACATGGAGTTGTCAGAATGTACCCAGGCTCTGCGACCATTTGTTCCCCCTTTTTATCCTTACTAATAAAAATCTATTGAAACTTAATGATTATTTACCTTCATAACTTATATGCGCCTTCAATCTCATTAACCATAAATTCAACAACATCTATTTTTTCTTTTAAAATCCTTTCTCTTTTTTCTTTGGAGTTATTTATCAACGAATTGTCTTCCAATAGTGATATTGCCTTTTTAAGAGCTTCTTCTCTATCCTGAATAGTGAATGCCAGCCCATAGGACTCTAATTCATCCAGATATCCTCTGTGGGTGCTTGAAACGTATATTGCCGGAACTCCAAGTATGGCTGCTTCCGAGGCCATTGTTGCCCCCTCGCCGATACACATCTTTGAATAGTAGAGAATATCATGCAAATCTCCCGGTTTGAAGTTAAGCTGATAATCAGAGATAGTCTTCCACTGTTTTGTCTCTGAAGAAATAATTACCCGACCGTATCTTTCAAGCTCCCGGATGAAACTTATTAGTTCTTCTTCTGAATTGAAAGTAAATCCTCTTGCTCCTATATCATGATGAGATGCCAGCGCCGATAAACGGAGTATAATATAGCCTTCGTCCAGATTGTATTTTTTAAGTACATCTTTGCTCGGTGTAAAATACCTTGAGTGCAGATATGCCAATTCGTAGTAACCATTAAATCTAACTTGTTTAGGGCCAAGGTCAAGATAGAAACTGGATGATGTGTATATCTTATCGGTGAAAGGGAAAGTTAGCTTTATTACAAGGCCTGCAATTTCAGTATCCGAAAACGCAATATGGGGCTTTCTGAGTAGTCGGCTTACATGAGCTGAATAAGGTGATCCAGGACTAACAAAGATGTCCGGCTTAAATTTTTTAGCGATATTATAAAGGTGTATATCATTTGTAATAATTCCAAAAGCCTTACCTACCATCTGCTTATGATGTTTGCAGACCTCATACTCAAATCCATATTCTTCGAGTACTCTTTTTGTGTTCTCTTTGGCTCTTGCCACTATCTTGATTTCGTGTCCCCTTTCCTGAAGCTTCCAAATAACATTTTTAAAAACATTTACGTCTTTGGGGTGTCCGATATCAAATAGTATATTCACGGCATCTCAACCCTTTTTATAGTTTTAGCAGGCACTCCTGCAACGATATAATAGGGCTCTACATTTTTTGTAACGACTGATCCGGCTCCTACTACAGCTCCCCTGCCAATTGTGATATCCGGCATAACTATGGAGCCAGCACCAAGCCAGGCGTCATCTTCAATTAAAATCCGGCCTCTCTGAATTTTTACGTAAGGCCTGATGTGAGAATTATTAGGGTCTGAGGATGTGATCAGGATTACGTTGGGCCCTATGGCTACCCGATTTCCAATTATCAGGTTATCAGTGTCTTCCAGTTTCTCTGCAATTGTCAGACCTTCTGCAATGTAGGTTTGCTTTCCGATCCTGTACCCACAGTTTTTATACATGAATATTCGGAGGCTGCAGCAAGGTAAATTCTTAGCAAAATATTTTAATGCCTTTTTTTTCAGTTTCATTAACGTTTTCATGCCCTGCCCTCCAAATAATCGAAATTCGCAGACTTTTCAAAACAGTTCTCAGAACACCCTTGCCAGGTTCAGTTTCTTATACGCTTTGAAACCTAAATTCAAAAGTTCCTTCTTTTTCCGGTCGTGAACTTTCTCATATCTTCCATAGTTGACTTCCTCACCGCCAAATCGTTTTTTGAATTCTCTTACTCCGTAGGGCTTATCAGGATGTCCTGCTCCTCCGAAATCGAAAACCTTTTCTTTGCCTGCGTATTCGGAAAGCATGTGCCAGACGACTGCCTCGTTTACGTAGTTTATTTCCTGTTTTGAGCCTGCATACCAGTCGTGTACCATGCCCTTATATTTCAGAACTACTCTTGATCCGACAACCTCGCCGTCCAGGGTTGCAAGGTAGAAATCTATAAGTCCCGAGCCAGAAAGTACCTCATAGGCACTTTCAAGGAGGGAGATATCTGCAAGTGGGAGCCTTACGTTTTTATAGGTCTCTTCAATTACTTTATAACAGTCTTTTATTTCGTTTTTGCTTTCTATTTTTCTAACCTTGATCCCGATCTTTTCAGCTCTGTTTATACCTTTTCTGCGGGGCTTGTGGATATCTCCCCATATCTCTTCGGCAGGGCGGTTGAGGTTGATAAGATAATTCAAGTGGGGTTCGTACTGGTATCCAAGAGAGACCAGAGTGTTTTTAGAGTTTTCGACGTCCCAGACGTTGCGGACCTGAGTATAAATAGCTCTGTTGTGCAGGAACTTCTCATAGTAATTGAGCAATTTCTCGAGGGCTTCGAGTCCTTTTTTTCCTTCAACAAAGAGAGGACCGCCATTGATTATTGACCTTGAGGAGATGGATCCTACCATGCCTGGGGCGTCCCTGACGATAACTGCCTGAAGGACTGCAAGTATCTCTTTGCTTTCCGAATCAACAGCTGCAAGAGAAACAGGCTCATAATTATTAGTATGTATGTATACATCTGATATATATCTGCTCTGGAAGATATTGCCCTGGGGGTGGCTGGACACAAAGTCCTCCCATTTCTCCCGGTCAATCGAATCTGTAATTTCAATCACTGTAGAGGCCCCCAGTAGCAGTATCTTTTTTTCGGGCTATGCTCCTGTACCATATAATTCCCGCCTTGCCGACATTTTTTATATTCTGGAACAGCAGTTCCTTTGCCCAGCCACCAAAATTATCACACCACCTGTTTGGATGTACGAGAAGGCAGATCTGGGAAATTTTTTGGCTTTGGATCAGCTGAATTATATCATCGGTAGAAGAAATTGTTTTAAGGCCTGTGCCCTTCAGGTCTGGGCCTGCCCAGATTTTGGGTCTGTCGATTGTATCTTTGACTCGGATTTTCCGGTCTGCCCAGGTCCTTCCGGTGTCGGTAAGATAAAACACTTTATTGTAGTCTATGGAAAAGTAAGGTTCTCCGGCTATTCCAAAGTCTTTAAAATTGTATTTCTTCCAGAGATCCCGGTTTGACCAGGGTTTGAGAGGGTTCCCGTGCATGCATACAGTGCGGACCTTGGTTACTTTTTCGGTAACTTTTCTTAGATCCTCGAGTTCCTGTTTGAATATTCCTATTGCTTTGTCCGGATCTCCGTTTGCTTTATCCATCACTTCGTAATGAAAGCCTATCTCGTGCCCCATTTTTGCTATCTGGATAATGGCTTCGGGTTTAAAGGTCTCCTCAACATGCCTGAAGTAATAAGTAGATCTTATGCCGTACCTGTGCTCAAGCCTCGCCATATCAAGATTTCTGTTAACTGCC
Source organism: Methanosarcina sp. Ant1 (assembly GCA_001714685.2). Classification (GTDB taxonomy): domain Archaea; phylum Halobacteriota; class Methanosarcinia; order Methanosarcinales; family Methanosarcinaceae; genus Methanosarcina. The sequence goes on along the minus strand of MDTP02000112.1, from coordinate 6,045 downwards.
CTATCCACGTCGTGCCTGAGTATAATGCATTTTTTTGGGGCGGATTTAAGAAAGCCGTGCACAGTACTTACAGTATAGTCAGTGTCTTTGATTGCCCGTAAAAGAGACTCGTATTTTTTTAAAGTAAAATCTCTCAGAATTTACCCCCTGTATCATTTTTTGTATGAGAGAACGTTTACATGTCTTTTAAGCCAGACTAATCCGGATCAAATAAATATGAATAATACACGATGCATATTAATTCCCAGATTATATATTTATTTTTCAAACTTAATTCTTGATATGCCAGTAATTTTAAATATAGTATATTTAGTTTGTGATTTTATATCTTGGAATTTTAAGGAAGTAATTTTTTTCCCCTTATTTTCCTCTTATTTTCCTCTAAATTTCTTTTATCCGGACTATGTTCAAGCATAAAGATTCAATTACCAACTTTTAAAATGACAAAATTTAAAAGGGTTTATTCAAAAAAGATAGATAATTATAAAAATGGGAGTTCACGATGGCGAACCAAAACAAAAATCTTGTCATTATTTTACTTATACTTGCAATGTTTACAGGAATGGCGGTCGAAATAAGCGAAGGCTCAACTGCCGTTGGAGTTCTTCTGTTCCTGGGCTCAGTGTTTTTGCTGACAAGAATCAATTTCAAAGATCTAGGTGATTTAAGCTTATTGAAAACGTCAAAGACTCATCTTATTGTGGGAATTTTCATAGTACTTGCTGACCTGTTTTATAATTTCAAAAACGGTGGGGAACTTGGGACTCTGGATGTAATGACAGTATTCTTTGGTCTCTCTCTCGTGGGCACCCAGCTGCGCAACACTGACGTAGTCAGAGTCTCCAGACTTGGAATGTATATTTCATCTGTTTTTGTCGTATTGTACCTTATTTTCTATACAATCTTTGCTTTCTTGCACATAGATTTCATGCACAAGTTCGACCATTACTTAATACTCCTCCCAACCGTATGGATGATAGGTCTAGCAGGAATTCCTCTCGAAGTAATTGCTACGGAAACTGTTCGAGTAGGCGGTGTTGAGGAAATGACAGTGGTGATTGGAGGGCCTTGTTCAGGTTTATATTCCATGTTCCTTTTAATAGGAATCGTTTTCGGATACAGCAAAATTGAAAAAATGGACAATAAAAGAACTCTTAAAATGCTCGGATTTTGTATAGCTATTGCTTATATATCAAACCTGTTTCGAGTAATTATCCTCTATTTGACTGCTTATTTTTATGGGCAGGAAGCAATGATGACAGTGCATACGCATATAGGCTGGATTTTATTCGCAGGTGTTGCAGCTCTTATTATGTATTTTATAGACCGTCAAAAATGAGGGCAGATAAGAACGGAACCCAGATGCAGATTACATTTTTCCAAGCATTTGGGCCGTTTCTCTCAAAAAAAGATTCTGGAATATAGCCTGAGTCTCGGACTCACACTCTTTTCATGAAGCGCTTGAAGACTTGTTTTGAGCTCAAAAAAATTCTTTTATGGGTGGGTGATTTTACTTCTAATGATTGCCCCCTTCTGGAGACGCTGGCAGTAGTACCCATAAGCAACAGCACTGCTCCAATGTAAACTCCGGCAATAATTCCGATAACGATGAAATTAAAGTCTTTTATTGCAAATGTTATCAACACGATAATCCCGAAAAGGAGAGAGAAATATGAAATTAGGCTCGCTGCCATAGCAAGTCTCCAGCTCTTCAAATCGAAGAACCCCGGCACTCTGGAATATTTGCTGTTTAAAGCGTCTTTTTCAAGGTTGTTTGAATAGTTAAGGATGTGCGTGACCCTGTCTTCAATTCCGGGGTGTGTATCAAACAATGAGATGAAAATAGACAGATATCCTCTAATCTGCTGTGTATGGGTGCTGAACAGGTGAAAATGTCCCGGATTAAACTTGTCGGAAACCGGCTGAAGGGGGATATAATTTTCTAGATACTCAAGGGTTTTAGCCAGAGTTCGCGGATTTCCAGTAAGTTTAATACCTGCTTCATCTGCTGCGTATTCTCTTTTTGAAGGATTTGTAAGGTGTATGAGAGTTGCAGCAGGTGGAGCGGCAAGGGCAGTTGCTATAAATTTGAAGAACCTGGGAGCCGGGTCTTCTGGCTGTCCGAAACCTGAGAGTAAGGAGCCCCACATAGCAAGGTTTGGAACAGACATTATTAAGCCTGCCAGAAACGCCGTAACTGTGTTCAGGCCCACATCACCATTTTTTATATGCCCGATTTCATGTGCAAGTAAGGCTTCCAGTTCCAGTTCATCGAACATCTCCAGCATGGACGTTGAAACTGTAATAAATGATTTACTTCCACTTCCTACAGTAAACATCGCAGGGACTTCAGATTCAAAACTTAAAATCTCGGGAGTCGGTACCCCTGCTTTTTTGGAAAGTTCATCTAGAATTGAATATAAAAGTGATCTTTCACTTCGTTGAATCCTCTGCGCACCATACCATTTGAGAATCCATTTGCTGCCCCTGAAAAATATATAACTGTACAGGATAAGTATCAGGAAAGTTATACCTAAAATAACGAGGATATTCCCAGTTGTGAATACTTCTGAAAGAATGGAAATAGCTGAAGGGAATCCAGTAGACCCTGATGCTGCATTTGTATCCATTTTTCTGTCCCCAGTAAACATCTGGTTTTTACTAGATAATTCTTAATAAGCTTCAGAAATGTTTATTTTTCAAACCCTATATCGAAAATAATGTCTTTCGAAAGTAGTCCTCTACTTTTCTGGCATATAGTATGATAAAAGTCACGATTTCTTTAAATAAAGTTTTTGGAAAAATATTTTTTATATAAAATATAGCTTTTGTATTTAAAGTACTTGCCCTTTAATTTTTCTGAACCCTTGCTTTTCTAAGGAATACACATTATTATATAGAAACAATTATATCTTTTAACGAATTACTGCAATATAGATGCCACACTTAAAAAAATGTATTTACGTGGACGATTTAATTGCGGTCACTTTCTTCTCGTGTCTGGGGGCTGTCTTTGTACTCATTCCTCCATTCAATGAAACACTTTTCAAAATTCCCTTAGCCTTATCTCTCTTCTTTTTCATTCCTGGTTATGCTTTTATATCTGCACTTTTTCCTGGAAAAAAAGAAATTAGTGGGATAGAGCGTTTTACTTTAAGTGTTGGTTTCAGTCTTATACTTACAGTTTTTGACGGTTTTTTGATAAGCCTGCTTCCCTGGGGTTATCGTCCAGCCCCAATTGTTGTATCAATCATCGGAATAACTGCGTTTTTCAGCATAGTTACACTTTTTACACGAAAACTTCTGGACGAAGATGAGCAGTTTTCGTTTTCAATCAAAGAGTTTATAAGAGATCTCAAGTCCGATGAGCCTGAAGAAAACACCGAATCTGCAGAGAACGGTGAATTGGGGGACTCAAAGCCCCTTCCTGCTGAGAGCAGGCGTTTTCACAGGTCACGAAGCAAGGTTAAAGCAAAGGGTTTAAAGTATCAGCCCGAAGCAGAAATTAAAAAGAGACCTTTGCCTCCGGAAATTGAAAAAGCTCTCATAATCGCCCTGATCGGTTCAATAATTATCGCAAGCGGAATGCTTGTATATGCCAAAATGACCAGGGAAAAAGAAACTTTCACAATGCTGTATCTCCTTGGGCCGGATGGAAAAGCCGAAGGCTATCCCACTGAGAGCATGATTAATGTTCCTCTTAATGTTACAGTTGGAATTGAAAATCACGAGCTTCAGGACGTAAATTATGTCCTCCAGATGAAAGCTGATGAAGACATAATCGAGGAACTGAATATCTCCGTAAAAGATGGGGGGACCTGGCAAAAGAATATGACTTATTCGCGCCAAAAATTTAAAACTGGAAGATCTAAACTGGAATTTGCGCTCTTTAAAGATAAGCCAGACTATTCCCCATATAGATCTGTCCATCTCTACATAGAAAACAATAACACCTTAGCTCCTGTTGTTACTCCAAAATATACTGAAGTTCCTGTACTTGAAAATGGAGATATGGAATCTCAAACAGGATGGGAATTTACCTCCAACACCGACAACATTACAGGTTCATATGTCAATAGTTCAGGAAGAGATTCTTCCTATGCTTATAGAATAGTAAATTCATATGAAGGAAATCTATCCGGCCTCCTGGAATATGGCGGAATTTCTCAAAATATAGAAGGTAAGGAAAACACTACGGTTATGCTCTCAGCGTATGTAAAGAGTGTTTCCAATTCAAGCTCTCAGGAAGTACATAACCAGGTAAAACAGATTACTGTTAACGGAAAAACTGTATGGACAGAAGGAATAACTGGAAATGGAGATTGGCAGCATATTGTAATTCCTATTGATCTGCAGACAGGCATCAATAACCTTACACTTGGTTTGAACCAAAATCCAAGAGAAATCAGCCCTGTGGAAGTTTTCTGGGACAGTATCTCATTAAAGCCTCCAGAAGATATTAAAAACGTTGCAGAAAATGGTATTGCCGAATCAACTCCCCCAACTTCAAGTGTGATAGAGCTTCCAAATTACACTAAAAATACTGCCTTCACCATCTCCTGGAATGGAACAGATGATAGTTCAGGAATTGCTTACTATTCCATAGATTCCAGCACAGATGGGATAAACTGGGAAACCTGGATTTCAAGGACGACCAACGCCTCGTCAATTTTCAAAGGAGAGAATAATAAGGACTATTACTTCCGTTCAAAAGCAGTAGACAATGCAGGCAACGAAGAGCCTGTACATCAGAAGGCGGACACGCAGACAAAAGTATATACTGGAACTCCTGAAGTTAAACTGGACATTTCCCCCAATCCTTGCAAGAATGCCACAACCTTTACTGTTACCTACCCCGTATCTCTTCAGGCAGTTGTATGCCAGGTCACTCCAGATGGTTTTGAGCCAGAATCCGTGGAGCTGAAATCTACAGACGGGGCTAACTGGACAGGAGGTTACACAATTAAGTATGGGAAGCATTTCTATGTGGAAGCATTGTGTACGGATATCAATGGAAATACAGCATCAGCATTCGACGAGCTTACCGCTGATAACTCAGTACCTGACTTCCTAATTGAAATAAATCCCAAAACCATTGATACCGGCGACCTGGAAATCAAAGTAACTCCTTCAACTGCATTAACAAGTGCACCTTCAGTATCAATATCAGCTAACAAAACAGTTGATGTCAATTATCTGTCATATTCAGACGGCACCTACTACTATAAAGCGAAAATAGACTCAGATGTAAACGAAGGAGACCATGATGTCTCCATAACCGGTTCCGGTCTGGATTCTGCAGAAGTGAAAGGCAGTAGCACGTTTGTAATTGATCATCCAGGTTGAGTTGAACAACTTTAATCGGGTTGAGTTAACTGAAATCTGATATAAAAAGAGAAAACTGCAGTAATAACAGAAACATACTTTTCGATAATAAGTGAATACTTTCTCGTTCATAAAAACGAGGGAATTAGTGAAGGACTACCGGATTGAGGGTTTAGTATATAAATAATAAAAATATTTTTATTATTTATATATTGGAAAAGATTGAGCCAGGTTTTCCCTATATTGTTTTTATTCTTCTTTTAATAAATATATATGTTAATTAATGAATAGGCATCCTTATATATTTCATAGAAGATACATCCATAGACATTACAAAATGCTTAATTGCAAACTTGACCGTGAACCGTTAATTGCCTGAATTCCCCCGCTGAGCACTCTTCGTTCCCCTTCCAATATATGCTTGTGAGGCTCGCCTCTATACAGAAAATTGAGTGTATAAAGTGTTAAAAGTAAGGTACAAAAGCGAACGCCTGAGTATCGCCGGAAAATACTAACTTTTAATGGCTCCCCCAAAATTAAACATTTGTAAATGTCAAGAAAACAACTTTCAGAAATAAAAAATAGCAAAAATCTGAAAAGTAGGGGTTATTTATGAAGAAAATGATATTATTATTAGTGAGCGGTTTATTAATCGCTTGTATGGCCGGATCGGCGATGGCAATGGGTTTGGACATACAAGCGATTAATAAACCGCTCACT
>MDTP02000111.1 GCA_001714685.2 Methanosarcina sp. Ant1 | reverse complement strand
CAGTTAAATTAGAAGGAACTAAAGTTGAAGAAGTAAAAGTTGAAGAATCTAAAGTTGAAGAAGTAAAAGCTGAAGAATCTAAAGTTGAAAAAGCAGAAGAAGCTAGAGCTGAAGTAGCTAAATTAGAAGGAACTAAAGTTGAAGAAGCTCACGTTGAGCCCATACACCCTTCTGAAAATAGGGGGGGAAAAAAGAGAGGCCTTTTGGACACCTGCAAGTAAGTAGGCTCCTATTTGATAGTGGATGTGAGTTATTATGATATCTGATAAAACGAGTACATTACCCTTGTTTAGGATAATGTTGAGAGATTCTTATGCTTAGTATTTTTAAGTAACTCGCGTCCACGACCCAATGTTTATTCTACAACAAAATTGAAAGAAACCGTATTTGTAGAAAACCTATCTAAATCATCTCCAAGAGGTTGAAAATAAATAAGTCAAAATGTATCAGACCATTCAGTTCAAATTAATAGAGATTCTTTATTTCAGAGGATTACCTTTTTTAAACAACAGATATTCTAACCTATATTAGGCAGCAAATTCTCCCCAATATATACAAATTTTTTATTGTGACCTTCTGGCAAGAAATCTGAAAATTAGTATTTACGGTCTAGGTTTCTAACATAATTTCTTATTTTCCCCACTTACAACAAATATAAATTTATAAATTTATTGTCAACATTTAGAAGTTATCCATATAGATCTAATTTTAAAAGTTTTGAGAAAACCAATATCAGTAAAAAAATGAATTTTTAAGTTCACATGCTGAAGGCAAGATAAAATATTGGGCATCTGCAATTCTATTTTGGAACTGAGTCGTCTTCTTTGTTCATAAATTTCCTTTATCCCTTCTATACAGGTCAAGCTTTGTGCAGACAGCTACGGAAGCCCAGATTGTAGACGCAGGAATGAAGGTTTTCAGAAATCCTATTAATGTGAATTGGAGATAATTGGTCGTACCGGCTGTTTTAAACAAAATATCAAAAATAAGGCTGGACACCCCAAGTAGCAGGAGTGCGATAAATACCCTTACCGCTCTCTGTGTTGCACTTCCGGTATCATCAGGGATCCCTTTTCGTATAATCAGGAGGTATGAAACATTCGTGCCAAGGAACAATCCTGCTACATCGGCACTTACCAGGGATAAGGCTATGGAAATAATAGGAATAACGAACATAAAAAAGTAAAAGATTAAATTTTGGTGTCTGAAAGCTAGTTCAAAACTCTCCTTTTTGAAAAAATCATCTTTCAGAGAGCTTTTGAGAAAATATGTAAAAACTACCAGGAAAATTAACCCTACAATAGCCCCTCCGATTACATCTTCTATGAAATGTCTTCCAAGATATACCCTTGAAAAAGCCATGGATACTATCACGAAAGGAGTCAATATTCTGATTATCCTGTTGTTGAAAACAGTGGCGATTCCTCCCCATAGTGCAGTAGTAAGCGCTACATGTCCTGAAGGAAATCCAAAAGGAGAAAGGGTAAAAGCTTCTTGAAGACGAAATAATTTAAGAATCGGTTTGTCGAGAAGTGGAAAAATGCCTTTTGATCCATTTCCACTGAAAGACGATGTATTTTTTATTCCGAATTCCAGGTTAAATACTCTATTATCTACAAAATCTGGCCTTGGAAATGCGACTAATATCTTTAGAATCTCGGTAACCAGGCCTGTCCACAGCAATAATTGGAACAGAAGAAAACCCTTTTTGAAATCAACACCAAAAATAGCTATAACTATTATTGCAACTAAGAACGAGGAAGATCCCATTGTAGTTATCAGAATCATGAGAAACGTAAACCATTGGGTTCCAAGGGATTGAAGGTAGATTATAGGTTCAGTCTGGAACATTTGTATACTTCCCTAAGGTCGTCCACAACTATGTGATTAATGTTTTCAAAGACTTAAACGTCAGCAAATCTTTTAATGTCCACGTTGACTCTGTAATTCCACACTCTTTTGCCGGTGTGTTTTTGCATTTCACTTTTCTTTTGTCTTCAAATTCTAATCCACCATGCTCTATACATAAGTTAAATAGGTGCAATAGTGCCTCATATGATTTATTAGCTACTCTACTTTTTTTAAGATCCATTGTCTTTCTTCTTCAACAATTCAAAGCCCTGTCTTATGTTCTTTGATTTTTCACATTTTCATTTTTTCGAAAGATTTGTGTCGAAGAAATACGTTTTTTGTAGAAAAAGACTTGTGTCGAAGAAATACGTTCTTTATAGAAATTTTGGCGTTGCTGATGCCAACCGCCTCTGTGGGCATATAAAAGCAAGCAAAATCAATGCTGGAGATTATGTCATAAAAAATCAATATGTATCAGTGCCAGTTAAATGCCAGTAGAATTAATGGTAAATTCTGGAGATCCTAGAAGATATTTAGGACTTACGCAGTTGAATGAAAAACCAATAGCATGAAACCTTCAACTATCTAAAATACAAATTTGACCACACTGCCTATTGCACTTGATTTTATACTTCAAGTGCGTAAGTCCTAATATTAAAAAGTCTCACAATTATTTATTTTGTTCAATGTATCGAGATTTAGCTTCTTGGAGTATATTGACTGCTGTTTCGAGACCTTCCCAACCAATAATAATCACGTGCTTGTTCTCTAAATTCTTATAAGTTTCAAAGAAATGAGTAATTTCCTTTAATAGGTGAGGAGGAACCTGTTCAATTGTTTCTATATAATTCCACAATGGATCACTTTTTGGAACACATAGTATTTTTTCATCTCTTCCTTTCTCATCCACCATATCAAACAATGCAATAGGATGTACATCTATTACACATCCTGGAAATGTAGGTTCCCATGTTAAAACAAGGGCATCTACAGGATCATCATCAAGTGATATAGTATCGGGAAAAAAACCATAATCACAGGGATATACCATTGAGGAAAAAAGCATTCTGTCAAATTTAATAACTTTCTTTTCTTTATCGTACTCGTATTTGTTCCGACTTCCTTTTGGAATTTCGATGACCACACTTTCGACTTGTCGTTCAGTCATATCAACACTTCCCACTTATTCCTACTTATTCCTACTTATTCCTACTTATTATCTAACTGCTTTGTAATGATTGTAACTAGTACTGCGATTCCAAAGTATGTTCATAAACCGGACTTCTGAATATATCCACATTTCAGCGTAACGAGTTGCTAGCATATAGTGGATTTATTTTGGAATCGATGATAAGTTACAGATTGCAGATTGCAGATTGCAAAATAAATTTTGTAAATCAAATTGCGTGCGGCCACCCCATCCTTTACAGGCTTTCCGACAGTTGAATAGGAAGGAAAGATTACTCTTTCCCCCCTTCCAGGAACGAACCGTGCGACTTTCACCGCAGTTCGCTCGCGCATTTCACAACCCTTGCGGGCGGCTCTAAACGAAAAATGGAAGTCTGGTTTGTTTAACCATATTCCAATTTCCGTGATGTTGCCTTTGCAATCCGGGTCTGTAGCCTGTTAACTCGGAACTTAACCTCGTTTCAGTCGATAGAATTCTATTGACTGGCAAGGTTCCGGTCAGTGCGCTTCTCGCTACGAGGCGTCGTTGAATGCTGCACTTTCACTGGTATACCTCCCTTCTTTGCCGTGAAACACCTGTTTCAAGTTAGCACCCTTTCAGGTTAAGGCAGGGCCTCTATCCTGTCCATTACAGACAGGCATTCGCTTTTTGAAACATCCTCTTCCGTCTGCACCGTTTGTAGGTCTCACAACTTCCATATCTCTCTTAGAGGGGTGTATACGGGTTACCAAGTTCCATATCGGAGATATTTTGACGCTTTAGGAGCCATCTTTAGACCGGGAATCATTTCGTCCGTTTGCCAGCCTGTAGTAATACCAGGATAGCCAGATTCCATACCATGTTGGTTCAAGTGTATCACCCTGTTTTCACTTGTCTACTGTTACGATCCTTGCGATGATTCAGCGTTTGCTTCTCCATGGCGTCTTTTCTCTTGCAGATTGAACAGATCAGGGTTCCATTTTTATCCACGTTGTCCTGTAGGCTACCCTCCCGTTAACCAGGAACGCATGCTACAGTAGAGACACTCTAAACGGAAAGGGGGCGGATTGATCCGCAATCTCAGATACAGCTTCTTGTCGCACATTACTGACAGTAATAAACAACAATCGCCTATTGTTAAACTGAAACTTTATAGCTTTATGAAATTGCATCCAATTCATTATTCCTCTCTTCTTAAAATGAAAAGTTCCATTTATTTCTATTTTCCCTTCCAATTAGCTCATTTTTTCTACTTCAATACCTTTTTTTAATTCATTGTTGACGTATTCCCCAATAATTTCCAAAACATCTTTTATAACAGTACTGTTTTTTGAAGCAGAAGCTTTTACTATGGATTTCAGTGCTTAATTGCTCAAGACCTATTGCTCCAAGATCTTTTGCCGCCTTAACTGTATTTTTGAACACTTCAGTGATCAATTTTTCATTTTCTTTCCTGAAGTCACTGATTGTTCTAAAATCAGGTTGTAGGTTTTCAGCCAAATACATGTAAACTACATTTTCTCTAACGTTGCGAGCTATTGAAGTCGCGATGATCGAACTCTATCAAGCATTGATTGAATCAATATTTTACACATTAAGCACGGATGATAAGAAGGATGTCCAGAGCCATCAGATCTTAGTTCAAATTCACTAAAATCCGTCTCATTTACAAAAGATTCAACCAAGTAACAGATATGATCTGAAGGAATAAGATCTCGAATATTTGGAGGTAAAGTCCAAACTTGATTCTTTGAAGATTTGATGAAAACCATAAATCAAAATATTCGCAACAAAATTATAAATTTATCATTATCATATGCGTAAAAATGAAACTTTAATTATCCGCAGTAATTGTCGGACAGCCTGTAAAGGTCAGGGTATTCGTGACCCTCCGCGCTCCCATAGTAATAAATTCGCTATAGTCCGTCTATTTTTACTTCTTTGGTCTCTATTTTTTTTGTCGTTTTTCGGGCTCCTTCGCCTGCTCCGCAGGCGTATGGCTGCCCTGTTTTTAAGATGCATAAAAGCTCAAACCGGCCCCGAATTCAGAAATTCTTCACAATTGTGCTTACCGGCGTGGTTCACTCAAAAAATCTAATTGAAATACGGCTTCTCACCCAAAAATGCATATTTGCATTTTTAAACCTTGGGAATCCGAGCACGGAAGCAAAGCGACGCGCACAGAACGGAGACGTCTAATGGTCCGGGGGCGGAGCCGTATATATGTCCCATGCACTTAGAATATTTATTATACATGTAGTTCTGATGATATGTTATGGATCGGTTAACAGATCTTCCGTGGTATAGAAAATTGATTCTTGGCCTTATATTCTTAGTTTTTCTTGTTTTATTCGGCGAAGCTATGTGGTATTTTGTCAGAACTTTTATTTAGATTTGATCAATAACTCATTCCGCTTGCCTTTTTTCGTCATTTATTTCAATCTACATACTCTTTGCAGAAGTTGGTATGAAAGCAAAACGCCCTCATTTAATTTAGTCACTTAGAGCGTGTCTTAAAATTAAACTTGATCCTACAATTGGGATAGGACTCATGCATTTGAACCGAAAAATGGTAGCATTAAACCGTTAAATGTCTAAAATGTAAATTTAAACCATAATGTTTAATGTACTTGATTTTATAGATTGAGTGCATAAGTCCTATAGGATAAAGTATATCCTTAAGGTTAATTTGTACCTGAATTTCAGAAAAATTTACGATCTGAATTTAAAGTTAACATTGCCCATTATCCAATTGGAGAAATGGTTTGAATTTTAAGACACGCTCTTAGTCTTTCAATTTTTACACATTTATTTTTTTCAATTATGAACTGAAAATCAGTATTTTCTCTAATTTTGTTTACTCAACCCAAAAAACAGTGTCGGCTAAACGTAGCTATGTTTTTAGTAAATATCTATTCCATATACTTTACTATCGATAACCGCCCTTCATCAAATGTAAAAAAACGAAACACATAGCATGGCTCTGTAGAAATTTTCCATTAAGATTTAAACCGCATAATTAAGCTTTATTTCAAGATTAATTAAATTATAAAGCTTAAAAACTTAAGTAAACCGTTTTATTACCTATATTCGGTAAGTATGTTTATCTCTTTTTCAGACGATTAGCACTCTAGACTCAGAAGTCAATCAACTTAGCTGAAACAATAGATTGACAATTTAACAAATATTTAGATATAAATTACATGAGATGAATGAATGAAAAGAGTAAAGCTTATTTATATAGTGGATTTGGCACTTTTCGTCCAATTTTTATTAGTTGGGGGTTCAGGTCTTATTATGTACTTTAACCACCAAGCTGGAGGCCTTCTATTGAGGTTAATCCATGATAAGATTGGAATACTCATGTTAGTCTTCTTTGTTGCTCATATTGTCCTCAATTGGAGATGGATAGTAGGTACTACAAAGAAATTATTTAAAAGAGGAAACGAAATCAAAGAAAACGAGATTATCGATAAGCATTATGTTCCTATAAATTGAGATCAGGAACAAGAATACAGTATCAGATGTGGTGTAAAATAATGAGAAAAAAACTGATTATATTGATAGTGTTGTTTTGCATATTCCTCGCAATAGGGTGCGTGGGGAATAAAACTGTAACTCCAGAAGAGGCTGTAACTCAAGCTGACGTAGCTACTCCAACTGGAGAAGAGGCAACTGAAACGCTGAATATGACAGAGAAAACGGAAATAAAAGAATATACACTTGAAGAACTTGCAAAGTACAACGGTAAAAATGGGACGATATACGTTGCCTATCAAGGCAAGGTCTATGATGTCTCTTCTGATAGTTATCTCTGGAAAGATGGCAGTCATGAGGGATGCACTGCAGGGAAGGATATCACTGAAGAAATGGACAAGACACCACACGGGGCTGAAATATTAAAGAAATATCCTGTTGTCGGGACTTTGAAAAAATAATACAAAAATCTATGATAACTTTATAACAACTTTTTACGCCCATTCGTTAATAGCGTGTCTTAAAATTGGCTCTTCGCTGTTTTGGGTGGGTTGAAAATAATTCTCTAGTTAAAAGCGACCAAACCAAAGATAAAATGTCGATTCTGAATGTGATTTTCCACACTAAATTTTTCAAATATTACGTATGTTGTATCGCATTTAGGAAATGACTCTAAATTATCCACTTGAAATAGCGAAGAGCCTTAAAATTAAACTTGATCCCACAATTAGGATAGGGCTTATACAAGGATAGGGCTTATACATTTGAACCAAGAAACCGTAGCATTAAACCGTTAAATGGCTATAGTTTAAATTTAAATCGTAATGCCTACTATAATTGATTTTATGAATGGAGTTCGTAAGTCCTATGGGATAAAGTGACATCCTTAAGGTCAATGTGTACCTGAATTTCTGAAAAATTTACTATCTGGACTTAAATTTATTATTGCCCATTATCCAATTGTAGAAATGATTTGGATTTTAAGACAACCACTGAGTAATCTTGAAAATGATTCTTATTAAAAGGAATATATTCAGTTTAATGTGTATCTTCTAACAATTGTATCAAGCGATTTCGACTCAGTATAATATATTCCATCTGGCTTATATAATCGAGAGTTATATATCTTATACTCATGGGTTGTTGAGATTTGGCCACACCGATCTCAAAAGAAAATGAGTAAACTCAAAGAGGAAAAATAGGTCGTGGGGGAAGTTAGTGAAAATCGTTAGTAGAAGAGTCGCCCCTTAATTACAGAATGACGGCAGGAGTGTCCGTTTTGTAAGATTTGATCAATAACTTACTCCTACTACCGGAAATAGATCCCAAAAATAAGTATACCTTCCGCCTCCCTTTCGGAAAGGTCGTAAGCTGCCGGAAACTGATTCTCATAAATCTCTATTCCGGCAGGCATTTTGAGTGAAAAAATATTTTTCTTCATATTTATATGTTTCAGGTTCTTCTAATTCTCCAGGTTCTTCTACTTCTTCGACTTGTCCTCTGCGATCTCTAATCCGTTTCTGCTTTTTATGCTTATCTGGCTTTAATGACGGTTAGTTTCAGTTTGTTTTCAACTCAGGAATATGGCCTGATTTATAAGTGTTACTCTGTGTGTAACGACTGCAACTATAATAAGTAATATACTTCTCAAATAAGTAATATACTTCTCAAATAAGTAATATACTTCTCAAATAAGTAATATACTTCTCAAATAAGTAATATACTTCTCAAATAAGTAATATACTTCTCAAATAAGTAATATACTTCTCAAATAAGTAATATACTTCTCAACAATCAGATTTCTTCAACGATTTTTCTGTCTCAATTCGCTCTATGGACTCAGCTGCCTGCTTTGCAGACGTATGGTTGCCTGTTTTTAAGTTCCAGTCTATACAAAAAAGGCTCCGGAATCCAATATTCTAAAAAAACTATACTTGACGGTACCCGGTTCACTCAAAAATCTGCTTAAAAAAGCTGATCATCGGGATTGGTTACTGAGGATCATGAGCAGAAGGTAGCTCTTAACTTGATATATCCACTTAGCAGATTCATAAAAAATATTATTTACTGTGATATATGCAATTAATTACATATTATTTAAAAATTATTTCAAGCGATAAATATTAAGGATAATATATTCTATTTGGTTTATATAATCTCAGGTTATATATGTTATATGCTCATCGGATATGAGATTTGGATACCCTGATCTCAAAACGAAATGAGCACACTCAAAAAGGAAAGCTGGTCGTAGGGGTAGGTTACTGAAAATCATGAGCAAATGAATTGCTCTGAAATTTACAAAAAAGCGGCAGAAGTGCTCGTTTTGTAAGATATGATAAATAACTAGCTCCTCCCACCAAAAATCACTCCCAAAATAAATTTACCTCCCGGTTTCCTCTGGACTGGAGGCCTGCCGCCGGAAATTGATCCCGAAAAGATCTTTATTCCGGCAGCAATTTGAGTGAAGGTTATTCCCTCACCCTTTCCCTTTATTCAGTTTTCGTCGTCTTCTTCGACTTTATCTTCATCTTCGTCTATTTCTTCTGCTCCCTCTGTATTCTCAATGTCTTCAAGATCTCCAATGTCTTGGATGTCCTCAAGCTCTTCGACTTCGTCTCCTGGGATCTCTATGCCCTCTTCTTCTCTTGCTCTAGCTTTGAGGGCAGTCAGTTTCAGTTCCTTTTCGGCCTCTCCATTTTTGATCCTGGCCACACCTACGACTTTGTCGCCGGATTTCATGTTCATGACTCTCACGCCCTGGGTGTTTCTGCCCTGGACTGAGATCTCTTTGGCCGGGATGCGGATGATGATGCCGTCGGAACTGGTGAACATAAGTTCATCGTCTTCGGCTACGGATTTGACTTTTGAAACTGCGCCGTTCCTGATATTGGTGATGATTGTTATCACACCTTTTCCGCCGCGGCGGTGCGCAGGATACTGGGAATACTCAGTTCTTTTTCCAAAGCCATTTTCAGTTACCGTCAGGAGGGTTGTGGTCTCGTCAACAATGTCCACGCTGACAACTTCATCGTCAGGGCCGTCAAGAGTCATGCCGCGTACTCCTCTCGCAGTTCTGCCCATCGGGCGGACGTCTTCTTCGGAAAAGCGGATGGCTTTGCCTTTTTTCGAGACCATAACCACTTCTTTTTTCCCGTCGGTGAGAAGAACCTTTACGAGCTCATCGCCGTCGTCCAGGCTGACTGCAATTATGCCGGCTTTCCTCGGGTTCTTAAACTCTGAGAGTGGGGTCTTCTTGATCGTGCCTGCCTTTGTTGCCATAAGCAGATAGCGGTCTTCGGCAAACTTCTTTACCGGGATCATGGCATTAACCATTTCACCTTCCTGAAGTTCCAGGAGGTTTACTATGGCTTTGCCTCTGGACTGGCGGGAGCCTTCTGGGATTTCATAGACCTTCTGCCAGTAGAGCCTGCCCAGATTCGTGAAGAAAAGGATGTAGTTATGGGTTGAGGAAATGAAAAGGTTCTCCACAAAATCTTCTTCCTTCATCTCCATGCCGATTATACCCCTGCCTCCACGACGCTGCATCGTGTAGGTGTCAAGAGGAATGCGCTTTATGTAGCCTCCGTCTGTAATCGTAACCACGACATCTTCTTCCGGGATCAGGTCTTCGTCCATAACCTCGGTAGCATCATGCACGATTTTTGTCCTGCGGGCGTCTCCGTATTTTTCCTTGAGCTCCAGGAGCTCGTTCCTGATTATCTCGTACTTGAGCTCGTCGCTTTCAAGGATTTTCCTGAGTTCCTCGATCAGTTTTATAAGGCCTTCCAGCTCCTCAATGATCTTCCTGGTCTCAAGCCCTGTCAGGCGCTGCAGGCGCATTTCCAGGATAGCTTTCGACTGGACTTCGTCAAGAGCAAAATTATCTATCAGGCCCTGCTTTGCGTCATCAGCATTTGCTGAGCCTTTTATCAGGGCAACTACTGCATCTATGTTGTCCAGAGCAATCTTCAGCCCGTCCAGAAGATGGGCTCTCTCCTGGCTCTTCCGAAGGTCATAAAGTGTCCGCTTCTGGATGATTTCCATCCTGTAGTCCAGGTAGATTACAAGAATTTCCTTCAGGTTCAATTCCTTTGTTTTTCTTCCGTCCACAAGGGCCAGGTTGATGATTCCGAAAGTGGTCTCCATCTGGGTATGCTTGTAGAGCTGGTTTAAGATAACCTTCGGGTTCGTGCCCCTGGAAAGCTCGATCACAACCCTGATTCCGTCCCTGTCTGACTCGTCCCGCAGATCGGAAATTCCGACGATTGTCTTTTCCCGGGCGAGCAGGGCAATGTTTTCGATCATCCGGGCTTTATTCACCTGATAGGGGAGCTCCGTTACAATAATCTGCTCCCTGTCTTTCTTTAATTCCTGGATTTCGGCAACTGCCCGAATCTTTACCGAGCCCCTTCCGGTCATGTAAGCAGACTTTATACCTGCCGTTCCCAGGATATGGGCAGCTGTAGGGAAGTCAGGACCCTTGATTGCAGTCATAAGTTCCGGAATTGTCGTTTCCCGGTTTTCGATAAGCATGAGAGTGCCGTCAATTACCTCTCTTATGTTGTGAGGGGCCATGTTTGTTGCCATCCCCACTGCAATGCCTGTGGACCCGTTTATAAGGAGGTTCGGAAGTTTTGCAGGGAGGACTTCAGGCTCTTCCATGGACCCGTCATAGTTGGGTCTGAAAGGCACAGTTTCTTTCTCAATATCAGTCAGCATCTCCTCTGCGATTTTATCCATGCGGACTTCAGTGTAACGCATGGCTGCAGCCTGGTCACCATCAATAGACCCGAAGTTCCCCTGTCCATCAATTAAGGGATAACGGAGGGAGAAAGTCTGCACCATCCGCACGATACTGTCGTAAACTGCAGTGTCCCCGTGAGGATGGTATTTACCGAGCACGTCACCCACCACACGGGCGGATTTCTTGTAGGACTTGTCATGGGTAATCCCGGCCTCTTTCATGGCAAAAAGGATTCTGCGGTGGACCGGTTTTAAGCCGTCCCGGGCATCGGGAAGTGCCCTTCCGACTATCACACTCATTGCATAATTTATGTAGGAGCGTTTCATTTCATCATCGATAAGAATGGATGTCACTCCACTCCTTTCAGGTTCTGGCCCTTCGTCCTCAGGCTCTTCCGGCATAAGGTTGGATATGGCTCCTTCTGCTTCCTTCTCCGGCTCTTCCGGCACAAGGTTGGATATGGCTCCTTCTGCTTCCTTCTCCGGCTCTTCGGATGTAAGTTCAATTTCTTCAGATTCTGTTTCCGACTCTTCACCCTGCTCTTTCGGGATAAGGGTGGCCTGATAAGATTTTTTCATTTCAGCTTCGGATTTTTTCTCGTCTTCGTATTGTGCCATTTTTAGCCACCTCAGATATCCAGGTCCACAACTTCTTTTGCGTGCATTTCTATGAAATTCCGGCGTGGCTCAACATCATCTCCCATGAGAATTCTGAAGATCTCGTCAGCCCGGATCGCATCTTCCAGGGTCACCTGTAAAAGAGTCCGGCTCTCAGGGTTCATAGTGGTTTCCCAGAGCTGTTCGGGGTTCATTTCTCCAAGCCCTTTGTAGCGCTGAATTGTAAGCCCTTTGTCCCCGATCTCTTTCTTCTTTGCTTCGAGTTCCCTGTCAGAATGTATATAGTACTCAGATTTGCCTTTCTTTATACGGTAGAGGGGAGGCTGGGCGATATACACGTATCCGGCATCGATCAGGGGCCGCATGTAACGGAAGAAGAGCGTGAGAAGAAGAGTTCGTATGTGCGCTCCGTCCACATCGGCATCGGTCATGAGAATGATCTTATGATAGCGGGCACTTTCCAGAGTAAAGTCCTCGCTGACCCCGGTCCCGAAAGCAGTGATAAGGGAAATAATCTCGTTGTTTTTCAGGATCTTTGCAAGCCTGGATTTTTCCACGTTCAGGATCTTGCCTCTGAGTGGTAAAATGGCCTGAAAACTCCTGTCTCTACCCTGTTTCGCCGAACCTCCTGCAGAATTTCCTTCCACGATATAAATCTCGCAGTTTGCAGGGTTCTTTTCCGAGCAGTCCGCAAGTTTTCCCGGAAGGGTGCTGACTTCGAGAGAATTTTTTCTCCTGGTCAGTTCCCTTGCCTTTTTTGCAGCCTCTCTGGCTCTCTGAGCAAGAAGGGCTTTTTCAAGGATAATATTTGCAACCTTCGGGTTTTCCTCAAAGTATTCCGCAAGCCCGTCAGTTACAAGGGAGTCAACTATTCCTTTGACATCGCTGTTTCCAAGCCTTGTCTTGGTCTGTCCCTCAAACTGAGGTTCCATTAGCTTGACACTGATGATTGCAGTCAGCCCTTCCCTTACATCGTCACCTGTGAGCTTCTCCTCATCCTTGGATAGCTTGTTGGCTTTGATATAATCGTTTGCAACCCTTGTCAGGGCTGTCTTGAAACCGATTATATGAGTTCCGCCTTCATGAGTATTGATATTGTTTGCAAAGGAGTACACGTTCTCTGAATAGCTGTTCGTGTACTGCATCGCAATTTCTACTATCATGTCATCTCTTTGACGCTCAAAGTAAATCGGTTTTTCGTGGAGTGACTGCTTTTTCCGGTTCAGATACTCCACGAATTCCACTATTCCCCCTTGATAGGAAAAAGTCTCTGCCTGCCCTTCCGGGCTTCTTAAATCTCTCAGGCTGATAGTAATGCCCCGGTTTAGGAAAGCAAGTTCTCTTAACCTGTTTGAGATGATATCGTAATCGAAGTCTGTGGTTTCGAAGATTTTTGTGTCTGGCTTAAAAGTAGTTCTTGTGCCCCTAATGTCTGAAGTTCCGATTTCCTGAACATCACCCTCGGGTTTTCCACGGATATAACGCTGGAAATACTTCTTGCCGTCTCTGTTCACTTCTACTTCCAGCCATTCCGAAAGGGCGTTTACGACAGAAACCCCTACTCCATGCAGTCCCCCGGAGACTTTGTAGGTATTTTTGTCGAACTTCCCTCCGGCATGCAGAACAGTCATAACGACTTCTAGGGCTGATTTCCGGTGAAATGGATGGGTGTCGATCGGGATACCTCTCCCATTGTCCAGAACGGTCACACTCCCATCCGCGTTGATCGTGACCTCTACCCTGGTACAGAAGCCTGCAAGGGCTTCATCAATACTGTTGTCTACTACTTCATAGACTAGGTGATGGAGCCCGCGGCCATCCGTGCTCCCTACATACATGCTGGGACGTTTCCGGACAGCGTCCAGGCCTTCGAGCACCTGGATGCGTGAAGCATCGTAAACCTGTTTATCACTCATCTTGGGTTATTCTCCATAAAAATCTGATAAATTATCTAAATCATGTAACATTTTAAATTTTTTAAAAAATTCGTGGGGAAACTTTTGTTAAAATAGGTCTTAGAAAATAATATTAATTCAATAAGCCTTTAATTATTATTATATTAATTTTATATTTAACTATTACGTTTCTACCATGAACCAGATTCAATATGCGTTCATACATTTTAAGCCTTTAGATTCCCTGAAAATTCCACCCTATTTTTAGGTGTCAATTCTCTTAAAAAAAGTATTTTTACATAATTTTGTACCCAAATATGCGCATTTCATGCTAATTTTTTAGTACGTCTTTGGGTTAAATAAATATTTCCTGTTTCGCTAAGACAAATTTGTCTCTAATCAGAAGTCAGGGCAGGACCTGCGGCATTTTGGAAGTTCTCTGGCATATTTTTAGATGTCCAGGTCCCGAGTATTTTTGTCAACTGAACAGGTCGCTTCCAATAAGAAACGTTACATGAATGTACCACCTGTTGTCATGATAAACTAAGGGCTATTTACAGAGCAACTTAGGTAATACCTAATTTATAGTCGGCATAGAAAATAGATTTACTTTATAAATCTGGTTCTATTCTAAGAATGATGTTCAAAAGTGTAATTACTTCCTCCTTGACTACAGTTTAAACGGAAGGATAAATCGCGGAAAACGCGGAAAACGCGGAAAAAACTGAAAAGCTGTAATAAGTCCTCTTGAGCGCAGCGAAAAAGACCTCGTGCTCCCGAAGCGAAACTCGGGAAGCGAAACACGGGCTTCATACCATGCCAAGTTCTTTGAGCCGGTTAGGCAGGTATACCTCGGTTACGAAGTCCAGACCTTTCCCTGCAAAGGCCTGCTGTTCGGCCTTTTTCCCAATATCGAGCTGGAGCTTGATTTGCTCTTTCCAGTATTCGGATTCAAAACGCGGGTCTGAAAGTTCGCTGCGCAGTGCGCTGACGTCCTGTTCCGTGAGCTTGTCAGTCGAGAGTTCATATTCAACTATATCCGAGGGCTGGAGGCCCAGGAATTTGGCTGCAGGCGTAGCCATAAATTCCGAGAGATGAGCACTCTTTATAGCCCCGTAGGCGACAGAAGCATAGATCCTGTAAGACCAGGGGTCGCCGTCAGTAAATACAGCTACAGGAATCCCTAATTCCTCGTTCATACGCTTGATAATCCTGCGGGTTGACCGCGCAGGCTGTCCCTTGAGGTGGACAAGAATTGCGTTATAAGCCTCATCAAACCCATTTTCCATCAACCGTGCATACATACCACCGGTCTCTATGGCAATGATCATGCTGGCGTCGTGGGCCTTGAACTCGATGTTTTCCACGTTGAAGGGGATCTGGTATCCTCCTTCACCTACATCTTTCTGGCAGTGGATATTCCGCTCCCCTCGCTTTGTCTGCTCTGAAATTTCAACAGGCCCGAACATAGTAGCTCCGTCTTCTTCAGGGCGCATGTGAAAATACTCCCTTTGGAGACTCGTCAGGAGTTCCAGGTCTTCTATCAGGCGGTCACTTTCAGCTTGCTCCTTGAACTTGGCAGCTTCCCAGCCTTCAGAGATATAGTAAAGTTCTCGAAGTGTTGAGCCGCGGTTCTGGGCCAGGTGCTCGTTTATTAGGAAGTCTGTTGCGTAAGTAGTTTTCAGGAGCTGGAATGCTCCTTTTACGGTTTTTGCGCTCCTTTCGCTTTCCCTGTCTCCGTAGACCCAGACTTCGCTCTCGTCGGAATATTCTAAGTTTGCTTTGGTCCGGCTGGGGAGACTGACATTTGGGACAACCTCATCCTCAAACTGTTTGTAGATCTTTTCTGCAATCTCAAGCAGCTTGTCTCTTGCCAGGGCATCTCCCTGAATTGTTTTGCTATTTATCATTCTGGCCATTTTATACCCCCTTAAAGGCCTTTGCCCCTGTTACCAGTTCTTCTTCGAGCCCTTCCACAATAAGGTCAGGAAGTTTTCCTAGTTCTTTATCTGTTGCGGACTCTATCCTGTAGCTGAGCACCTTTGAAGATCCTACTGTTGCCGAAATATCCCATATGTAATCATAATCATTGCCCATAGTCACAACTTTTGGTTCGGGCGTTGCTTTGCTGATTGTCCAGGGCAACATCTCATGGACCTTGAAGGAATGTGTTGAGCTTCCGAAATTCTTGACCTTTATTGCAATATCTGCAGTCCCATCTTCATTCCTTTTCACTTTCCTGTGCACAAGCAGGTTTCCCATAATCTTTGCAACAACAGGGTTGATGTCAGGAACATCTTTTTCCAGTATATTTGCAACCTTTAAGGCCATTTTCGGAAGCACTTTTGTGATAATTATTTCTTTTTCCCGGCGTTTCTTGAGGTTGTCTTGCTTGCTCAGGTAGTGCTTAAGTTTTCTTGCGACTTCTTTGATCGCAAGGTCCACTTCTTCTTTTATCACAGGAATATCCGCAATAGCGTCCTTTGATTCTGAGGTAAAGGGCACGTTAATGGAAGCCACATGAATCAGAAGGATGGCAGGGCCGACGGGAATTCCCCCTCCGGGCTGGTTTAAGCCGTACTGCTTCCACTTGATGTCTTCTACTGCATGGGTGGTTACGCAGCCTCCCTGCTGGTAAAGCAAAGGCACACGGTTAGCAAAACGCATTATGCTAATTTTTTCTTCTTTTGAAAGGTTTCCTCCGTAGGCGAGCCCTACTTCCACTACAAAGGGATTTCCGGAATATACAGCCGGTTTTCTGGTGCTTGTGGCTATAAAGTCCACTTTTGTCTCTTTTTCAAGCCCTCTGTAGATCAGCTCTTCTCCGATTGGGGAAAGGCAGTCAGTGGGAGGAGACATTATCTTTACCTTCTCAAAAGCCTCAATTAGCTTTCTTGCCTCGTGGCGGCCCAGGGACTGAGGATCGATTTCGGGATCAAGCCCTGAAGCCTTGCAGATCTCCTCGGCAGTAAGCAGGCCTATTTTGCAGAAAGAGTAACGGAGAAAAGGAGCAAGTTTCTGGCGCTCGGTGTAATGCAGCATTTTCATAAGAGTGCCAAGCTCAATTCCTTCCGGATGGGGCAGGATTTCTTCTGCAGGGTCAGGCATCTTATCCGTAGCCCTTTCAAAAATCTCCTCGTTGCCGTCAGGTTCGATAAGGGTAATCCTTGCATGAGGGTTTACAATTGCCGTGGCTTTAAGGTACTCATAAATGGACTGCCTTCTTCCTTTTACATAGGCAGCCTTCATCTCCAGCTCTATCTGAGTTCCCTGGGGGCGGAACCAGTCCTTTATCTCATCTTTCAGGATATCGGGCTCATTAGTGCTGGTATTGATCATGAGCTCGTAATAATGGGCCGGGGTACTGGAACTGGTCTTGGAGAGGATTTTCGTATGCCTGCCTGCAGTCATCTGGGCATAGAGCACAGCTGCGGAAATCCCTATTCCCTGCTGCCCCCTGCTCTGTTTGAGGGCATGAAACCTGGAACCATAAAGTAACTTTGCGAAGACTTTGGGGATCTGTTCTTTTACGATTCCAGGCCCATTGTCTTCTATAATGACGTTTACGTAGTCCTGTCCGGTTCTTTCAACCTGGACAAGGATGTCAGGAAGGATTCCTGCTTCTTCGCAGGCGTCCAGGGAGTTGTCAACAGCTTCTTTTACTGTTGTAATGAGGCTGCGAGGTGCAGAGTCAAAGCCTAGGATCTGTCTATTTTTTTCAAAAAATTCTGCGACACTTATTGACTTTTGTTTTTTTGCAAGTTCTTCTGCAATTGGGACTTCCATGGAATTTTACCTCAGGCTGGAAAATCAATATGACTTTTAAATGATACCTTATTATTTACCTTAAAAATATTCAAGGCAGCAATTATCTGCAGTTACAGGTGTTTATCTGCGATTACAGGTTTTGTCAATAATAGCATATTCTGGCAACCGCATCCTATCTGTCTATTATTCTTCCATTTTATACATTTATAAAAGTGCTTTTTTCTGTTGTGGTAACTATTTCAAACAGGATATTTCAAACAGGATAATTCAAACAGGATAATTCAAACAGGATAATTCAAACAGGATAATTTCGAACAGGATTTATGAAACTCTTTGAGACAAGAGCCTCTGTCTAGCAAAAGTTTAAGGTATAGTGCCAGCGTCTGCTAAAAAAAATATTGGGGTTTTCCTCCCATTCCGAAGGGATGAGCTGATTTCAATTCCTGCCAGCTTAAAGTTCTGCCCCTATAATTGTCTGGGTGGCGGTTACGTTTTCACTTTCCCTTATCCTGTCCACCACTGAGTTCAGGACACTCAGGTCTTTGACATCTATAATTACTACAAAATCATATTCTCCAAAGACATGGTAAACTTCCTTAATCCCTTCTATTATCTTCAATTCCCTGTATGCTGCCTTTTCATATCCAGGCAGCACGTTTATCATTGTGACTCCTATTACCATGGATATCTGTTACCACTTAAAGGTTGCAAGTTATTTATTTTTATCCGAAAACGGAGATTATTTTTATCCGATAATGGAGAAAAATTAAACAAATTGATTGAATAACTTTATCAATGCGTTTTTTCTTGAAGAGATTCCGGGTTTGGAATACTGGGAGTTCTCGACAGCTTCTTCGACAGCTGTACACAACAGCGTTATTGCCGCGTCAATTGTGAGACTTGTTTCATCAATTTATGTCAGCATACTTGTTTTTCCCTCATATAACTTACATTTTTACAATAGTGATGTTTTTTAGGCAAAATATTTTATCTACTATTCGAAATGCGAAATTTGCGACTTATAATAATAGATATGACGGTTTAAATACACGCGGATTTATATAATATATAATATATAATATTCAACTGAGATTGACTCAATTCCATAATCCAGTGATTTCACTATTTTCTTTTCAATTGATCATGACTTTCCTCAAATTAGTTTCATCAG
>MDTP02000110.1 GCA_001714685.2 Methanosarcina sp. Ant1 | reverse complement strand
ATGAAAGTGTTAACCGTATATAAGTGATTTGATTTGGGATAGAAAAGAAACGAAAAGTGCAACATTCTATTATAAATCTAACAGTTCTGTACTTTTACGACGCTCTCTATGCAATTAGACAAAACAAAAAAGAAAAATTTATGGGGATTGCCAGAAATGAGCTCTTGGAGTCTTATTTTGAACAATCCTCAAGCATTAGTGCAATCCCGGATTCCAGGTACTGTCCGTGAATTGACTGATGCCCATATACTGGGCATTCAGAACAACATTCATCCCGCAGCAATGGAAGTTAATTCGTGACGTTAGAACCCGCAAGAGGCAGATAATCAATGCTTTCATTACTCAAGGTATAAGCTGCATCGCATATACCGTCACCATTTGTATCTAGTTCTGTCTGGCTGAAACCGTCACTCTCTGGTGTAGCCCAGAAGTTACCGCCAAGATAGGGGCCTCCGACAATATTCGTTTCCCGGATTTTAGTTGTGTTTAAGCTCATTCCTGAGTTTGTACCTTCAAAATAGGCATTGTTCGTATTATTGAGGTAGTTATTGTAGATTGAGCTGTATCCGGAGTCCATAAGGTATAACCCGTATTCTGAATTCGAGACGATCCTGTTGCCACTCAACACGTTACTTATGGAAGAACCAAGATAGATGCCGTACCTGGTGTTCAAGCCCACATGTTACCTGACAGCTTGTTGTCTCTGGAATTTTTCAAATAGACGCCGAATTTGTTATTTGATGCCCAGTTGTCAATCAGCTTATTATTGTCGCAAGAATTCATCCAGAAGCCATAATTGTTGCTCTCTACCGTGTTATTGACAAGTGTGTTTTCACTGGAATTATGCAGAAAGATAGAGGCATTATCAGATGCTGTATTGTTGTTTAATGTATTTCCTGCAGAATTCCACAAACAAATGCCTAATCCATTACTGTTAAGGACCCTGTTGCCTGTCAGTAGATTTTCACCCGAGTTTTTCAAATAAATACTGACGTTGTTATCTGATACTCTGTTGTCAGTCAGTTCATTATTATTACTGGAAGAATACAGCCAGACACCATAGGTACTATTAGATACCATATTGTTATTAAGCAGGTTTCCGCTGGAATTATGCAGAAGGATAGAAATCCTGTTGTCTGATGTCGTGGAATTGTTTAATGTATTTTCACCTGAATTCAATATGTTGATGCCTGAAGCTGTATTATTCAATACCGTACTGTTGCTAAGTGTATTTCCGTTTGAGATTTCCAGATATATACCGATTTTATTGTTTGATACATTATTTCCATTCAACGTATTATTGCTGGAAGAATTCATCCAAATACCGTAACTGCTGTTAGATGCCGTGTTATTGACAAGTATGTTTCCGCTGGAATTGCGGAGGAGAATAGGGGTTGCGATGTCTGATACGGTATTATTGTTCAGGATATTACTGCTGGAGGCATCCAGAAGAATTCCGAACTCGGAATTTGGATTTGAATCGTTGCCAGTGCTGGAGTTATTGCCACTGGAAGTGTTTAGAATCTCGCCGCTGTAGTTGCCGGATAGTTGATTGTTTTCAATAAGGCAATGCTTAACCCCATTAAGATGGATTCCGGCATTGGGAGAGCTTATAGGTCCTGTGATATTAAGCCCACGAATTGTCACTCCGTCCGCAATGACATAGAAAACATCATTCGAACCGCTGGCTGCCTTAATGATAGTATCCTCAGAACTGCCAGATTCGGAGGTGAGAGTTAAATTCGTTACGTACACATTGATATTTTCTGTATATATGCCTGGATGAAGAAGAATAGTATCTCCAGGTGACGCATTGTCTATTGCAGCCTGGACAGAGGTAAAATCTGCAATCTGATCGGTACTGTTGCCTACAGTAATTGTCACTCGCTTTGATTCTTTGAGGGGAAGGTAATCTATGAAATTGCTGCCTTGAATATTATATTGTTCATCAAAGATACCATCAAAGTTAGTGTCCCTGGCCCCCTCAGGATATACAGTACCATCAGGTCTCGCCCAGGAATTTCCACCCAGATAAGGACCATCAACTATGTTAATGCCTTTGGTTTTAGTTGTGTTCCAGATATTTGTGCCTGAATCCTGTTCAGCTTCTACATTTATTATGTTATTGAAATAATTATTGTAAATCAGGTTGTTAGAAGTCCCGTATATATGCAGTCCAATTTTCTCATTGGAATTTATGGTATTATTTGTCAGGATGTTACTGTTTGACTCGCCTATAAGAGCGACACCCTCACTGTTTTTCGAAATGAGATTATTATTCAGTGTATTATTTTGGGAATCAAAAAGTGAAATTCCACCACTGCAGTTTGAGACTGAGTTATTATTCAAGGAATTATACCAGCTGTCTCCAAGGCTGATACCTGTTGTACTGTCTGAAATTTTATTATTATCTAATAAATTACCTGAACTGAACATATATAAATCGATACCACAGCCATTGTTTGATAATTTATTGTTTGTAATATTACAGTCAGTAACTCCAAACAGATGGATTCCAGCGTATTTGGCTCCCTTTATACTGAAACCATTAATGCTTACGCCATTTGTCCAGACACTAAAAATATCCTCAGAACCTTTAGCTGCCTGGATTATAGTATTTGAGGGATTTCCGGATTCTGAAACGATAGTCAGGTTCTTGTTTACAGTAATATTTTCTTCATAAGTACCAGGTTTGACAATTATTTCATCTCCCGGATGTGCAGCATTTATTGCAGCCCGGATAGAAGTAAAATCTGCAACCGGGCCTGTACTGTTATTTACAGAAATTGCAGTAGCTGCTGCACTCCCTGCGGTCATCAGACAGGACGTGAGAATTACTAAAAAAACAATTATATATTTTCCTTTTACTTGCCGCATAGTAAGCACCTTAGTAAAATATTAGATTAAGTAACGAAATTAGTTTTCATATCAATCTTTTGAGTTAATAACCGATGAGGGGAAAATTTATTCGAGACATTACAGGATAAACCGGAACTCGAAATTACTGATATTCACTTCGGGTTTTGGATCGCTTCCAGTTACCTGTAAATTTCAGACTATGAGGTCAGTCTTTAAAAATAAGACAAGAAAAAAACAGACCCCCAACAAAAATTCCCCACTTTTAGTCTTACATGATTTAGTAAATTGGCTGCTTGCTGTCTATATTGAACTCAATAACAGCATTTTCCAACCTAAAATTTTCAAAGTTTGAAATGTAAATCATATGTAAAAAAGTATTACTGTTATATAAAATTTATCCAGAAGTTAGAAAGTTATCTAGGAGTTAGAAAGTTATCTAGATGAACAGACAAGTTCCACGACGATAATAATTTCCCAGAAAATATGCATGCAGTACTCGACCAAAGAGATTTAACTTTTGACAGTAAAACATAAAGTAAACCGGAACACAGTTAATGTGCAAAGAGAGCTAGATACATGGGATCCGAAGATTATCTGCACGCCGTTGAAACAATGGGGAAAATTCTGCTTTTCACACCTTTTCTAGTGTCACTCTTACCGCTGATACATGGATGTTTTAATAATGGCCCCTTACTTGGGCTAGACGCCGCTTTTTCCGCTATCCTTGTGACAATAGCAGGATTTTTTACACTGGTTTATGTTGCAATAATGAGATTCAAGGAAGGATTGAGAAAATGATAAAAAGAAATTACCCGAATACTCCAGAAACAGCCGATAAACTTATACCTAATAAATGCAATTGTATGCTGCTGCTCCATGTGAGCATCATCAACAGGCAATAAGGGCTCGTGGTCTAGACGGTTATGACGTCGCCTTCACACGGCGGAGGTCCTGAGTTCGAATCTCAGCGGGCCCACTTCTTTTATCATCTTTTATTTCTGATTTACAGGCTTTAAATACCTCTTTTTCTAATGCTTCAACTCTTGCTTCAAGGTCAGAATTTACTTCAGGTTGTGTAACTTTTAGTTCACCATTAAATTCTTCGTCCAGGGAGATTACATAAACAGGTTTACCATTGTATTCAGTTTTAAATACATAAGCAGTTTCACCGGCAAGATTAACTTCCATTGAGGCAACCGTACTAAAGGATATGTAATTTCAGGTTTTGCCTTAGAAACTTTTTAATATCTTCTAGGTTTTTGATTGATTGCAGTTAATTGTCAGTAGAATTAATGGCAAATAATGGCAAATAATGGCAAATTTTGGCGATCCCAGAAAATGTTAAAAAGTCTCAACAATATAGATTACACAAGCGATGAAGAGAGTCCATAGTTCATCTTATTCTGAGATTCTGAAAGGCACTTAAGAGTGCAGTAAACAGCCTTTTCTTCCACGTCATTCAGGACAACAAATTCATTTCTGCATATAGGACAAAATTTTCTTTTATAGTTCATTAGATATCACCTGGTCTCTTAACGTTCATTCATACAGTTACAAGTTTGTTAGTTAAGTCATAATTCCTAAAAGCCAACTGATCTAAAAATGAGGGGAATGCTATACAAAATAAACAAAAACTTGACTTATTTACTCATATTTTTGATCAATAGAGCATATCGCAAATATATAATTACAGCAGAAATATAACTTCTAACTTATGTTCCTAAATCTGCAAACCCGATAGGCTTTCATCTTCCAAGGATATCTGGACAAGTTTGATAGAACTGGATGAAATAGTGGAAAAGAAATTGATCTTTCAGGGGCATCCAAATTTTGTAAGGATATTTTGGCTTGTTATTCTCGTATTGGTCTTTTTTATTTATGCATCAGAATTAATTTCAAAATGATCAGTCATAGGATAGCTACGTTTTAAGATAAAACATTGCTATCCAGACAGTTCTATTGATTCTAGAATGCATCCCGAATTTTACAGATTATACTAATTCATATAGTGTTTTCTCACAAAAAACGCGTTGCTTCGACACAGATTTTAGGAAAAATGAAAAATTTCAAAATCAAAAAACATACGATAAAAATTTTAATTTGATGAGGAAAACAGAAGCATCAAGTCCATTTGCGCATTATATAATGTATGCTTCTGTCAAACTCGGGATACATAGAAAAAAAATAAGACTTTTGTTAAGGACAACAGTTTAGAATTCTTATTTAGCATCTCAATTAAGGCATGAACCCCTGATTCTAATGGAAGTCCAAACATAAAAAGTAAAGTATGAACCTGCCATTTCATGGCAAGTGCATATATCACCCAAAACACAACAACGAAATAATGAATAACCAACTAACGAAACCTTTTATGAAATCCATGCCCAAAGGTTCATACAAAAAAATTCAACACAACAAATACAAAATTTTCAAATTATCCACAACAGCCGAACAATTAGAGAAACAAAATCTGCAAAGGAAACTAAGGTACAAAAGCAAGTTTTCGGGGCAGCCAACGCCAGTTGTTTTTTTCCAATGACTCTATAAGTGTATATGGAAAATATTATAAAAAATCACAAAGAAGAAGAGCCAAATAATCCTGCAAGAACTGCAGTACATGACAGAAGATCGCAGCCTTTTATCTTATGTATATTGCCTTCCTGGAAAGATCATGCAAGATTAGTATAACATATCAAGAACATATCAAGAACATATCAAGAACATATCAAGAACATATCAAGAATTTCGCATATTTACATCCTTAAACATCCACATTCAAAAATTACAAACAAATAACACTGTATAGAAAAAGAAACGATTAAGAGTAATGGGGTTTTCTCTTAATCGCCTGATTTGAATCACACAATTGGAAGCCTAATCAGAGATGGCTAAAAGGCTCCCAATTACAACAAAACCTTTACTATATTCTTTCGTTAGATTATATCCGACATTTCACAGATGTATACAAATGTAGAACTTATTTACCTATTTGCCCACTACTACTCATTAAATGCAAAATGGGTTTTTAAGCTACTGCCATATTGAGATAATAGATGGCATTTTTGTATATATCTCTAAAAGTGGATCATATCGAAGCGTTTAATATACCAATCTATTATTAAATACTTTCGCCTGTAGTACTGTTAGTATGTCGTGAAGTCTTAATATCGTAGAGAATTTCAAAAAACCCAATTATTATTCAGCCATCTAGGACCTAATTTCGGCATGTCCACCAAATGAATGAGAATATATTTCTTGGTATCGTCTTTTGAACATTCGATAAATCTATATTAGATTTAAAATCGGTTAACATGTAACACAACTTCCACGGCATATAGAGCAATGAAACATTTTTACAATAAGGATTAGTGGGGGGGACTAAAGTCCTGCCATATGTAAACCCAACAACGAAGTACAATTATGGAGCATTATTTCAAAAACGCCATCTTAGCGATTTTATGAGAAAACAGGTTCAAAATCTCAATAATAAAGAAGGTTGGTAAATAGAAGGCAAAAGTAGAAGTAAAACAGTATAAGAATCCCAGAAGCACTGAACCTCTGTTCCTGTATCCCCCAATACAGTTACTCCGAAATTACGCTCCCCCAAGCATACTGTCCGAAGAAGGATCAATAACCCTAGAAATGTCTTTTGTGTGGTAGATTACCCCTATTTACTTCCCAACCCTGCTAATTACTAATAACGAAAACTATTTTAAATTAATTATGCAAAAAATTGTATCGTAAAGAAAATTATTGCGAGATTAAAAATTAAGAGCCTGCATAAATTGTACGTAAAATCGATTTTTTGCAGGATTATGAAAGCTGTGACAGAGTCTAAAACATGAATATAACTAATAAACATTAAAATAAAAAATAAATAAATATTTATATTATTTACTCTATAATCCTTCTTCGGATGATAAAATGGTAGATGAAAGTGGTTCAGCTGTAGAAATTGCTCATATAACGGATAAGGCCCCAATAATTATGGGGTCAAACGAATATGAAATGATAGAATTATTTAGAAAAATAAATGTTAATAGGCCAGTTGCCCTTACTCTTGCCTGTCTTGCAAAAGGAAGGGAAATTTCCTCCCAGAGCATTGAAATGATATCAGGCTTAAGACAACCTGAAGTCAGTATTTCAATGCGCTATCTCCGCGAAAACAACTGGATTGACGTTCGGGAAGAAAAGAAATCAAGAGGCAAGGGTAGACCGATAAAACTGTACAGGCTCACGGTTCCCATGGACCAAATTATCAGCAAGATAGAAGAAGAAATCATAGCCGAAAGCAGACTTGCGCTCAGAAATATCGAACTCCTTAAGCAAATCGCCTGAAATTTATGATAGAGAATAACTTGTGGATCTTTATATTGCTTCTCGAAGGAAGGATGTTTCTTCTGAATTCGTAGGTCACTGAGTGAATCTATGAGTTAATCTAGTCTTGAAGTAGTTTCAGTTCTCCGGGTATTCTCTAAAGAGCGTAATCAGAGAATTTTTGTAATTATCCAGCTAAAAATCAGTATAATGACCTTGATTTGGAACTCTCAAAACGTGTAATTGTCAACCTGTGCAAAACTGGAAAACACAATCAATAGGCGATAATAACGAGAATTCGTTACTAAAAAGTACCCATTAGACCTTAACCAGATAGCTAATAAGGTGTTTCACTCAGGCTGAATAGCTGCGTTTCTTGATTTCTCAACATTTTCTCAACATTTTCTCAACATTTTCTCAACATTTTCTCAACATTTTCTCTTTTATCCCTCTTACTTCTTTGGCATCAAAATCCCTGTTAATGCAGGCACTTTCATTTATCTGTGCTTACAATTAAAAAAATATTATTTTTATTTTTCTATTTATTCCTCTATTTGACCCTCTTTTACTTATTTCACCCTGAAAAAATTCTTATTACCTTACTGTACTCTTCATATTACTGAAAACAACCCAAAAAGTTTTATCTGATGTTAAAGATATTAAGAAAATGCATATAGTTAGATATAGTTAAAATATTTACGGATAAACGGGTGTACCGAGCTCAGGATAGATTCCGGGATTTTCAGAAAACTATTTTGTTTCTACTTATCTCCCAGGGAGCCTGAAGATTGCACACCCTACTCCATCAGATAAAAAGGAGGCTCAATTTGGGGATTAAAAATTATACAAAATTGCTATATTTATTTCTAATACTTGGGATTCTGTGCGGAACAGCGGCCGCCCAGGCTTCAAGTTCAACAGGCAACCGTATCTGGGATGAAAAAGCATCCCAGAGCCTTACATATACATGGACACCTCAGACTTATTCTGGCTTTTACTATGACCTGAATACTGGAGAAGGTTCCGAGAACCTGACAGTTCAGCTCACAAAGGGTAGCCGGAGTATTGAGGCGGACAAACTGCAATATGGGACTAAATCTATTGAAACTGGATTCGAACATAAGGCATGGGGTTCGTATAATGTCATAGGTTTCATGGCAGAACGCTACTTTGCAGGGTACACGAAAAACTCCATCTTTGTGAAAGATGATATCAGTGTGATTTCGGACGGGCAGCTTTCTAAGGTGCTGATTGATACTAATGACAAAAAATCCCTTTACACTGGTTCTTCTCTTGTCCTTGAAGAAGGCTATGTCCTGAATGTCGTAGAAGTCAACGTTAACGGGGACGTTGTCCACGTACAGCTTGAAAAGGACGGAAAAATAATAGATGACGGTTTCATATCTTCGGATGCCGACTACTCCTATAAAACCAAACTCGGTGGTACGGAAGATGTACCTGTAATTGCGATCCATTTCGCCCAGATCTTCCACGGCACAGAAATAAATGCAGTCTTTATTGAAGGTATTTTCCAGATTTCGGACCAATACGTCAAAATCAACAGTGGAGATAATTTTGGGGAAATGAAAGTAAGCTCCATTTCCAGTTCCGGAATAATCATGAAAAATGAGAATTCCATTTCTCTTAGCAAGGGAAGTACCGTAAACATAATGGGCAAACTCAACTTTGTCGTGGCTGATGCCGACAATCTTCGCTTTGCCCCTGTGGTAGACGTGTCCGAACCAGGTACCTACGAGTTGAGGGGAACTGTCCGTGATGAAAAGTTTAATACAAATATCTGGACACCTTACAACTTTGAGGGTTTTTATTATAATATCGATGAAAACATCTCCACTGAAAGCCTTGCCCTTCAAAAACTCAATGACAGGAGTATTGACAGCGATATGCTTGTTTATACCACAAAACCTTCACTTGTGAAATTCAAGCATAATGGCTGGGGGAGCTATGAGGTACTCGGCTTTATGGCAGAGAAGTATTTCGCTGGGTATCCGAAAAACACACTCGGAAACTCAAATAGTGTAAGCGTGCTTTCGAACAGCATCCTTTCAAAGGTTCTGATCGACGAAGATCGTAAAAAATCGCTATTCACGGGTTCTTCCCTGGCTCTTGAAAATGGCTACTCTCTCAAGGCGGCGCAGGTCGATGTCAATGGAGAAAAGGTGCTTTTCGAGCTGTCCAAAGATGGGAAAGTTGTGGATACGGGAGTAATTGCTCAGAACGGGGACTATATCTACAAAGCAGATCTTGGAGGGGCTGAAAGTGTCCCAATGATTGCAGTCCACGTAAGTACTGTCTTCAGATCCAGAGAATCGGACGCAGTATTTGTAGAGGGAATTTTCCAGATTTCAGACAGTTACCTGAAAATTTCTCAGAATGATCCATTCGGTAAAATGGAAATAAGCTCTATTTCCAACTCAGGGATCACAATGAAAAATAAGGACTCGATCTCCCTTACAAGGGATAACGTTATTGACCTGATGGGAAATGTCAAATTCAGGGTTGCTGACGCTTCAGTTCTACGATTTTACCCATTTGTTGGTGTCGAGACCAGTACAGGAGATCAGCTGGATATCGAAATACCCGATGTTCTTGTAGTCGGGAAGCAGGTAGAAATTCTGGTTAAAGCTCGAAATGCTTCGGTTGGCAATGTTGAAGTCTCCGTTGGAAATAAGAGCATAGGGACTACTGGAGACGGCGGGAATCTCACCTATACACCTGACAGTGAAGGCAGTTTCACTGTATCTGCAAGCAGGGCAGGTTATATCTCAGGAAGTAAAAAGGTTGATGTTGTAGGACAGGGTATCCTGAAACTTCAGCTTTCCGTATCTCCAAAAGCCATCAGGGAAGGAGACCAGATAACAATAAAGGTTGCTGACTCCGTAGAAAACAAGCCTGTTGTCGGAGCGAATGTCTTTTTCGGCGGGAAGAAGATTGCTCAACAGACGGATGCAAACGGTATCGCATCTTACTGGGTAACTGCACCCGGAACTTATCTGATAAATGCTACAAAAGCAGGCTACGAAGAAGGAAAAACCTTAATTGAGGTGGCTGAAAAAACAGCAGAGTTTACATTCTCGAACCTCACGATAGAGCCTTCTTCAGTTGCGGCCGGAAAAGCAGTCAATATCAGGGTAAATGCTAAAAATACCGGAAATGTTACAGGAGAATCCAAAGTAGAACTGCTGGTTAATAACAAATCAGTTGATTCCAAGAACGTAAGTCTGAGTCCCGGAGTGAGCACTGTAATCGAATTCTCCCATACTGAGAACCAGACCGGAACATATACTATTGGGATAGGAGGCCTGAGCGAAAACTATGAGGTAACAAAGAAGGCTCCCTTCCTCAGCGGAACAGTAACGCTTGGAATACTCGCCACTACATTCGTACTGCTTCGGAAAAGAAGGAATTAATCGAAACTTTTGGGTTTGATATTGCTGAGTACGGTTTTAGTATCTCTGCGATGGGAGAACCGGAAATCTCAATCTTGATTTCCGGCTCTTGTTTTTATTTTTTTCTGTTGATTTAACCGGAATTGTAGCTTTAACTGAGCTTTGTAGCCGGAAATTCCCTTATTTGTTCTTCAGAAGAGATTTTCACGGAAAACTAGATCTATTAGATTTATATATTTAGAATTTTGATTTCTTCTTAGTTATTACTCAGGAATAAAACAATATAAATACAATAGTGAGCAGGGATGTAGAGAATAAGGAATTAAATAGAAGAGGAAATTAAAAGGTAATTACCGGCAGGCAAGCCCAGGATGGCAGCTTAAAAATACTGAATTAAAATGGTACGAATACAATGCTTGAGTTTTTAAGTTCCTTTATTGATAATTACGGATACCTGAATCTCTTTGTCTTGAGTTTTCTGGCATCCACGGTTTTGCCTCTCGGATCGGAAGCGCTGGTAGTAGCTCTCATTTATCAGGGTTTCAGTCCTTTTACTGTTATTATGGTGGCAACTGTAGGTAATTATGTAGGGTCATGCACAACTTATTATCTTGGACTAAAGGGGCGCCCAGTGCTTGAAAAATATCTATCTCCTTCTCCTGAAAAGCTTGAGAAAAGTGAAAAACTTTTTAAAAAATACGGCATTTACACCCTCCTTTTCACCTGGGTCCCGGGGGTAGGAGACGCAATTACCATGGTTGCTGGGCTTACGCAGCTTCCGTTCAGATCATTTTCTATTCTGGTTTTTCTAGGGAAATTCGGGCGCTATTTTGCAATTGCTTATTTGACGGCCTTTTTTAGCAGTTAATTTTTTATATCCAGGTGAATTTGAGTAAATTTTCTTTTCAGACTACATATATTTTTTAATATAAACCCCTATTTTCTGGATTTATCCTTCTGAAATTATTTTCGTAGCAGAAAAGATAGAAATATTTATATAATCCAGGGTACATCATTTAATTGATAAAGCAAATTAAATTGATTTATATTGCTTTGATTTGCTTTTATTTGTTATTTGTTATTTCTTACCTGTCTTCCAGGTACTTAAAACGGGATCTATGCTCGATTATAACCTCCATTTTTATTTTTTAATTTTTCCTTTTTTTAGATAAATTTCTATATTATACACAATTTAACTTTATATGAGGCTAAACATGTGGTTTCTTCAATGAACTTGTTTATATATTTCAATGGATCATCTAAAAATGTATTATCGCCTGTTTTATATAAAAGAACTCTAAACCCCATACAATTATTTTTTGGGATTATATATGATGTTGGTTCAAGTTTGCTTGTTCTGCTCTAGCTTATATCCAAATTAAGAACATTATCATCTTTAAACTAATTTTGCAAGTTCTCACGCACTCGCTTCTTGCTCACCGTAACCTTTATGTACGGATGAACGCAATTTAACTTGACTTAATATCACTAATGTTTACTTGACATCCCTAACGGTGATCCTATGCATATAATGGAAGGCTTTTTACCGACCCCCTGGTGGCAAATATGGTTTGCAGTATATATTCCGGTGATACTGTATGGAATCCATAAATTGAATAGATTGGTAAAAGAAAAACGTGAAATATTACCTCTCCTAGCTGTTGCAGGTGCGTTTGTTTTTGTGCTATCCTCCCTGAAATTACCTTCGGTAACCGGAAGCAGTTCCCATCCTACAGGAACGGGGGTTGCAGCAATTATTTTCGGGCCTGCAATATCAGCAGTTCTTGGGACCATTGTTCTTCTCTACCAGGCACTTTTCCTTGCACATGGAGGAATCACAACTATGGGAGCCAATGTATTCTCAATGGGTATCGTGGGCCCTCTGGTAGCATATCTGGTTTATAAAGCAGGGATGAAAGCAAAACTTAATTTCTATGCTGTGATTTTCCTTGCTTCGGCCCTTGGCAACTGGGCAACTTATGTGACTACCTCTATGCAGCTTGCTCTTGCATTTCCTGCAGGAGGAGTACTTACCTTTGGAGGTTTTCTCAGTTCATTCGGCAAGTTCGCAGCAGTCTTCGCAATCACCCAGCTTCCCCTAGCAATTATGGAAGGCGCTGTAAGTGCCCTGCTCTTCAAGTATGTCGTAAACGTCAAGAGCGAGATACTGGTTGAAATGAAGGTCATTGAAGATTCAGTCGTGCGAAAACTGAAGGGGATTTCCACATGAGCAGGAAACTGGAACTTATCGTACTTGCGATTGTCCTGATCTTTGCATTGCAGTTTTTCTATACGTCGTCCACGACAAACGCCAATTATGGGGGAACTGACGAAAAGGCTGAAGGCGTGATAAATGACATTACTGGCGGAACATACAAACCAATTTCAGAGCCTATCTGGAAGCCACCAAGCACGGAAATAGAAAGTCTTCTCTTTGCTCTTCCGGCAGCTATCGGTGCAGGAATCATCGGTTATGTCCTTGGTTACTACAGGGCCAAAAAAAAATGTGAAAACGAGCTTGCCTACAAGGGAAAAAGCAAGTCCGAAGGGGATAGTCAATCCTTATAATCTCTTCTTCTCTATATTTGCTTTCTTCGCTTTGAAGGAGGAAAGTTTTTATCTTTTGCCTTTTATTTTTAACCCTTAATTTTTAAGTTTCATCTACTTATCTGCGGGTTTCCTAATGACCAATATTCTTGACGATTATGCCCTAATGAGCCCTCTCAGGCACCGAAATAACTGGCTGAAACTGGCAATTGTTCTTTTTGGATTGCTTGTAGGAGTCTCATCCACATCCCCTATCACTCCCTTTTTTATAGCCCTCTGTATGAGCTTTACAACAATTGTTCTCGGCAGGGCTCCCTTTAAATTATACCTAAAACTTCTTCTCGCACCTTTAGGTTTTGCAATCACAGGTGTAATCATCATTGCTTTTTTCTCAGGTTCAGGACATGAACTGCTATCCTTTGAGCTCATAGGCTATCCTTTATCGGTAAAGGCAGACGGACTTGAGCTTGCCCTTCTGGTGCTTTCACGATCCTTAAGCGGGATGTGCTGCCTTTACTTCCTTTCACTGACAACCCCTATGATAGAACTCTTCGCCGTGCTCAAAGCTACCCGGCTACCAGAATCTGTTATAGAGCTTTCCATGCTGATTTATCGCTATATCTTTGTTTTTCTTGATATGGCCCTTTCCATAAGGTACGCCCAGACAGTAAGGCTAGGATATTCGAATTTCAGGCGTTCCATTCACTCCATGGGCATGCTTGGGAGCACACTTTTTATAAGGACCTGGGAGCAGGGAGATAAGCTCTTCCTGGCCATGAATTCCAGGTGTTATGACGGAAAAATGACTCTCTTTGAGGTTCACAGGCCTTTGAGGGCAACGGAATTAGTTCTTACTTTTGCCTATTTCCTTTCGACTGTTATACTCTTTTATTTTACAAAAAACATATCAATTGTTTGAGGTAACATATCATGATTATTCTTGAGACCAGGAGCCTTAAATACACCTACCCGGATGGGACTTCAGCTATCCAGGACCTGAACATCGAGATTAAAAAAGGAAAAAAGGTGGCTTTTGTGGGGCAAAACGGCTCCGGAAAGTCTACACTTTTTCTACTTCTTAACGGGACCTTAAAGCCAGAGGAAGGTGAGGTCCTTTTTCATGGAGCCCCTTTTAAGTACGATTCAAAGTCCCTCAGGGAAATCCGGAAATCCGTAGGAATAGTTTTTCAGAATTCGGATGACCAGATCTTTGCTCCCACCGTGTACCAGGATATAGCCTTCGGGCCGGCAAACCTGGGTTATTCAAAAGAAAGGGTCGATGCTTGCGTGCAGCATGCCCTTGAGCATGTCGGGCTCTCCCGCCTGAAGGATAAGCCTCCCCATCATCTCAGCGGAGGGCAGAAAAAAAGGGTTGCAATTGCAGGGGTTATGGCAATGGAGCCTGAAGTAATTATCCTGGACGAACCTCTCTCGAATCTTGACCCTATGGGTGCTGACGAGATAATGGATCTCCTTCACGAATTTAATCATTTCGGAAGCACTATCATTATCTCCACCCATGATGTAGACCTGGCATACCGCTGGTCTGACTATGTGTTCCTCATGTCTAATAGCAAGCTTATAGGGCAGGGAACGCCTGCAGAGATCTTCCGGGAGCAGGAGCTTCTTAAAAAGGCAGGCCTGCGTCAGCCAACTACCCTTGAGATTTATCATGAAATTGAAAGGAGAGGGCTTGCTTACGGTAGAAGCTCCCCCAAAACCATACCAGAGCTTGTCAATACCTTAAAACCCCTGGATTTAATGTGGGTAGATGTCCCTCCAAAGGTTAAAGAAGGAGATAGCCTGAACCTTGGAGTTATGTATGGGGAATATGCAACTCAGTCCCCTTACGAGGCTATTAATGCCTCAGTCCTGCATATCCATCCCAATGGAAGAGCCATTGTTGAATTGAAGCGTAAAGGGATTAAAGCCGGAGGCGTGTTACTTTACGATACCGACAATTATTCCCTGGAAGAGATACGACAAATCCTGAATGAGGGAGAAATGGTTTTTGTAGGGGCAATGGGCAAGAAAAGTAAAAATCTTGTCGAGCAGGACGGTATTCACCTGGATGTTACCTCAGGCGTTATAGACAAATCTATCCTGATGGCTCTTTGTGGGAAGCGTTGCCTTATCCTTACAGCCGGCGGTATGGTAGACCATGCCCTGAAAAGGATCAGGGAATACGTGGAGAAAAGTGGAATAGAGTTTACTGTGGGCGTGGTCAACCGGGAAGAAGGCTGTAAGTGGCTTGAAGAGGCCGATGAAAGCCCTGAAATGCTTAAGCTATGATTTCCTGCTCCTTTCCTCTTCTTTTCATTCTTTTTATT
This sequence comes from Methanosarcina sp. Ant1, assembly GCA_001714685.2. Classification (GTDB taxonomy): domain Archaea; phylum Halobacteriota; class Methanosarcinia; order Methanosarcinales; family Methanosarcinaceae; genus Methanosarcina. The sequence continues at coordinate 3,406 of MDTP02000110.1, read as the reverse complement.
ATCCATTTTGAGCAGAAGCAATTTTTTTCCGGGTTCGGACTTTTCCGGATGATAAGTCCTCTCTGTCCGAATTTAGGGGCTTTTAAAACACTTATTAACAACCGAAGTCATCCAATCCGACCACATACATTGATAGTTAATATAAAATGTCTATTGCTTTCCAAACCATATAGCCATGTTAAGGAATAAATTAATAATACCTTAACTCCAACATTGTTATAAGAGCAGATAATGGATCTCTCGAAAACTGGGGTCTTTAAGTTAGAAAAATGATGGTCCTTTATTAATGCTCTATTTCAGGGGGAGGTTTGAGAAAGATGCATTGTACTGGTAAGTACTATATTCTGTCCAAGCTACTGATAATAATAGGTGCCCTTAACTGGGGTCTTGTAGGGCTTCTAAACTTTAATCTGGTAGCGGCTATCTTTGGAAAGAAATCTATGGCATCGCGGTTAATCTACACTCTTGTAGGCCTGGCTGGATTCTACATGATAATGGCATACAAATCAAAGTATGTAGCTATGAAACACCGTGGGCTTACAAAGGGCAAGCACCATTATAGTGGCAAGCAATACAGTTGGAGTGGGATTCCTTAAAATATAGGAATTGCCTTCTCGATCGGCTGTGCTTAGAGCTTGTCTGAAATTTATAGTGTTTGGTAAATCAATTGTTCGTTAATGTTAGATCAAAATGAGTGAATTCCTTATCCATGATTTATCTGGTAAAAATGAGGAATAGTCAAAAAGAGTGGAAAATAATCCAGCCTAATTTACCAATCCAGGAGCTCGAGGTATAAAGTGCGTTCATCCCTATCGAGAAATATTGAATACCATATTTTATAATTTGGGAGTACGGGGGGTCACGAATATCCTGACTTCAGTCGGGGATGAAAAGAACCCTCGCTTTTTTTGTTTTCGTTTAAACTTCAATTCAGTGTTTCTTTGCAAATATTTTTTTGGCTCTATGGTTCATTCTTTATAGATGTGGCAACGACTCATAGGAGTAGTCACGCATTTTAAATATAACCGGATAAAATAGGTGACTAAATATATAAATAATAATATGTATGTAATAATTTATATGATGGCGGAAAAGAAGATCCTGATTGTAGAGGACGACGCGATTGTTAGCTCCCTTATTTCCAGAATTCTCGGGTCCCACGGATATTCTGTGACCACTGCCAGAACAGGAAAAGATACACTTGCAGAGATCCAAACATCAAATTACAATCTGGCCCTTCTTGATATTGGACTTCCAGATATTCCGGGTACAGAGCTTCTGAAAAAGATTAGAAAGTCAAATTATGATATGAGCATCATGATAACAGGGCACTGAATGTGGGAACAATTTTCTTTTTAGTTGTCACCATGCCACTTTCCAGTCTGGTATGTGACCTTGCAAAGATCCCTGGTTTCATGAGCTTGCAAGAGAACCCTTTGGGAAGTGTTGTGGCCCTGGAATCCCTCAACCGGTTCTACAACTTGAATGACCCTTTGATGATTGTAACGATGATCCTGCTGGTGATCGGGATTGAGGGGCTTTTCCGTTACGATTCCCAGCTCTGCAGCTTGCTACTCTTCATGATGCTTGTTCCCGCCGCTCTTGGCATTGTTCTCTCTTACTGGATTGCCTTTGAACCCCAGTACGCCCTTCTTTTCCTTTCATCTGTTTGTTTAGGGGTGGCGTGCTCCTACCTCACGGTTTACTTACTCCTGTCAAGGTGGATCACGATCTCGCGGATGAAGGTGCTGGTCCTCTTCCTGCTCCTCTTTGGTGCTATGAGCCTCCCGCTGGTCTAGTGTCATGAAATTTAATTATTTGAGATTTTGACAAATTGAAAATCTTGTTTTATCCGAATTGTAAAATCAAACTTGATTTTGAGACTGTCTGAAAAATATTTTTATATTAGTTCGTTATATTTTTTAGTATGTATGTTTCAAAATGATTTTGAGATTTTGTTTTGTATGTTTGCTATTCTGGTAACTTCACGTTTATTATTGAGAAAGGTGCTCACCGTTTGTGCAGTCGTTTGGGAAGGGGGTTATGAAAATTGAATAGGATGCTGATAATGTTGTTTTTCTAAGCTAGAGTTACAAGTAAAATCATTATAACAATTAAAATATTAATCTGATAACATAATCATTGAAAGTAAGCTATTGCCATCAAAGAGAGGAGCCTGAACGGGAAATGAAACTCGAAACAGACCAATTTTCGGCAACAAATCCAAATCCTGTACTCCGTGTAGATAAAGATGGGACTGTTCTTTATTCAAATGAAGCTGGTAAATTTTTATTGCATGAATGGAGCATAGCAGTTGGAGAAATGTTACCTTCCTTTATCGGAGATCTTGTGCAAAGGGTAATTTCACGGAATAGCCCGGAAAAAATGGAAGTTAAAATGGGAAAAAAAGTATACTTAACTGTATTTCACCCGTTATACGAAGAAAATTGTGTATGTATTTCTGGATTCGATATAAGCAATCAGAAAGATTTTAAAGAAAAAGTTCAGGAAAGTGGAGCTCGGAAAATGGCTGACTTGGAGCTTGCCGAGATCATTGATACCCAGTCGATCCAGTCCCTAATGGATGATTTCTATAATCTTACTCATATTCCCATTGGTCTGAATGATATCAAAGGCAATGTTCTGGTAGGCGTTGGATGGCAGGATATCTGTACCAAATTTCACAGATTTCATCCCGAAACCTGCAAGCACTGCGTAGAAAGCAACATAAAGCTATCTGCAGGCGTTTCCCCTGGAGAGTTTAAGCTATACAAGTGTAAGAACAACATGTGGGACATAGTGACTCCCATAATTGTGGGTGACCAGCATGTCGGCGATATCTTCGCAGGGCAGTTCTTTTTTGAAGACGAGCCTCTGGACTATGAGCTTTTCCGATCCCAGGCTAAAAAATACGGCTTCAATGAGGAAGAATACATAGCAGCGCTTGAAAAAGTTCCGCGGTTTAGCAGGGAGGCCGTGGATACAAGCATGGCATTCTTCAGGACGTTTGCCAACATCTCACAGCTAGGCTACAGCAATATCAAGTTGATCCGGTCGCTGGCGGAACGCAATACTCTTTTAGAAACACTGGGCGAGAGCGTGGAAAAATACCGCAACATCGTTGAGACAGCAAACGAAGGTATAATAATAGTTGACGCGGAAGCCAGGACTACTTATGTTAATGAAAAAATAGCGGAGATGTTAAAGTACAACCGTAGAGATCTTATTGGCAGATCTATATATGATTTTATGTAACTATTCAGATAGCCTTTCAAAGGCTACAATTTTTCCTCGTTTCGAGGAAAAATTGCATATAAATTGAATGCTATTTTGTTTCGTTATTATGCTTACACGTGAAGAGATTTTTGTTATCTATGAAGCTGGTCCTGAAGCTGTAATTTCTGTA
>MDTP02000109.1 GCA_001714685.2 Methanosarcina sp. Ant1 | reverse complement strand
AAAGGAAAATCTTTAATCCATTTATCTGCATCCTCTAACGCATCAGCTTCACAAAAGAAGTGCTTACTTTTCAATTTATTCAGATCTTTTTCTGCTTCCTTAACTTTTTTATCAAATCTTTTGCTGAGAGTGATCTCTTTTTTCCCTTTCAGGTTGTGTGAAAGTAGCAAAACCCAATTTTGTACAATTCCAGCATACTCTACAAAAGTTTGGGAAAATGAGTATCTTTCATCCCCTTTTAGTGGCTTACTCTCTCGATTTGAAGCGGTTAGTTTCTTTACCTCGTTAAGAGTATTAGGAACACGAGAGATCCAATAGGATTTATTCACCTTTTTAATATTTTCCTCACTGTAGAAGGCACTATCAGCAAGATAATATACCTTTCTTTCAGGTGTCAATGAGGATTTTAGAGATTCGATTGCTTCGACAATTATTTTTTTATCGGAAGCATTTCCTGCGTGAGTACTCATGAATAATGGGATCCCATGCTGGTTAACAATCATATTCAATACTAAGTGTTTTAGATCCCACCTTCCGTTCTTTGGACGACCAAAAGTGATTAATTTATATTCTTCATCCTCGTCTCCATCATGGTCTCCATAAAAACTGATAGTTGTTGTATCAGCATGACAACACAAAATTGGAATCTGTAGACGGTTCAGGATGTGAAGGGCGATCTCTGTAAAAAGTTCAGTCGGACCATATTCCGCGATCTTGTCGAGAGTATCTCCAATAACGTATTGATTAAGGTCTTCTTTTTGGATACCATTTCCAAAAAGTCTTTCGACTGAAATATTTTTGAAATATTCAGGGCAGAGATACAGGGGCTGCCCTACAAAACCAAGTCCATTGAGGACCATTGCAAGTACACATTTAGCGTGAGAAACTTTGTGATCTTTTAATTTAGGAAATTTCTCATCAATTAGTTTGTCAACTTCGAGTTCACGGAACAAACTGGTTATGATTCCAAGGTGTCCTAAAAAGGTAGTGTGTTTTATTATTGCATTCGATCTTTTGTTACTGTTTTTCTGGAGTGCGGATGTCACAAAAAATAAATATTGCGCTGAATATATTTAATTATTCGTTAACCTGCCGAAAGCAAGATATTACAATTGTATTATAAAAACTATCCATATTAACTAGCGAAGAGCCCTTTTCGTCCTGGTTTCCCTGGTTTTGAACATAATTTTTAATAACATCGGATGTTGTTCCGTCTCCCACTGTTCCAATGTATCCCTATCACTCGAGAGTTCACCATTCCAAAGCTTTTTTTAATCCCAGGGTATTCTTTGAAGACTTTTCTCGCTGTTATGTTTTTATAATCTGCATCACTCTTGAAGGAGAATTTTTTTGGTTCAGCCCCAACAAAAAGATGTACATGATCACCATCGCAGCCAATTGCATCAAATTCAAAACAATATCTTTCACCAATCTCAGAGCATATGCTTTTTAAAAAATTAATGATATCATTATCTAAAAGGTTTAAATTTACTATTGGTTCATATGACCCAGGCGAGCCCGGTAAAAGAGGAGGAGCGCGCAGGAGGCAGCCCGGGAGATGGGATGCAATGACGGCGCAACCTGTAAAGATACACACAAGTTTCCCATGATAACAGAATTCGGATACTGTGGTGGATACAGTAACAGATACAGGATCGGATACGGTAATGAATATGCTCACGGAAAAAAATTTCGGTCGTCCATTTGTATTCGGTTGTTATTATTCCATAATAATCAAAATAACGTCTACTATCACTCTTTTCCCGTGAGTTTGGTGATTGTAGAGATACGTGCCGCCAAAGCTTCAAAACGTGGGCAAAAGGTGCGTTGGATATTTCACCAGAAAACACCAACCCATTATCGGTGGACGACCAAAATTTCTGCGTCCACAAAATATAGTCACTCCGGAATTATTATCTGTTTTTTGAGCATTATCTGTAGTGGATCTTGGCAATATCGAATCAACCAGGAGTCAGCTGAGAAACTGCTGAATAGATGAAAAACCCTCAGATCCTAATATTATCACTTCAGAGCGTTTCATTTCGTACCTCGTGATGATCCAGATGTTTGTGTCAGAATATATAAACTTAAGAAGAAATAAGTGGGCTTTCCCGATCTCCTCTGGAATCGGGGATCGGGATTGTAATATGAAGGCCTGGAAAATGTATTTGGAGCCTTGTTGCCGAGTCCGGCTCGGAAAACTTCCACCAACCGCTGAGCTTTGCCAGATTGAGGGGCACGTCCCTGATCTACTGAGGTAATCCGTGATGCTTGGTCAGGAAGATTTCAAACCGGTCACTCTTGCTGACCTGGCTTTTTTCGAGCGCCATTACGCGCTCTACGCGCAGACCCACAGCAGCAACACATTCACGAACATGGTCTGCTGGAACCATTTTGCGCAGCACCGATACGCGTACGTGAACGGGAGTGTGATTATTGCAAGCACCATCGCAGGCGTGACCCGACTCCGCCCGCCAATCGGCCCCCGTGACCCAGTGCTCTTTCGTGAGCTTTTACGGCTGGCGCTGGACACTGGCGACGATACGCCCCTTGTGCTCATCGATCCGGATACTGCGAGGTGGATGCATGAGATCGATCCAGATCTTGTGCTGGTGCCTGATAGAGACCACTTTGATTACGTTTACCGGGCTGGCGACCTTGCGGAGCTCCCGGGAAAAAACTACGTCAAAATCCGCAACCAGATAAAAAAATTTAAGAATAAATACAGGCACACGGTCGAGCCGATCACGCCCAGAAACCGGGAAGAGTTGATAAAGTTCCTGGTGGAGTGGCGCGACTGGAAAAGGTGCGAGAACGATTCCTTCCTTACCCACGAGATAGAGGCAGCCTCCTACGCGATCGAGAATTTAACCAAACTTCCACTACGGGGCATCTTGATCCGGGTCAATTCGCAAGTCGGCGCCATTTCCCTTTTTGAACGCCTTAATGCGGATACCGCGCTTGTTCATTTCGAAAAAGGGCTGCCGGAGTACGAAGGAATCTACAAGGCTATCAGCATGGAAACGGCAGCTGTTCTTGCCGGCGAGGTGGAGTACATCAACCGGGAAAGCGATCTCGCTGTCCCTGGTCTTCGAGAAGCAAAGATGCGGTACCATCCTCACCACATGGTAGAAGTTTATTCGCTCAAACGTTGAGCCTGTATGAGATAAACTTTGAGCCTTTCTGAGATAAACGTTGAACCTGCTTTGAGATAGCCTGAAGAACAAAATTATTTAATGCAGTAAAAACCAGCCTGCATATAAGAGTACCAGAATAATTCCACAGTCCTGAATCCCGTTTCTCTTAACAGTTTCAGATGTTCTTCGATAGTTATAGGAAAATACTCAGTATCAAAACGCTCCAGATGCTTCTCAACTTCTTCTTCACTCCTGCCACTGCTCAACTGAAAGTTGCGCCAGTATCGTTTCCCTACAGTGATACCTTCGTCAGTTAGCGGCCTGGTGTTCTCAAAGGTAATGTAAACTCCACCTTCACTCAGCAGATCATAACACACTTTGCTGGCTTTGGCCCTGCCTTCACGGCTTAGGTAATGATGGCACTGTATAGCAGTGATTACATCTGGTTTTTCCTCCAACTTCTGGGAGAATTCCTGTGTGTGGGAAGCTATCAGAAATTCCAGCCTTCCGGCAGGGTATAATGACATTTTTTTCCTTGCTTGATCAAGCATACCTTCTGAAGGGTCAACTAAAAGGAATTTAGTATCTGGAAATTTCTCAATGGCCTTACTGACAAGGGACCCAGTTCCACATCCGGTATCCACCCATATTTTCGGTCTGGATGGCAGTGATTTGACAAGGTTGATAGTTTCCTGATGAAAAGATGAGTAATAAGGAAGAATACCGGATATCTGGGAATCATAATCCTCAGGGAGATGAATAGTATAGTTTTGGGTAGGTTGTGCATGAGTCATAGCATCAGGATCCTTTGATTTATTATCTAATTCAAGGTTATCTCTTTTTTCTAGAATTAAGGTGATTAATAGTTTTCTTAGAAATCACGAGTGAGGTCAGTCTGCCCTTCCAAAACCAATACTTTCTAGTTAAATTGGCAAACTGCCATTTAGGTTGCCCTTCTAAGTACATTTTGTTCCTGTGAAATTTCCTATGCGATTAGGGAATTAGAAACGAAGTCAGTAACCGATGCGAAAAAGCCTGAGAAGATAGCCTGAGAAGATAGCCTGAGAAGATATAATTCAACCCTGGACTTTCTTTTTAAGCTTCTTTGCTTCTTCTGCAACTCCCTTTTTTGCGAGTACCTTTGCTATCAGTTCCACAGCATCAAGGTTACGCACTGCGCCGTCAAGGTACCCGAAAACGTCGCCCTGGTAAGCGGAAATCCCGTACTTATCTTCAAGTTTATTTATGATCTGCGTCGGATCCAGTTCTTCAGTACGCAGCCTGATTATTTTTTCCGAAAATTTCTGTTCTGCGCAACCGCAGTAAGGAGAGTCCTTGCAAACACAAGCTAAAAAGTCCGAAGCAAAATTCAACATGAGTTCCCGAATTTTCGCGTCAAGCAGATTAAGGGATTCTCCATCAAAGATTATGTCAAGGGTTGCACCCTGAAAAACCCTTGAAGGCATATTTACATGCAAAGAGCTTCCGATCTGATTTGTATACTTAAAATATGCGGCATCGAAAAACTCCAGATTTGTTACAATCTTCAGGGGGTCATTATCTTCGAGCACTGCATCCCGAATCATGAAAGCCTTGGATACCGGAAGGAAATGAGCTGCAACAATTTTTCCAAATTGTGTAAGCATTATCCTGTTTCCTTTTCGTTCTACAAAGCGATAGCTCTGCAGGCGCGAGATTAGTTTTTCCAGGTCGAAGCTTCCGAACATGAGATTATGAATTAGTCTGAGATCCTGGACAGAGGATGTGACCGCAATGGATGCAAGAATTTCTTCAAGCTGCTCGGCCTCTCCATATTCAACCCCTATAGAAAGCATTTCTCCCTGCAGCAATTTGATTGCAACTTCTTCTTCGGTATCGGACTGGGAGCTTGAATAAGATTTCCCTGGCACGGGCATAAGCACGACAATTCCTCTATCGTGGTAGTCCGGCCTGCCTGCCCTTCCGCTCATCTGCAGGAAGTCCTGGACCGAGATCCAGTCTATTCCCATTGCCAGAGCCTCGAATATCACCTGGGAGGCAGGAAAATCCACGCCTGCAGCAAGGGCAGCAGTCGTCACGACTACAGGAAGCTGTCCTTTTGCAAAGAGAGTTTCAACTTTTTTTCTATCATACTGGGAAAGTCCTGCATGATAAGGAGCTGCCTGGATTGAAAGGGCTCCTGCAAGTTTGTGACAGTTTCTACGTGAGTTTGTAAAGACAATAGTCTGTCCCCTGTGCTTTTTTGAAGAGAGCATTGAATACTCTTCTTTTGCGAGCTGGGAAATCAGCTTTGCCTTTTCATTTTCCTGGCAGAAAAGGAGATGTCTGTCTATAGGTACCGGTCTGTGCTCATAAAGGATAAGCTGAGATTCAAGTTTTTTTGCGTAGGCTTCAGGTTTTGCAACGGTTGCAGAGAGGTAGATGAATTGAGCCATAGGTGCCACATAACGTAACCGTCCTATCAGCCCATCCAGCCTGTGCCCTCTTTCCTGATCTTCGAGCATATGGACTTCATCTATAACTACAGTCCCGATTTTGCCCAGAAAATCGGCGTTTCCTGAACGGAGCATATGGTCTATGCCCTCGTAAGTCCCTATAATTATATCTGCACTTGGACTGGTCTGCATTTTCACGCGCTGAGCGGTCTTTATGAGGATTGCGCCAATTTTTATTGAAGTAGTCAGCCCAAGTTTTGAATAGCGTTCATTGAACTGGTCGTATTTCTGATTTGCAAGAGCGACAAGGGGAACCAGATAGAGCATTTTTCCTTTTTTATCAAGAAGGTTCTGGACTCCTGCCATCTCTCCAATGAGGGTTTTTCCGGTTGCAGTTGCCGAGACTACAAACTGGTTTTTTCCTTCCAGAAGCCCGGCTTCTACTGAAAGCGCCTGGACAGGGAGCAGGGTCTCGGATTTCTGGATCAGTATTTCCTTGAACTTTTTTGCAAGAGGAAGATTCTCTATCTTGACAGTAGCTTCTGAAGGTTTTGTCCTTATAGTATCATAACGAGTGAACTCAGGGTCCAGCCTCTCAGGGCTCAGCATTCGGACAGTTCTATCCAGGTCCCTTGTTTTGGAAAGAACCCGCTCCAGGAAATCCACGGATTTTTCCCCGTACGGTACATCTGCTGAGCGGATCGAGCGCAGGAGTTCTTCTTTTGCACATTCCCAGCAGATAAGTTCGTTATGGAACTTGATAGACTTGCTATTTACAAAGTTGAAGCGTTTATTGATCCAGCAGTGCTTGCAGATTTTAACCCTATCTGCATCGAGTTGAAAACCTTTGAGCATTTCCAGAAAAGCAGCCTCATTTGCAGGATCCCCTCCTTCTGCGAGCATGATTCTGTTTGCACTGCGTAAAAGCTCTGTGAACTGCTGCGGAGGAATAAATTCTTCTTTTTTGCCGGTGAGAAGCCTGATTTTATGAGGGCGTGGTCCTTTGTAACTATCCTTTACATGGAGTTCGGCCACATAAAGCGGCTGTTTCATCCGGTCCTTTATAGCCATTATTATTATTTTCGATTTTTCAGCGTAGCTTAGGACCCAGAGCGTCATTGTTTATCCTGATATGTAAATGGTATAAGTAAACTTCCTTTTAGACTCAGAAATCAATATTATGCTGCCTTCTTAATTTTCAGGGGCATATTTTTGCTTTTAGTGGTGATGCGTATTATGTACACTTCAAACATTATTCACATGCACACCTTCTTATTTTACTCTTTTTCGTGTACACGTTCTTTAGCTATCTTTTCTGAGCGACCTGATCTATAGGGTACAATAATATAAATATTTTATCACATAGTAATTATATAAATTGAAGGTATATCTAAAAACTTAATAATAATTAAAAGTACTTACAAAAAGTATTTGCGACAGTTACTTACAGAAATCATTTACGAAATTGTTTGCATAGAGCAGTTATAGAAAGCATTGCGATGGAACCTGTATTGGTAGAAATATATTTCCTTATTGCCTCTCGAAATCCGGTTCTTAAAGGCAAGCCCCTTCCCTTGCAAACCTGCACCTGCAGTTTCTGGTTTCCTGAATGTTTTCAATCGTATCCGAAATGATCTCGAAGATCGCATCCTGGGCTTTTCCCACGACCTCAGTTACTTCATCTGCTGTTAATTTTTGAGTGGTCATCCCACAAGCCTGGTTTGTAACGATGGCAATAGAAGAATAGCACAAACTAAGTTCTTTTGCAAGAGTAACTTCCGGCACGCCAGTCATACCCACAACATCTGCAAACTGGCTCATCATACGGATTTCTGCCCTGGTCTCAAAGCGTGGACCTTCTGTACAGGCATAAATTCCCTCTGTGTGGGAAAGCCCCTGTTTTTCGAGGGCAGTTCTAAGGGCTGTCCTGATTTCCGGGCAGTAAGGTTCAGAGACATCGACATGCATGGTAATATCATCGTAAAAGGTAGAAGGCCTGTTCCGGGTAAAGTCTATAAAATCGTCAAGTACCACAAAACTGCCCACCGGATGCCCTCTCATTGACCCAACGGAATTTGTGGAGATTATGCGCTTTGCCTCAAGGGCATGTACGGCCCAGATATTTGCTCTATAATTAATCCTGTGGGGAGGAATGTGATTTTTTCCTGCGTGCCTGGGAATAACTGCAATTCTTTTTCCTCTTATAGTGGTACAATAGGCGGTAACTTCTCCATAAGGGGTCTGCACTGCCCGGATTTTAAAGTCCCTGTATAAATTGAAACCCACACCACCGAGAACTGCAATTTCAACGTTTTCAGATGCCTTTTCCATTTTATATCTCTCTGAAACTCTTTTTAAAGGCTCTTTTTACCGCCATTTTTTAATTTAAAAATATATATCATAATGAATAAATATTTTTAAAAGATTCTATTCAATTTTTATTTTCATTTTATTTTCATTTTATTTATATTTTTTCATATATAATTATATTTTATATACTTGTTTTATATTTTTTGTTATCATTCCGTCTGATCTTAAACCTCTTTAGTAATTTATTCAATTTCAGGCGAATTTTTCATTTCGTCTTTCCTTTTTTCCTTTTTTGTTTTCAGAAGTCTGGTTTGATACGGAATATTTTATTCCCGCAAGAGCAATGAGAACTGCAATAATGGTTGAATATACGAAATACTGGAGTGTTAGTGATGCGTCATTAGTGACTCCTTCTGAAAGAGATAACGCCGCTAAAATGTATGTGCTTGCACCCCAGAAGAGTAGCCCGGTTGCGATCACAAAGAGAGAGATTGAGACATTTCTGTATATGGGTTTGCCTTCCATCCTTAGATCGAATATTTTTCCCAGGTTCGCAAGCAGCAGGGCTCCTGCATACCACCAGACAGAGGCATTGGCGAAAACGGAGATAAGAGTAAGGGTTCCATGGTACCAGACTCCTTCGGCGGAATAAAGTTTCCATACTTCCATAGCACCATATGCAGTGGCTACAAGACTGGTAAGTATGGCAGCCGTATAGCTGATAAAAACCATTCTCTGTTTCAGGAAAGCATCCCATAGCCTTTCTTTTTCAAGGGCAACAATATCGTCCAGCCCGAATCCCCGATATAACATGTAAAGACCCACAGCTGCAAGAATTCCTACGATTGCACCTTCGGGATAATGAGCAAGCAGGAATATTGCATAAATAAGAAAAGCAAGCCCCAAAGGCACAAAGAAGGTCTGGGATATTTTGGGGTCACTGAAGACATGTTTCAGGATATAATAGGTACTTTCCAGTCTTTCGCTCTGCATTACAACAATTCTTTTTACGGAGTCGATCTTCATGCGGGACTGTACGATAGGAATAAGGGTTTCGTCTTCAGCTCCATCCGAAACAAAAATAGCTCTCTGCACCTCATTCATCTTGAGGAAAGTCTCGAGCTGGTCTGCAATTTTCTGGTCTGAGATGACTCCGACATTTTTGTCCCCTGCAAAAGATATCAGCTCCACGTCAGCTCCCTTTGCCCGCAATTCGTCAAGTATCCGGATTCCGCCGAAAATAGTATTGGTATCCGAATCCTCCGGATCTGCGATTCCAAGTGCAACGGCAGCTTGAACGTTTGCTTCCCGTCCTATTATAGGGGTTTCCAATTTTGCTTTTTCACCCAGGTCATTATCTCGGTCTATGCATATGATTAAGGTCTGCATGGCTCCTCTATAGCTTTAAAAGCTTACTCTATCGCGGAGAGCTGATTATTCCTGAATACAACATCCGGGTCTGGCTCTTAAAGATTATTGATCGGTATCCCCAACAAACTTTTTTAATCAGTTGAGTTGCGGTATTTTTTACAACCATAGTATTTCAATTTATACTTTATAAGCTTGTAGCGTAGTGGAATCATTTTTTAAAACTCGTTTTGGAAGGTATATAAAGCACTGCCATTAAAAATGCTTAAAATTAAAGAATTGCGAAATAAATCTCAACCAGGTAAGTGTAAATTGGTTTCTGGTGCTGGGTATCTAATAGCTGGGGGATTATCTGTCCTGAATAGGCTTCTTATTGTATGATTTGTTTAGAAATAGGAAATCTCACTTTACGATGCGCAAAGTTGAAACACGTTTTTACATACGTTGTCGCATTATTTAAAATTCCAATTATACCTACGCAATGATGGAATCGATCTGTACCTATCACAATAACGGAATTAATCTTTAACGAACTTTTTGACAGTATTCTTTATATGCTTATGATAATATCCAAGATTATTTCTTACAAATTGTTTGAACAATGCGTAACTTTCGGCATATCAGAAGTTGAGATGCCACGCCAAAATATATGCTCTGATATTAATAAAGGTTATATCTCTACATGGGTGAACACATTATCGCTAAACTAAAGCTGAAAGTTGTGAGAACCCCTCCAACCAAGGTTAAAATAATTAATTAGTTAATTTAAAAAAATATAACATAACAGAAAAGAAATTTGAATAAAAAATAATAGAATATCGTGTAAAAACAAGTTTTTATTCACTTTCCTGGCTATTTAGATATTAATCCTTTTGGTATTATAAAATAGGACACCACTATACTGAAAGAATAATGTTAGTTCAATGAGATAAATATATATAGTAAGTATAACGTATTATATATCAAGGTAAAAACGTAAAAAAACAGAAAAGAACTTTACAGTGGGGGAAAAACATGAAAATTCGAGTAGTTAGTTCCAGAGAGGAAATCTTTACATTAAACCCTAATGAACGCATTGTACACCTGGCATTCAGGCCGTCGAACAAGGACATATTTGGACTGGTTGAAACCTGCCCGAAGATTGAGGTAATTCAGTTACCTAAATCTTACATGGCTACGGTCTCAAAGTCAATTGAGATGTTCCTTGAGATGCAGAGAATCCAGCTTCTAGAAGGAGATGTCTGGGGTCACAGGAAGGATTTAAACGACTACTACACCGTTCCATCTTCAGTGTTCGAAAAAATAAAAGAAATGAAAACTGAAGGTAAATCTACTGAGGATATTGAAGCAAAGATTTCAAGGGAGAGCAAGCTTAACCCTGAAATGGTCGCTTATATCATGACCAAAGAAGCTCCTGCCTGAAATAATGTGGGACGATGCATGTCAATAGGCGCTTTACTGGAGATTAGGTTACTAGATGTGTCGAATCTTTCGAATAATCTGATTTCCAGTTAAACACTATATTTTGGGGGCATGGGGAAACTTGAACTTATAATTCAGGTAATTACTTAAAAAGATCCTTTTCTTTCTTCAGGATCAAAAAACTTTTTTCTGTCAATCTTTCAGGCAGCTCGGGCAATTTGTCTATCTTTTATATTTGGTTATGCATAACAAAGCACAAAAAGGCTTTAAGTAGGGTTCACCTGCCAGCAGGACACTGTAATCCAAAATGCTGATAAAATAGCCCAATATGATTTTTCGGTGGTTATGTAAGCTATAGGGCTGCTTAATCAGAACCCAAAAGATATCCAAAGGCTCTGGCGGTAACAACAGCAATTTCCTTCATTATGCTTTTTGGCACACCTCTCGCGCTTGGCTCTTGGTGGGGGCTACTCGTACTTATCCCTTTCACACTAATCATCATCTTGAGACTTCTTGATGAAGAAAAGTTTCTATCCCAAAAGCTAACAGGTTACAATGAATACTGTCAAAAAGTTCGTTACAGATTAATTCCATTTTTGTGGTAGGTATGTTACCATTTATAGTCAACTCAGCAATTAATTAGGGTTTACGTACTGGAAGTACAAAATCAAGTACATTAGACGTTGTGATTATATTTATTTTTTAAACGTGAATGCTTATTGCTGTCGATCTCTTGACCCAAAGTGTAACTTTTATGCATATTGAAATTTAGAAAGTTTTATGTCTATTAGTTACATCACTAAATACTATTACTGAATTTTGGAACTGTGGTCAAATGGTTGAGTTTCTTGACACTAATGCAACATCTTCAGAACTAAGTAAAATGATATCAAGGTCCAAGGAAAAGCTACACGTTGTAAGTCCATATCTCCAGATGTCTGATAGAATAAAAATATTGATTCAGCAAGTGGAAAAGGCATCTCCTAAAATCGATATTAAAATACTGTATCGTTCTGATAAAGATAGCAAAATCAATGATAAAGACATGGATTTCCTTCTAAATCAACTAAATAATGCCAACATTTATGCTCTCGATAATCTGCATGCTAAATGTTACTTAAATGAGGATACAGCCATCATTACATCGATGAACTTGTATCAACACTCCCAGGAAAACAATTGGGAAATGGGAATTAAAATCGATAAATCAACTGACCCCGTTATTTATGAGGACGTTAACCGGCACGTCTCTCTATTGATTAATGTTGGTAAGAGGTACGAAAAGAAATTAATCAATTTTAGAAATATTATCAGTCAAGCCAGCTATGTCGGCACTAAATTAAAAAAGGTTGGTAAAATAACAATAGCAAATAGCTGTTATTGCGTAAGGTGTGGTAAAAGCATTAATTACGACAGAGATAAGCCTCTGTGTCCTACCTGTTTTAAATCGTGGTCAAGGTATATGGAAAAATCATACCAAGAAAAGTATTGCCACTACTGCGGAAACGTAAATAAAACATCATTTAGTAAGCCTTTTTGCATTGACTGTTACAAAGAAGTAAATCAATAATGATACATTACCCGTTCTTTCGAATAGGTAATTTACTCACTTTGGGAGTGATCTACATGAGGAAGGAAGCACCTAATCAGAAAAATGCTATATTTGACGAAATCGTTGTTGAGAGACGATCTCATCGGCGGTTCTGGCAGGAATTCCCGTCAAAAGACGACATCAGGGGCATCATTGATGCTGGTCTTCATGCCCCATTTGCCGCCGCAACTGTGGGCAGCACAAAGGATTATTTTCGGAGATTTTTTGTCCTAAAAATGGGTTCAAAAAGTATGACAACCGCAGCTTCTCTTATCTTTGAAGAGGTCTCGACAATGGTTTCAAAGCTTGAATTTGCTATGGAGAATGACCCGCATCTCCGTGAAAAAGCCATCGGGTTTTCAAACCGGCTTGCTGTGATCAAGAAAATAGGGAAGGTTCCTGGTGTTAGCACAGCTCCATACTTCATCATAGTAGCCGAGAAGAAAGGTTTCCCTGCGGTAGAACAGCAGTCTCTCGCGCACTGTTTGGAGAACATGTGGCTAAAAACGACAGCTCTTAGTCTTGGATTCCAGCTGGTTTCTGCGACAGCTCAAATGGCTGACAATCCATCATTCTGTACAATGCTCGGGATTAATCCTGGTGAATGGGCACTTAATGGATGCGCTGTGGGATATTCAGCCGAAGAACCGTCTCCTTCTATCCTTCCTTCAGTCGATGAGGTCACGCGTTGGCTGGAATGAAAAATCAAATTTACTCTGGCTCACTCTGCATGCTCTGTGAAGCCTGTACCCTGCAAACAGCATAAGTACCAGTGAGATGCAAAATCAATGATGTTTTTATTTCGACAGCCCATATATAGCCTCAAAAACGATGTAGCTGGTAACAATGCATAAAACCTGCAGACAATTTAACGGTAAAACGTACACTCGATGAGTTAAGTTATTTCGGGCTTAGTAAGTCAGATGCCGAGAAGAGGAAAACTATGTGGAAGAAGAGTGGGCTTGGAGCCAGATGCATAAAAAAGGCAAATGGCAAATACGTAGTATACCGCGAATATCCCGGTGATATAAACGATGATTGCCCAAGACAAAGAAATAGAACGTTCTGCCATGAATCTGGAAAAGTACTTAAATATCAACTCTGCGAAGGTGGAGACAACAGCAATTTGAAAGAGGGAATCGCAAACTGTGACCTGCTCTTAACATGCTTACTTTTTTGCTTCCGCTTCACACACTTCATTTAACTCGAGTTTTTTGCACAATGTCCATCTCTAGCGAATCAAACCGCCACCGAAGCGATAATAAGTTATAAAAAAAGCACGATCAAACCCAGCGCTAAAACTATGTCAAATCTGATTCCCATTTTATCCCCCTTCCAAAACATTTAAATGAACATTAGTGGCCCAAAGGTGCAAAATTCTCGACCGTAAAGAAAAAACTGATATCATAGACATTAAAATTTCAATCCCTGTTTTGATGTAAGCTACTTCTCTACTTACCACAATCCAAGCAATTTAAGAGAATACAAACATACAATCCCTGACAGGATATTGATTGCTATAAGCTGACCTTTTATTTTCGTCCATTTTTTTGCTATAATATGATTTCCCCAATATGCCATCGAAGTCGCCAGCATCCCTGTCACAAAAGCCACAACCGCATCAGGAAACCCAAAAATCCTACTGAGAATAAACCCAACTCCCCCAACTATACACATAGGACAGACCATATTACCCCTCTTGATCTTCAGTCTCTATATCGAGCTTACTGAGCTTGATACCCAATTCCATTTCTACGGACATATTTCCTACGCTCCAGAGAATAATCCAGCTAACCCAGCTTTTTGCACTTGTCCAGGAAATTAAATAAATCCTTACAGATTACGCATCCGGACAAATAATATAAAATAAAAAGAATTCAAAATATAAATACATATATAAAAGAAAGAGTGAGAATAAAAATAAGAATTAGAGAAAACAAAAAAAGTTACTTGATTATTCATATATATATTGGTGTAAAAAAATCAGTCTTCAAGGAATTATTTAAGACGAAGCTATCTGAATGACCATCTTATGGAATCAGAGAAACACAACTCATCGTTTTGAAAAACTGTATAAAAGCCCTTGACCTTTGTATAAATAATCAAAATACTTGACAAATCAACGTAGTTTTGTGAACTCAAAAATCCACATGTCACTTCATAAACTTAGATGATGATTTTTTTACAGCATATTTCAGAAGTTGTTAGATTACGAAGACTTCACAGAACCGTAAATCGAAATCCTCTATTGAAAATCGTATTCAAAATTTAGATTTATCCCTTTAGCATGGACACAATCGGAGTTTTTCATTTGCATACAGAATTCCCGGGATTCGGATTGCCTAACATCGGGAATTCTATATGCATTTTAGGATTGCCTGGAACATTTCACTAACAACAATTTAGACAAACTGTTGCGTTTTTCCCATTAATCCCACCAAAGATCTAAATTGAGTCTTGCAATCATAAAAAAGAAACATTTAAGAGTTATTGTTGCGTCATATATGTACTATGGGATATTCGAAGGAATGGTTAACTGAAGAGGAAGTAAAGAAACTACTCGGGCTTCCGAATTTAGACGAAAAGTACGAGACATGGATTCTGTTACTTTATACTCCGGCTTTGAGGATCACAGAAGCCCTTAACGTCCGTGTCCGTGATATTCTCATAGAAAAGAAGGAAATCAATGTAATAGGCGGGAAGAAAAGGAAAGATAACGATATTGAGCCGGTACCATGTAACTTGCAGGTTCTCAGGCAAATAAAAAGTTACTGTGAAAGAAACGACCTTAAACCGTCCGATTATATAATGTTCACCAACAAAGGGAAAAAAGCTGATAGGTCTTGGGCATACCGGAAACTAAACGATCTTTGCAAAGAGGCAGGGATAGATAAGAAGATCGGTACACATACTATGAGAAGGTCAAGAGCCACTCACCTGCTTAACAAAGGGATAGCCCTAGCAAAAGTATCAAGGTACCTAAGGCACAAGAATCTTGCAACCACTATGGCATATCTCAATATCACAACCGCAGATATCCAGAAGGAACTTGAAGAAATGGGAGATCCAGTAAGCGATATCATAAAAGCCGAAGGGTGATCACACGGAACGCGAAATAACTGTGTACCTCCACTACAATTCGGCTAAGATTGCAAAACGGATGAGGACACATGATTATAGATGTGACCACTGCAAAACGATTTTTGATAAATCAGGTCTTAAGAATTCAATTTTTAGGAAAGGTATTCCGAAACACCTAAGGAGGGCACCGCGTGGAACGTGAACGGAAAGTATGCCCCACTGTGCAAGCCTGGCAATACTAAGGAATAGCTGGAAAATAACTTCAAGTTTTCACTTTGGATAGCTCTATAATTCCATTTTCCCAAATAATCATCAGAGACAATATCGGTAACTGAAATACTTGAAATTATATTCTTGTCATTCCTAAGACGACCACACAAGTTTGACTATTGGTGTGATCGATGCAAGCAAGCATTCCAGATGCCTAGAACGCTAATGGCAAAAGATAAGGTGCAAACTCCTAAGTACGTTCAAAACACAGAGGAAGGTCACAAGCAGCAATGAGACTATGACCCTCCCAAACACCACCAATTTATTCCTTCTATTTTTACTGTTTTTCCTTCACTTATACGTTATATAAACGATTTCCGGATTTCGGTAAAGAAAACATCCCATCCAATACAAAAAACCCATAAGAGCTTCTAATGAAGCCGGAAGAATACCAGACACGCAACAAAAGCGAATGTGTTACTTTCAGGATAAAATTTCAATAGTATTGTTTAATCTACATATTTTTTCTATTTCTATCCATATTTGTTATTGAAAATAATGTCATACTAATTGAAAGATAATATATATAAATTTCTAATTACATAAATAGTCATAAAAAGATTTGAGGAGAAATTCAAAATGGCTATGATTCAACAGTCAGGAGAACCCACTTCTGTGAACCATTGTTTCGATCCTTGTTTTAGTTGACTTTACACACTGTCCCCTGCGGAAATGCAGCTTGAGACTATTGGAAGAAAAGAGACTTTGTGAAAGAGTCGTTGAAGGGATGTAAGGGCGGCTGTTGTGGAGCTACTGGATTGAGTAATCTGTAGTTTTTGGATTGTTTTTTATGTATCGAAATTCTCATTGACCACTGAGTATATAGCCTATACCTGGGAGAAATTATTATGATTTTGTAGGCAGGTCGTACTGAATCCCATTTTCAATAGAGAATAACTACTTATAAACCGGACGATTATTATTAATTGATTTATATTAAATTGTTTTGAATTAAAATGTGTTTTATTTAGTCTGTATATGCGGTCTACTCGAACGGCCGAATTCGCATACTGGGGGTAAAGAATGAAAAAGAAATTGATATCTTCTCTGCTAGTGCTATGCTTAGCTTTTTCTGTTGGATTCGCACACGCAAAGAGTTGTGAACCTACAACGTTTTCTAATGTTCCACCCGCTACGTTTGAATGCATGAAGAAAAAGCTTCAGGACTACGGTATCTACGTCCCTCCAGGAAGCAGTGGAGAACTTTCTGGCAAAGGGGTTGCTGCGCTTTTCATGTGGGATGAAAAGTCCAATCTTACCATCCAAATTACGGGAAAACCTGCTATTGTCAGCTGTGAGACGGCAGCCAAGGAAATAACGAAATTCGTAGGAGAATGCCAGGTTTCTTGAGGGAAAGCCTGGGCGAAAAGAAACTGGATACTGAAGGCTGCCAGGGAATTAAGTCTAAAAATTTGACTACAAGCTGATTTTTAAGCATTTCTTTCTACACTTTTTAATATTTTTATCGCGCCTCATTGACTCAGTTCCAAAATCTAGTGATTTTTGCATTTGTTGATCGAAATCTGGAATTCCCAAGAAGAATCCAGGATTCAATCAAATTCGATATTTGAGGTCTACCGGCACCATTCAATAGGTTACGTTCAAAGGATTGTGACCATTTTCGAAATCCAGTGATTTCTAATTCTACGTTCATCACTAGATTTCGGCATTGTGGAGCCTCACTAGCTGGTTGAGATTTCACCTTAGGATGCACTTTGTTGATCTGCACCTGTTTTCCAGACATACCCGCGTACAGAAAACCAAAATATACACCGCGCGAAAAATGAGAGCTGAATGCAGTGATGAGAGCTGAATGCAGTGTGGCGTATTGAAAAGCATCAACTTATATTGATGAACCACTGAATTGTTTGATTGCAGACTTATATAATTGTTGAATTCTATATTCCAATATAAGTTTTACACTTGCTTTTATCAATGTATTGTTGAAACTAAACAATAAAAAGAAAACATAACATTTAGCTAAATAGAAGGATGAAACAATGCAGCAACAGGATGTAATAATGAGGCAACTGGCAGAAACAGTGACAGATTTTATCGAACCTGTAATTCCTTATCTGGTCATCGGGTCTAAAAAAGCGGCTGAAGAGGCTGTCAAAAAAGTTAGGCCTGAAGTTTGGGATATTAAGAAAAACTTGTGGGAAAAACTGTGTTCTAGAGAATGGCCTGAATTGGAAGTAGCCGCGAGAGATATGGTTGTTGCGCCCTCTGATCCGGAGATAAAGCAGGCTTTGATTCAGGAGATTATAAAATTGCTTGGAAAAAATCCCGATTTAGCTAAAGAATTGTTATATTTTATGGAAAACGATGCAATACAGAAGATAATTGTCGAAGATCATTTGGTCAATATAAAACAAAACTCAAGTGACAGAAATAAAGTGTCTGAAAAATTTAATAAGATACTTGAGGAATTCGTAGCAAA
This sequence comes from Methanosarcina sp. Ant1, assembly GCA_001714685.2. Classification (GTDB taxonomy): domain Archaea; phylum Halobacteriota; class Methanosarcinia; order Methanosarcinales; family Methanosarcinaceae; genus Methanosarcina. Next base: position 1,193 of record MDTP02000109.1, on the reverse strand, counting down.
AAGCAGTACTGTTCAGGATTTAGAGCAGTTAGGAATCCCGGAAACTGAAACGACTTCCCCTGAATTGAGAGTTACAAATAGAAACGATGATAGTGCCGGAAAGCCGCATCTAAATTATACACACATTCAACTTGACCAGAGAGTTATAATCGAAGGCAGTGCCATTGACATACGAATGGCAAAAATTGCAGAAATTAAGGCTAAGAATCAAAATGAGTCTCAGGGATCACAGGCCTTTTTCTCGCTCGTCTCTCAACTGAAGAGCCCAGTAAAAGAAGAATTTATGGAAAAAGCCCTCGACTTTGCCTGTAATATTCAATACGGAGATTTAAGGTCCCAGTACCTTTCCCTGCTTGTTCCGATTCTGGAGGGGCCAAGAAAGGTAGAATTTATAAAAAAAGCCATTTATTCTGCCTCCAATATTCAAGATGAAGGCGAAAGAGCCCTGGTCTTTTCCTCGCTTGCCCGCCATCTTAGAGGATCGGGCAAAGAAGAACTTATTGAACATATCTTTGACTTCTCCCCCAAAATTCAATATGGAGATGCAAAATTCCAGATCCTTTCCTCGCTTGTCCCGCATCTGTACGGATCAAAAAATGAAACAATCATGGAAAAAGCCCTTGAGATGGCATCAGGGCTTATATCTGAATATCAAAGAGTAGAGTCTGATTCTCTGCTTCTACCATACCTGAAAGGGCAAAGAAAAGAAGAAATCCTGGAACAAGCCCTTGAATTAGCTTATAATCTTAAAGATAAAGATCTGAGGCCACAGGCCCTCTCATTAATAATTCCACATTTGGATGAATCCAGACAAAAAGAAATTCTTGAGAAAGCCCTTGATCTTGCACGCGGGATTCAATCCGAGTATCGAAGGGCACAAGCTCTTTCCTCGCTTGCTCCGTATCTTGATGAACCAAAAAAATAAGAAATTATGGAGGAAATCCTTAATGCAGTAATCATCTTAAAATAAGTTCATCGTAATCGGATTTGTAAAAATCCTCAATTTAAGTCAAAATTTTAAATTTGTTTCTCAAAAAACAAGTAATAATTCAATATAATTGTAAAAACTGAATCCTGAGGAGTATAGTCAAAAAATATGTAGTCTGGGATTGAGAACTACCAAATTCACAACCCGGACATTGAGACATATCGGGAATTAGACGGCTGGATGCTGCCGCATGATACGCCGCTCT
>MDTP02000108.1 GCA_001714685.2 Methanosarcina sp. Ant1 | reverse complement strand
ATGCGAGGCATAAGTACATTTATAGTCTTACTAATATAATGATTTATGCATATAATTCAGAATCGAAGCACTAGTGCACTCAGATTTCGCTCGTTCAGGCGGTTGAGAGTTGGGTGGCGTAACGCGTAAGGGGATGAAACTATGATTTCGTTTCTTTTTACTTTAGTGTCGTTTTTAAGAGTGCTCAGAAAGATGCTTAAAGATCCGAAGTTCCGATCCCTCCTGTATCTTGTTGTGTTAATTCTTACTGTTGGCACTATTTTCTACCACAACGTTGAGGGCTGGAGATGGATTGATTCTTTATATTTTTCAGTTATCACCCTGGCAACTGTAGGATACGGTGATTTTACTCCAAAAACTGACCTTGGAAAGATTTTTACTATAATTTATATTTTTATAGGCCTTGGAATTCTAGTCGGTTTTATTACTCCAATTGGAGAGTATATAGTTGATCGAAGACTAGAAAAAATAGAGAAGAGGAACCAGAAAGAAAAAACACCTGAAAATGAATTTGACTTTTCTGGAGTATTGGGTAAGTTGAAAGGCAAAAGATAGAGTTTATCACTGGCAAACCCCTGGTGTTGAGAGTTCTTTAGGGATTTGCCCTTTAAATGACGGATTATGGGATTAAACTGTATGAAGGAATAAAATATTCCGGCACTTCCTGCCGTACTGAGTCCCGTTCATTCGTCCGTTACGACTTTGCATAAATACGAACTTGATACGGTGAATTTATTCAAGACCAGTATGAGCCTGATGGTTAACTCTTTAAAAAAGGTTGCTTGGTTATCGCATCCCTTAATCTAACAATAAATAAGACACAACAGTATTAATAGGTTTAATGATAACGAAAATAATTGAAGTTGACGCTTATATCCGCTGAGCTAAGACTCAGTGGTTTTACGCTTAGGCGATAAATTACTTTTATAAGAGTTTTTTAATCACCTGAATATTTGGGTTGGAAACTAATATATATGTTTAAGACTGTATAATTAGTTACTTAAGTAAAAAATCTAAACAGAGGTGTTTCTTTATGCCAAAAGAAGATAGTCACAAAGTCGGAGCTACTTGTGGGAAACCGCAGGCAAAGGCTCCAGCAGCTGATAAGTCTGCAAAGAGGGATGCAAAACCATCAAAACCAGGAAAGAAAGGAAAGTAATCGATATAAACAACCCTCAAAGCAGTGGCTTATCACTTGAACCGATACCCGAAAAAAAATGGAGCACAAAAAATTCTTGAATCTATATATCTATAACCTATAAAAAATATTATAATTAAATTAGAAAAAAACAGATAAGCTACTGCTCCTAAATCAAACATCCAAGCTGCTTGTGCTCAGGTAGCACGAGCAGCTCTATAATACAATCAAATCGGATTTTTCTATCTCTTTTTCCCTTCTAATCACAAATTCTTTTCCTTTCTACATCAGAAAAAAGATATCTAGACTGCCACTTGGTCAATGGTTTTTGCTCTTTGATAGCTTTAATCTGTATTTAATTCTTGATTTATAACATGCAATTAGAAAATATGCCTATTTCACTTGCGATTAGTCAATTATGATTTAATTAAGAAAGCTTAAATGATCTTCATTTGGATTCGGTTAAGATGCAAAACATCTAAAAGTGTTAGTTTTCATGCTAAGGAATAGCTCGAAAATAACTTCAAGTTTTCACTTTGGGATAGCTCTATAATTCCATTTTCCCAAATAATCATCAAAGACAATATCTGTAACTGAAATACTTGAAATTATATTCTTGTCATTCCTAAATATTTAGCATTGAAGTAGGAAAATCGCTACACGTAGTATTCGAAGTGTGCATGAAAATGGTTAACCGATGACAAATAAAAAACATAGCACTGACAAAAATACTGTACACCTGCTCATTTCAGCTCCTTTCTTCTAAGTCGTTGTTATCGAGTCCATGATTATTTTCCACCGGCCCATATTCCCCTACTACAATTTCAGGATTTTTTGTGTCTTGCTACTCCATCGGAAGCACCTCCATGATCTCCTGGAGCGACACCATCTTGTTAATGCTCTAGGTTCCTATTTTCAGAACCTGGCCTTTAGTTTCTGGAGATTTCCTGGATAAAAGCTATTATTTGCCGGGCTCAGAGCATTGAGCTCACTTACAATTTCGTTCAAAGAAAGCATAATATCAGCCCTTATCCTGAAAATAAGCTCTTCCGGCTGAACACAGCAAAAAAGAGTGGGCTCACCTTCAATTATTCGCACATACCCTTTTTTGTCCATTCCTCTGAGGGTTCTGTAGATTTTGGACCTCGGCACTCCAGAAATCTCGGCTATTTCACTTGCCCTCGCCTGCTTTAGGACGACAAGCGCTGAGTAGATCTTGGATTCATTACTTGTAAAACCCAGTTTCTGAAGGTTTTCTATAAGCTTAAGAGTCATTTCAACTTCCTCCGTTCACTCCCATCATCTCGTTATATACATCTAGCCTGTTGATCCGCAACCTTTCTTAAAATCTTCACCATTGTCTCTAGGCTCTGTACGTAATCTTCGACATCCTTCTCATCTACAAGCCCAAGGAGCTCATCGGCGATCTCATTAAAATAATTATAACATTCCAACCCCTTATCTGTCAGAGAAACAAGCACTTTCCTTCTGTCTTCAGGATCGGTTTTCCGAAACACTATCCCTTTTTTCTCCAGATCATCAACCATCCGAGTGAGGCTGCTTTTTTCCATTCCGGTGTACTTCCCGATGGTTGAGGGCATGATCTCACCTTCCATGCCTATGATCTTGATCACCATTGGCTGATTCTTGCTCAGTTCCTGAAACTTGCCAATAATTTTTTTCTGAAAGGTCTGTTCAAAAATCAAATTGTCAAGAGCATCCCTTTCCATAGAAAGAAGAATTATCTTCTTCGCCGTTGCTTCATCCATCTTTGTTCACTATCCTTTTTTGGTCGTTTCCGTGAATTATTGATCAATTCCGAAAAAATGAGTACATCCCCCATATTTGAATAAAATATAGAGAGATTATTATGCTCACGGTTTTCAATAACTCACACCCACAACACCTTTTTTTATGCTAGATTTTGCCGAATCAGCGCCTGTTTTCCAGGCCAATAATTTTTGGAAAATATGTCAATTCCAACGATAATATTGATTTTTCAATAATAAGAAATTGAATAATTGATTTATCAATGATTGATAAATCAACAATATTCTTAATTATATTTAAATTTCGCGGTTTAAGATTACACAAAAATGTATAATGTGTAGAAAGCTCAGAGTTTTAATTTCAGTCGAATACTCATCAGTCTGTGAGGAGATGGAAACTTCCCCTAATGCCATTGTTAGCTGAATCTTTTCCAAAAGAAACAAGAAGGCGTTAAATACGAAAAAAAGGCTAATAAATATTTATTTGGCCAAATTTTGACTCACTTAAATTTTGACCGATGAATACATTTCGTAAAATATACCTTTTACAGAGTTCATAGGATTTGCAAACGGCGGTCACACGCTGATCGAGCAGGAAGAGAAAAAGAGATGAGAAAAATGTCAAAAGATCGTCTGTTGTTCATCGACAACCTTAGAATCCTGCTAGTCCTGGTGAATCTGGTAAATCCATTAAAAAAGAGTGTATTTAAAGAATCAAAGCAGAAATACGGTGTATCTTTCCTTCTCTCTTACAGAAGAGGGATTTCATCTATCTTTTCTTTTTAGATGTCTGCATAAAAAATGCAAAAGATTCTCATGTATTTTTCAATAATCTTTCAAGTTTCTGAATTCTATCAAGCTGTTTGAACAGGTAATGGTTATAATCCATTTCTGAATCTATTTTCACTTTGACCTCTTCTCTTGAAGGGTGCATGATCCAGTTCCTGAATTTGTCAAGACCACCAAACTGTTCAATGTCCCTTATTGATAAACCATGCTGCTGTTTAAATGCATCATAGTTTTTCAGGGCTACCAGGTAATCGTAAAAACTGCACTCTTCAAAAACAGATAGTTCATATTCTTTCTTTTGCAGTCTGCATTTAGGTTTTGCAAGCTCTATAAATTTAGCTTCAGACATTCTTTCTTTGAAAAATATCTTCATCTGATTTTCCAACCTGTAAAGTAGCAAATAGAAGAACATCCTCACAGCCCCTTTTCTCAAGTCTGAAACAGTAACTATCCCTACGATTTCGGCATGGACTACGAAGAAGAAAGAATTTCTATCCAGCATTTTGATTAAAGACATTATATCCAAATCTTTTGAAACTGTTTTATCTGGCAATATATAATGTTCTTTGGAATTTATACTGTTAAAATATTTAATAATCTTCCCATACTCATTTTTAATGGGAAAGATGGTTATGTCTTTATGAAATGCAGAATCATTAGGATGAAAATAAAATTCGTCTTTTGGAGTCATTATCTGTTCTACGGTCAAACTTTTGTGAATTCTTTCAAAAATGTCATCATTCACTTAAACCACCCTTACCTACCTGACATCAGTATTTGAGGAGTGCAGGAGTATATATCTTAGCCTTTGATAATACAGTAATTTATTTTACATCTCGTGGATGTTTCAAAATTGGATTCCACAGTCTCTCTGAACTTAATTAAAACTTCGTCCTTAAGATAATCATCAATTTATTGGTAGTTTCCCGAAAAGCACTCCATAATCAAGTAAATACATTCTTTAACCAATTTTAAACGAAAAGATGAACTGCCTACGGCATGAAATCACAAATTGCGCATCAGGATAAGGAAGATCTCCGATATTCTGGAAACAAAACATAATTGGAAGATTTAAAATAGGATCAAAATAGAATCAGGCTAAACAGTTCAGAGAAATGCCTGCGAAAGTTTATTTTCCATTTCATTTTGCAGCCTGGAGGCCTGGCCCTGAAAGAAAATCTTCTAGAGATCAAATCCGCATTTACGAGCTACTTCAAAGAAAGGGAAGCCGAAATAAACGGCTCTCTCCTTGCCGTACTATCAGGGGAAAACATCCTATTTCTTGGGCCTCCCGGAACGGCAAAAACTCAACTTGCAAAAAACATTTGTCAGTCTATAGAAGGGGGAAATTTTTTTAATTACCTCCTGACCAGTTTCTCAACCCCGGAAGAAATATTTGGCCCGCTCTCATTAAAAGCCCTGGAAGAAGATGAGTTCCGCCGGAAAATCGACGGCTGCCTCCCGACTGCACATGTTGCTTTACTGGATGAGATTTTTAAGGCGAGCAGCGCGATCCTGAACAGTCTCCTGACAATCCTGAATGAGCGTAAATACCATAATGGAAGAGAGATTGTAGACGTGCCTCTTCTCTCGGTTTTCGGGGCATCAAATGAGTTTCCTGAAGAAGACGAAAGCCTCGAAGCTCTTTTTGACCGTTTTCTGTTCAGGTACAGACTCTCCTATATCCAGAACGATGAAAACTTCCGAAATCTCCTTTTCAGGAGCCCTGATGATTTCGAACCTTCTGTAAGTATCCAGGTTTCGGCAATATACGGACTTCGAGAAAAAGCAAAGAACCTTCCTGTTGACCCTGATATTGAAATTATCATCACTGAACTTCGAAAGAACCTTCAGCTTCAGGAGATTGAAATTTCGGACAGGCGCTGGAAAAAAGTTATCCAGGTCCTGAAGGTTGCAGCCTGCAGCAGCGGATGCATAGCAGTAGACAGAACAACGGCTCTCCTGCTTCAGCACATGCTCTGGAACCTGCCTGAAGAGAGAGAATTCATAAGGAAAACGGTCTTCGAACTTGTAGTATCCGGAGGGATCAGTACGGAAAAACTGCGCCAGGAAGCAGAAGACCTGCAGGCTGCAGTAAGCATTGCCCTGAAAAACGAACTCCCTGTGAAGGTCGTCTGTGATAGCTGCGGAGAAGAATTCCTGTTGAGACAGGAAATCGAAATTCATCATGTATCCCACCAGAATCACAGCTATACCTTAAAAAAAGAAGGGAACTCAAAGATCTATCCCTACGATAACCTGATCAAGGAAATTGATTCTCTCTATGGAACGGCGGTAAAGGCGAGCACATTACCCCCATCTCAGAAGGAAGTTTTTGAAAAGGAATTCGAAACCCTGTCAGATAAAGTCAGACGCGTAAAATACAGGCTTGAAGAAGAAAGGGAACTTCTCAAGCGCCTTATGGAAGCAAATATCTGGCTTTCAACCCTTGACAGAAACGAAGCTCTCCTTCTTCATGATGCCAGAAGTATTGAGTTATCCGAGCTCGATACCCTTATCTCGAAAACCCAGTCCACGCTTGGGCTGCAGAGCAGGCAAGTACAGCCTAAACCGCAGCCTGCAAAAGAAGAAGCAAAAGTTTATGCGCCCGACTCTGGAAGCAGTGTCAATAGTTTTATGAAAGGGATAGGGTCCAGATTAAGACTCAAATAAACGAGGCTCAAATGAACAAGACTCAAATGAGCATTTGAACCGATAATTCAAATGGCTCGCGCCTTAAATGACTTATAACTCAAATTACTTGGGAAATTTCGGAGTAATTATGAGTAATTTCTGAAAGATAATTGCCGTTGTAAAGAAGTAAAAAACGCCAATTGAGAAGAAGCAAAAAAGCTACTGATAAAAGGAGTGAGGTGTTAATACGGAAGGCTATGAGAGTTTCAAGAATTCATCGGATGCATCCTTACAATCACCTCACTCCTTATTTTCAAAAAATAAATTCTGGCAGGACTCTCTCATTCTCCAGAAACAAACAAGCTCCCTGCTGGAAAGGGAGCTAAGAAGCACAATAGCCTTTCCAAGAGTTGTTCCTCGCCAGCTAAGGGAAAAAATAGCTGAGGTGTTAACTTTTGAGATTCTCTTTGGGCAGCCTTATGAGATAAAGGACCCTGAAAGGTTTATCGGGGTTTACGGAGCTTTTTATCCGATTTTTCTTACCCTTAAAAATTCAAGAGCCTGGCCCAAACTCAAAAGAATAGCAAAAAAAAGTAGGGGAGCCGGAATTGCAGGCTTGAAAATTCTTCTTCCTCTTATTTATGATATAATGGAACGTTTTTCAGAATCCTCAACCAGTGTTTCAAGAGCAAAATATCTTAAAGAACTCGATACCGGGATGGATGCTATCCTGATGGAGTTTGAAAAGATTTTAAAAGATACTCTCCTCATGTGGGGAAATAGCTCACCTGAGGAAGGCAGAAATTTTCAAGAGACAAGGAATTCCGCAGAGCTTACCCTTCAGGAATCTGTCCTTGAATTTATGCAGAAGGACGGTTACCAGGTATTTCTGGAAGGATTAATGGAAGGACTTTATAAGAGAATAAGCGAATTTGTCTCGGAAATGGAAGAAAACCTTGACCTTTTCGATACTCTTGCCCTTCTTTTTCCCGGGAGAAACTGGAGCTATTCCGTAAAAGAGCTTAAAAAAGAGCCTTTCTACCTGCAGCTCAAAATGCTGAAAAGCTACTCAACCTTTTTTGAAAATAATCCTGAATTGAGAAGAATTGTGGATTTCATCGGCAGGCGGGAGTTCGATCCACCAAGTGACCGAATTAGTCTCTCTCCTTTTGGAAAAAACAGGATACAAACCGTGCGTTTCTCCGATTCTATCAATAATCTGCTCCCTATGGAAGCCGCAAAGCTCCTGAATCCCTCTCTGAAGCGAAAGTTCTATGCGGACATGCTTGAAGGAAAACTCCTGAGCTATCAGCTGCTTGGCAAGCATTACACCGGACCTCCACGCATAAAACCCAGAGGTCCTATGATTGTGCTTGTGGACACATCGGGCTCCATGCACGGAGCTCCTCAAACCCTGGCCAAGTCTGCGGTGCTGGCTATGGCAAAGCGAATGCTTTCCCAGCAGAGGGACATGAAAGTTATCCTTTTTGCATCTACCAGTCAGCACCTGGAGATAGAGCTCAGCAGCAGGAAAAAGATGTCCGAGAAATTTCTGAACTTCCTTCTCTATACCTTTGGAGGGGGAACAGATTTCAACACTGCCCTTGCTTCAGGTCTTAAATCTCTCAAGGAAAAGGACTTTCAGGGCGCAGACCTGTTTTTCATTACCGATGGAAAGTCAGAAATATCTGACGAGCTGGTACTGGCACGCTGGGAAGAGACAAAAAAGAAATATAACGCAAAGGTCTACTCGCTGATTGTAGGCGGCAGTGGAGCAGGCGGGCTTTCGAAAATTTCGGACTATAATTACCTTGTAGAGATGGAAATGGGTTCAGAAGGCACAGACGGGGTTGTGAGGCTAATAGAGTCTAAATAAAGAAAATTCTGAGTATGTGTCTTAGACTTAGTTAAATTTATAAATTCTCGATAAATATGGAAAAAGTAAATTTTCCATAAAATTTGGAGAGGATAACCACATAACTGATTTTGGATCTTAGGGTAGAGTAACCGTATTTGAGAAGTTATATATAGTGAAATTTCATAATTGTTTAAGTCCAAAAATAAGTCAAATGATAACGATTTATACTCAAAAAATGTGTAACTGTCACCCTACGTATAACTAAAAAAACACAATCAATGGCTAACAAAGATGGCTATAGATGTTTTTCTTCCCGGGCTGAATAATCACGAAATTTTTGTTCACTTATCAGTAAAAAAGTTTTACAAATAATAATTATAGATAAAAGATGGACGTGAAATTTTTAATAAATAAAAGAGAGTAGTAACCTTAAAAATAACCGGTAGTAATTTTAATACTTATGGAGCTGAAAAAGACATACTAAGGGCTTGTAACGAAATAACCTAAGCAACACATTATTATTTTTAAACAAAATCGGTTGAGATGCTTATGAAAATTAGTAAGTACAGTGTAAAAATGTGCTCAAGTTATTTCGCGAGGGAGTACTTAGAGCTTATAATCTTCATGCCAATACCTATATCACCAAACCTTTTTTGATCAGTTCATAAAGGTATTTGATTCCATAGAATAATTCTGGCTTGAAATTGTACAGTTACCAACGAAATAAGATCAGAAGCTAATTAATATCTTTTGGGAGCGTCAAAATTAGCATTGATTCCGTTGGCAATTGACCGTGATCATCAAAATACATAAAATAATAAAAAGACCCTAAGATCAACTTAATCCTGATAGGACAGGCAATTATGGAAAAAAATATCAAAATCTTGCTTATCGAGGATAATCCCGGAGATGCCTATCTAATTAAAGAGCAACTCGGAGAGTTTGCCAACTTCTCTTATGAATTTAAAAATGCCGGAACACTTAATGAAGCTTTAAGTGTTCTTAAAGAGCAAACTTTTGATGTGATTTTGTTAGACTTAGGATTGCCGGATAGCGATGGCATTCGTACTTTTCTCAAAATTTACAATAAAAATCCATTGATTCCTATAATTATTTTAACTGGCCTGAATGATGAAACAATCTGGTCTTATGCTGTAAAAAATGGTGCTCAAGATTTTTTGGTTAAGGGGCAAACGGAAGGCAGATTGCTGCATAGTACTATCCAATGTTCCATTGAACGTAAAAATCTGGCAGAGCAGGAATTAAAGGCACAGGAGAGAGTAAAGAAAGTCCTGCTCGACTCCCTGAATGAACTGGTTGTTTTCGTAAATCCTCACCTTGATATCATCTGGGCAAATAAGGCTGCTCTTGAGAATATGAAAATGAATCTTCAAGATGCAGCGGGAATGTGTTTTAAATCCGCTCCGGGTATAAACGGTTCCTTGTCTGAATACTTGCAACTTGAACAGATCTTTGTAACAGGCAATAAAAAATCAGGGGAATTTACTTCAAAGGACGGTAGGGTCTGGTTCGTCCAGGCAATCCCTGTAACCGAAGAGGATGGAACGATTATAGGGATTCTGGAAACCTGCAGGGAGATCACAGAAAGGAAAGCAGCAGAGAAACTTCTTCAAGAAAAACAAATAGCTGAAGTCGCAAACCGTACCAAGAGCAAGTTCCTGGCAAATATGAGCCACGAACTTAGAACTCCACTTAACTCAATAATAGGATTCTCTGACATGCTGTATGAGCAGGCATATGGGGAATTGAACGAAAAACAACTTCGATCTGTTGGAAATATCTCAAAAAGCGGAAAGCATCTTCTGAATCTGATCAATGACCTTCTGGATCTTTCTAAAATAGAAGCCGGAAAAATGGAGCTTAATTATAAAAATTTTGAGCTTGCTACTAAGCTTAATATGATACGAAATCTTCTAACTCCCATCGCAGACCAAAAAAAGATAAAAATTGAAATAGATCTGGATAGCAAGCTTACAAGCATCCTTGCCGACGAAGACAAGTTTGTTCAGATAATGTACAACCTTGTGGACAACGCTATAAAGTTTTCTTACGAAAACAGCCTTGTAAAAATAGGAGCACGAGAAAAGGGAGATTTGGTTGAAATAACGGTTAAAGATTCCGGAATCGGTATCAAAGCTGAGGATCAGTACAAACTTTTTAACCCTTTTAGCCAGATTGATTCATTTTCCTCCAGAAAATCCCAGGGAACCGGGCTTGGTCTTTCGTTAGTAAAGGAGATTGTTCACCTGCACGGGGGATATGTCTGGTTCAGGAGCAATCCTGGGGAAGGTAGCACCTTCGCTTTCGCAATTCCGATAAAAAACAATAAAGGAAATAGTGGACATGTTGAGTTAGATCAGAATGCATAATACAGCCGAAAGGATATAACTTTTTTATTATATTTTCATTTCATCCCCTGTTAAAATCCTCCGATTGCGCCGCTGCTTTGAAGTTAATTCAGTTTTTGAATTTTCAGAAAATGACTCATTCCAGGTGAAATAATGGGAACTCAGAAAATCATCCATGACCCACAGAAGATCGAAGAAATTCTCTTAAAAGCAAAATTCCTCCGCCTTGCTCTTTCAGATGCAGGCATTCCCTACATTGTCCCAATAGCCTTCGGCTATAAAGAAAATACTATCTATTTCCACAGTTCTCAGAAAGGTAAAAAAATCGACATTCTTAAAAAGAACCCGAGGGTTTGTTTCGAAGTAGACATCGAAACTGAAGTAATTACTGCCGATGATCCCTGCAAATACAACGTCCGCTACAGGAGTGTTATCGGGCACGGGCAGGCAAAGTTTCTGGAAGACTACGATGAGAAAGTAGAGGGGCTTATCGTTCTGTCCGAACATTATGGAAAGAAGGAGCCTTTTGAGTTTGAAGATTGGAAAGTAAACAGGCTGTGCGTGATTAAGATTGAGATTGAGAGGATGACGGGAAAAGAGAACGGGTTTTGAAAGTATACAATGAGTTGACCCCAAATTCAAAATTTGCGTCTTTAAATCTCGTGATTGGAATAGTCAATCTCATATTTGATCTTGAAGCAACCCTGAAAACTAATAACGAAAGAATAAAATTTACTTCATATAAATTACCGCATGCTCCAAATCCAGGGAACTAGGTGGGCCAGAAAATACGCAAAAGCGCTTAAAACCAGCCTGATTAAAGAAAAGACAATCGAAATCATTGAAAACGCCAGTAGGTAGACATTGAGAACCAGGATACCCGTGAAAAAATCAGAGATATTGGCATTGAGGATAAGGGCAGCTACATTTACCAGTAAAATGAAAGTGAATATTGTTACCAGGCCTCTTCCTGCTCCTTTAAAGTCTTCCCTGCTCAGGGCTATGTGAGAGGAAACGCCGATTGCCAGGGCAAAATAGATCCAGAAACTGGCTGAAGTTAAGTTTTCTACCGAAAATATACTTTTAAAAAGATCAGCGGTTAGAGCAAGGATTTTAGCTAATATATTTGTTTCCGGCATGCCTGGGTTAAGGGTAGAATAATTTGCAAAGGTGGCAAAGGAATTAGGCAAGAAGACATACATGCCCAGGATCAGGACTGCTGTCCCGCTGAATATTGGTCCCATGCCTATGAAAAAGTTCCCTATGTTCTGGTAGAAGCTCTTTCGGTCCCATTCGTGGTTGACGTATCCTAAGATACCGTCCGGGTCCTTCAGGGCAAGTAGCTTGAATTTAATTATCTTGTGCCTGAAAAGGCGACACATCAGCAGGTGGCCAAGTTCATGGATTGGGGTACCTATCCAGGCTGTAGCCATAATTCCTTTCCTGCCTACGACTCTCCATGTAAAAAAATTGGCCCTGTCTTCAATAATGCCGAGTATTATACCAACAAGGATCAGAGAGCCTGTAACGCAGAGGGTTTCAAACAGGCTCAATTGCAGAATCATAAAAAGTTTATCTACCAAATTCGGACTTCCTGTACAAACATCTCAGTTGTTTTTGTTCTAAGAACATATCAGTACCTAAAAGAGGCTCAAGTACCTAAAAGAGTCTCCTCCAGGCATATGTTTCCAGTTATATTTTTCCAGGCTTCCATACAGGCATTAATTGAGATGAATTAAAAATAAAAAATCAGGGGTTGACTTTTAGAAAGAATAATGCCCTTTAGAACATGCGGATTTGCTTTCCAAGCCCCTTACTGAGAGCTCTCTGATAAACCAGATGTGCGCTTGCAACGTCCTGAATGGCAAGACCTGTTGAGTCGAAGATCGTAATCTCCTCTTCACTTGTCCGGCCGGGTTTCAGACCTACGATCACTTCCCCGAGCTGAGCATGGATATCATTTTCAGAAATGTAGTGCTTGGAAAGAGGAACATTTACTTCCCCCGAATGGAGCGCCTGAACAATATCATCTACGACTATCTTAGAACGGATAATAAGTTCGGGGTCAAGTTCTTCTTTTCCCACTGCATCGGCTCCTATTGCATTTATGTGAGTACCTTCTTTGATCCATTGGGCCTTTACGATCGGCTTGCGGGTTGGAGTTGTTGTCACCAGAATATCGCAATCGCAAACATTCTCTATTGTTTCTTCGTAGCGAATCTCGCAGGATATAATGTCTGCGGCTTCCCGGATAAACTGTTCACAGCTTTCTTTCGTCCTGGAAGTAACTTTGACCAGTTCGGGCTCAAAGACTTCGCTAAGAGCTTCAAGCTGTGTCCTTGCCTGGTTTCCAGCCCCAACCAGGCCGATAACCTTAGAATCCTTTCTTGCCAGGTATTTTGCGGCAATCCCGCCTGCAGCTCCGGTCCTGATATCGGTCAGGTAGGTTCCGTCCATAATTGCTATAGGCGCACCTGTTTGCGGAGAAATAAGGACAATCAGCGCCATTACAGTGGGAAGCCCAAGAGCCGGATTTCCGGGGTGGACATTTACAATTTTCACGCCAGTAATATCCTCTTCTTCAAGATATGCGGGCATTGTCCGCAGGTCTCCGTTATAAGCAGTATAGTAAAGATAGGATTTAGGAGGCATCTGCACCTTGCCAAGCCCGTGCTGTTTAAAAGCTCTTTCCACGACCTGCATATCAGAATGCATATCCATAACACTTTTTACTTCTTCCTGAGTCAACCATAATACTTCCATAGCATAAACCTCCAGCCGGAGCCATGAGCTGGCTCAGCTGAAAACCAACATTAAATTAAACAAAACCGGAACAAAAACCGCCAGGCAAATAGACTGCCGGATTCACACATTGCCTTTTTTATTTCCGCAAATATGTATATATAATAATCTCTTCACTCATTTAAAGAACTTCCTTCCTAAAAGGAGACAATTATACATGAGTGGTACGCGTGAAGGTCCAGTTGATTTTTCCGTCCCTTATCTGAGAACAAAATTGCTCAAGCCTGCCCGGGATATTCGGAGCATACTCCGTTGGGGTTACCCCAAGTATGCAACCATTCGTTTCGTGGCTGACCATTCCCAGCTCAGCATAGAAGAGCGGAATATCCTTACAAGGATAATAATGTCCCCTGATAGGGTAGTTTCCAGAGTAAATAAAAAAGTGGCCTGCACAGGCATAGAGAATAAGGATATTCTACTTGACGGGTACAACGTCCTGCTTAGCGTGGACAGCCTGCTAAAAAAAGAACCCATGTGGTTCTGCGATGACGGGTATATAAGAGATACTCGCTACTATTTTAGCAAATCAAAACATGCCGAAGATATCGAGGAAGCCCTGGATGCAATTCTTAAATTTATCTCCGAAGCCCATGCAAAATCAGTCATTTTTCTCCTGGATGCCCAGATCAGCAGGAGCGGAGAACTTGCAGGTTTCATCCGATACAAAATGAAAGAACACGGGATTCCAGGCGAAGCCCGAACCTCAAAAACCGTTGATTTTGAACTAAAAGCGGATGGAAGAGATCCTGAAAAAAGCCTGATTGTGGCAACTTCCGATGGAATTGTGATAGATTCGGTCCTGCAGGTGCTCGACATCCCTGCCTGCTTGATGGAAAAAATGGGAATTGAGCCTGTTAGACTTTATTAATTTGTCATCAGGCACTCCGTTTAAAGAATTCTACCTGCCTATAAATTTCTTTAGCTTCTGTATACTGCCCTTTCTCTTTTAACAAATCCCCGTACCCGCACAGGGTCCCGAAATGTCCGGGGTCAAGCTCAAGGGCTTTTTTATACTGGACTTCGGCTTCGTGCCTGTGTCCGAATCTGGCAAGCAGCCTGGCGTACTCGCAATGGGCCTCAACGTCCCCTGGGTTCTTTTTAAGAGCATACCTGTAGTGAACTCTTGCCCCGTGTACGATCCCGTGATCTGCAAGCAAACGGGCATAAAACAGGTGAGGTTTTGGATTCTCAGGTTCCGCTTTGAGAGCTACGATGTAATATTTTTCGGCTTCAAGAGGCTCTCCTTTTTCTTCTAGAAGACGAGCATAACGGAAATTAGATTCAACGTGATCAGGGTCAAGTTCAAGAGCCTGAGTGTAGTGATAATTTGCTTCGATTTTTTTTCCTTGTTTGTAAAGTAGAATTCCGTACCCGCAGTGGGCGTCTACGTTTTTCGAGTCAAGGATCAGCGCTTTTTTGTATGCTTCTTCGGCTTCGTCCATCTTCTTGAGCCTGTAAAGCAGACAGCCGTAGTTGCAAAGCGAATCGACATAAGATGGATCAATCTCCAGTGCCTTCTCATATTGAATCCGCGCAGCATCCAGTTTTCCCATTTTGGCCAGAACAATCCCATATCTGGAGAGAGTTTCGAGGCTTTCCGGATTTTCTTCCAGAACCTCTTCGAATTCCCGTGCAGCAAGTTCTCCAAATCCCAGTAGAGAGGCTGTTTTTCCTGCCTCTGTAAGGGCTTCTTCACGCATTCTTCCTGAGGACAGTAAGGCACAGGCTCTGGAAATCACATATTTTTCCTTATACATCTCATATTTATCAAAAATGAGTGAGAGTTTCAGCAGGATCTCCGCGGAAAGCGATTGCTCATATGAGAAAGAAACGATAAACTCAATGACCTTATCGAGATCACAGTTATCTGCTGCAACCTGTTCGATTACACGAAAAACCAGCTTGTCTACAGAGTCAATCTCCATGTTTTAAAGCCTCCTGAAATTTGCCTCTAAAGTGAGTCTATCTGATTGAATATAAATAATTAGCTGTATTTAATTCGGTTGAATAAATTTAAACATATAAAATATCCCACAGCAATAAAACTAAAAATTAAAAGATTCAGAATAAAAATCTAAAAGGCGTGTAAATGAGAATCATTAAAAATAAAAACTAAAGTTAGATAAAAGTGAAAAAAGCAAACTCTAAAAACAAACTCTATGATGTCTCCAGCCTTAAATTTCCTTTCGATGATTTAAATTTACTCGGTTATCGGCCTTTACGGAGTTAGATGTCGCCTGTTACTGAATTTTGCAAGCCTTGATTCCCATTCTTTCAAACCCTATCTACATGTAAACTGTACCTTGTTTCTATATCATACATACCCTTAAGTTCCTCTTCAGTCAAAATCCCTTTTTCAATCAGTTTAGTTAACGTTTTTCTGTTAACCGATTCAACTATATCCCAGAGTTTCCTTTCCATTAGGTAGGATTTTAGCCTGTTAATGCGCCAGAGTTTCCACTCCACCTTCTTACGTCTTAGCTCCACATTTCCTACTCTCAGTACATCAATATCTTTTTCCATGAAGGTATTGAGGATGCGAGTTCTCAACTCCTCTCGCCGCTTTTCAAGAACGGATATTGCAGAAACAAGCTCATCGTATTCAAACACAACATCTGTAAGGTCCATATCTTCAGGATCCTGCTCACTAATATCAAGTTCCATTATCTCACATTCCCATTGATATTCTGTGAATTCGTATATTCCATGTATTTCCGGTTCCCCTTAATGTAAGAATCAGCATGCTTGCACGCTTATAAGGGTCTATAATGCTGGCTTATATAGTCGGCTTTGAGCCTGAAGACTTTGCGGGTCTCAAACCTAATAGCTTCTTAAACCTGCTATGTTCTTGAACTTAATAATATAGCAGATGATTTTACCGATGTTCTTTCTTTATGGATAAGAAAAATTTATCGCATAGAATTCCATCTGGTATATAAGAGAAGTATTCAAATAGACTTTTTGGTTCTTCGTTGTTTTGTCTGGATATCCTCATAAAAACCAACGCGGTCTTGAATTGAAAATCATCTTATCCATAGAGAATGACGAAGAGTCGACGTAACCGGGAATTAAATAAAGGTGATCCGTGGTGTCAGGAAAGATCTCCACTAAAATTACAACAAAAAAAGAATTGCTTCTCCTTCTCCCTAAAATAGATAGTATCTTCGAGCCAGAACCAGCGGTGCTTCGAATTGATACTGAGCCAATAATGCTTATTGGGGATATCCACGGAGACCTTCAAGCTCTTAATTTCTTAATAAGAATGAGAGAAGGAATTAACTGTAAAAACATTCTTTTTCTTGGCGACTATGTGGATAGGGGATTGCAGGGAACTGAGGTGCTTTTAAGGCTTTTCCAGTTAAAAATTGAAGATCCTGAGCATGTTTTTCTGCTGAGGGGTAATCACGAAAGTGTAGAAATGAACATCTACTATGGTTTTTTTGAGGAAATAGGTTCTGATAAGGAATTTCTCTTAAGGCTCAGCCAAACATATGATAAAATGCCAATAGCTGCGGTACTTTCAAGGCATACTTTCTGTGTACATGGAGGGATTAACGGAACAGGAAGCATTGACGCTATCAGAAAGGAAGAATCTTTTCCCTATCTGTGGAATGACCCCTCAAAACGCCCAGGCCTCACCACTTCAACCAGAGGTTCCACAGTTAAGGAGTTTGGGCCTGACATTGTAGACGGTTTTTTAAGGACAAATAATCTAAAGAGAATAATAAGAGGCCATACAGCCCTTGAAAAAGGATATAAGTGGTGGTTCGAAGGAAAATTACTCTCCCTCTTTTCCTGCCCCGACTATGTGGGACTTGGAAATGCTGGTGCTTTTGCCCTTTTTGAGAAAGGAGAGCTGAAAATGTTTGTTTTCGGAAATCACCAGCAGTAAAAGAAAAATTTACTCTGATTGGATTTCTACTTCCCGAAATTTCCGATTGACTAAAATTCGATTGATATACCCTATCTGAAATTAAAAGTAAAAAGTAAAAAAGAAATGGCCGGAAATGGATGTTTCATTAATTCAGGAACCTGATATTCAAAAACCGAATTATTTATTTTAATCCAGAATAATCCAGGTTTCTGTCATTTTGCTTCCTATATCAGGGTCTAGTTGCATGGCTTTCATATACTGCTTTTTGGCTTCATCAAAGCGTCTCATTTTTCTCATGAGAAGACCGTAGCTGTAGTGAAGCGGAGGATAATAAGGATTCAGGACAAGAGCTTTTTCGTATTCTTCTTCGGATTCCTCGAAGCGCCCTATTTCGGAAAGGAGATTTCCGTAGCTGTAATGTCCTTCGGCACTCTCCGGGTCCAGACTGAGAGCTTTTTTGTATTCCATTTCAGCTTCATATCTTCTTCCAAAGCGCGCCAGCAGGTTTGCATAGTTGCAATGGACTTTTGCATCGTTTTGATCAAGGGCAAGGGCTTCCATATATTGTGCTTCTGCTTCCGAGACCCTGCCTTCTCTTGCAAGGAGGTTTCCATAGTTGAAAAGAGTCCGCCTGTGTCTGGGGTTAAGGGAGAGAACTTTTCTGTACTCAATTTCTGCTTCCGAGGAACGCCCAAGGAATGATAGTAAGACTCCGCAGTTATGGTGAAGGCTTGGATCTTCAGGATCCAGTTCTATTGCAAGCCTGTACTCTTTTTCGGCGTCCCTTAGCCTTCCGAGTTCAAAAAGCAGGTTTGCATACCCACCTCTGGCAGGAACATAATCAGGATCAACAGCAAGTGCCCTGGAGTAGAATTCTTCTGCTTCTCTCACATATCCATATTCGGCTAAGAGATAAGCATAACCAGCATTCGCTTTTACATGCATGGAGAAGGTTTCAAGCACTTTTTTATATTCTTTCTCAGCTTCCTGTATCTTTCCAAGTTCTAAAATCAGTTCGGCATATGCACACCTTACATCCGCATTGGCTGGATTTTCTTTAAGAACCTCCAGATAGCTTTCTTCAGCTTCCTGGGAAAAACCCAGGACATGTGCTGCAGTACCCAACGCAAAGCAGGCGTCTTCACGGAGCTTTCCAGAAGCCTGTACAAAGCAAGCTTTTGCAAAAACGTATTCTTCCATGAGCATTTTCTGCTGCTTGCATGCGTTAGAGAGGTCAAGCAAAAGCTTAGGGGGAAGGGATTCTTTTTCCGTACGTTCCAGAGCGAAATCAACTGCAGAGCAGAGGTTTTTCTGATCTGATTCGATTATTCCAACAATATTATATACAAAGTCGTCAATTGCATCGAAGTCCATATATCCGGCACCTCAGAAAAGTAAATTTTCTCTTTTTGGGGGTATGAGAGCTATCAGTGTAACATCCGGAGTATATTTTACATTTAATTGAATATATTAGTGCGTGAGTATTGCATGAACTCTCATGTATAATACTACTGTATCAATAGTTCGTTAGAAGTCGAATATAAGATTATAATTATCGTATAACAGGCTATCCCTTTTATACCATTAAATGAAACGGTCGCTTGTTTGAACGACAGCGCTTTCCTGATAAAACGAAGTTTGCAGGATAAATACAAATGAGTTAAACAAGATAGACGAAATAATAGATATATATTTATAAAAACTATATAATAATATTTATAATTAGAAATGTGGCAACTAGACATCTTTAGAAAGAAGATAAATAAATTATGCATTTTAAATAAACTACATATTTGAACAAAAATAAGAATTCGAGAAAATATAAACTACAACAGCAAAGTAATAAACGAACCCGAATTAAAGCGAATTTGGATTATACGAATCTAAATTAGAGCGAGTTTGGATTACACGAATCTAAATTCGAGCAAATCCAAAATCGGCGAATTCTAAATAGAGCAAATTCTGAGTAGTAAGAAGTGATTATCGGTTACGTCTCTTTTTTCCCGTTGACATTTTCTGATTTATGTCCTGAACCTAGTACCATGACCACTTAGTTGTGAGTCATTTATATACTTTGAGTTCTTTTTATATCTCATGTTAAATATTAATCTTACAAATTATGAAG
>MDTP02000107.1 GCA_001714685.2 Methanosarcina sp. Ant1 | reverse complement strand
AATTTTTCGCAAAATAAGCATTATTATCAAGTATTATTGAAAAATAAGGAATATTGTGGAGATTGGCAAAACCTCAACTAAAAGAAAAATCATAGATTTTTCTGGTCCCGAAGCGAAACTCGGGCTAGCAAACTCGTGGGATCGGATCTCCAGAGGGCGTGTCTACATAGCGCATGCCGCCGAAACGGTTCCTCAGGATTACTTCTCCTTTGTTTTCTGCAGTAACTTCTCCTATAACGGCGGCATTCCTGCCATAAGGATGCTGCCTGAGGATAGATAGGACCTCTTCTTCAAAGCCGGATTTAACTCCGATGATTGCTTTTCCTTCGTTTGCAACCTCAAGAGGGTCAAGGCCCAGCATCTCACAGGCTGCGGAAACTGCAGCCTTGAAAGGAATCAGGTCTTCTTCAATAAGGATACCTGTCCCGGATTTTGTTGCCATTTCGTTCAGGGCGTTTGCAAGCCCTCCACGTGTGGGGTCTTTCATTGCCGTGATTACAGGCTCTCCTTCTGGTGTTTTGAGCTTCAGGATAGGTTCAATTAGTTTCCAGAGAGGCGCGGAATCCGAGACAAGGTCGGTATCAAAGTCAAAACCTTCCCTGTGGGCCATAAGAGATATCCCGTGGTCTCCGATAGTGCCTGTGACGAGGACTTTATCTCCTGGCTTGAACCCTGAATCTCTGATAGGGTTATCCGTAATACCCAGGCCTGCAGTGTTAAGGATGATAGAATCGAGTGCTGCCTTCTCGACAGTCTTCGTATCGCCTGTGATTATAGGTACTCCAACTTCCGCAGCAGTTTCATCCATTGTTTTGATTATTTCTTCAAACTCTTGCAGTGAAAAGCCTTCAGGGACTACAATAGCACAGGTAAGGGCAAGTGGTTTTGCTCCCATAACCGTAAGGTCATTGATTGTGCCTGCAACTGCAAGTCTTCCTATATTAGTATCCGGAAAAAAGGCAGGCGTTATTACATGGCTGTCAGTAGTCAGCACAAGTTCTGATGCAGGATTAAAATTCTCAAGACTGACCGTGGATCCGTCATCAAGGCTGTCGAGCCCAATCGAACCTGCACTTTTATTGCGGAAGTTTTTAAGGATTATCTCTCCTATCAGTGCCTGCATGACTTCTCCGCCTGCACCGTGCTCAAGAGAAATGGTATTGGGTTTCATATCCGTCTCCGTTTTTCCGCTTCTATTTATCTTATTTTTTCTGCGCTTTTTTGAGTCCAAGCTCGATAAAGCTAATCCAGGTTTCCAGACTTTCCCAATCATGTTTCGAAGTCAGGATGACAGGCACATCGGGATTTAATGAAAGGATATCTTCTCGCATTTTCTCGGCATTAACGTCAACTGCATGTGCAATGTCAACTTTATTTATGATTGCTAGTTCGGAAGTCTTAAAAATCATAGGATGCTTAAGGATGATGTCGTCTCCCTCTGTTACACTTACAATCACTACCCTCAGGTGCTCTCCCAGTTTGAAGTCCACAGGGCAAATCAAGTTGCCTACATTTTCAATCATCAGGAGATCCGTGTTTTCAAGGTCAATTTCATTCAGGGCTTTTTCCACAAGCTTTGCATCCAGATGACACTCTTTTCCAGTATTTGCAGGAATTGTCGGTACCCCGAGTTTCCTGAAACGGGAAGCATCCATTTCCGCGATTACATCCCCTGCGATCACAGCTATTTTATATTTCTCTTTGAGTTGTTTGATCGCCTCCTCAATCAGAGTGGTCTTTCCTGACCCGATTGCTCCCATAACATTGACTGAAAAAACCTGATGCTTGTCAAGTTTCTTTTTGTTTTTTTCAGCAATTTTATCGTTTGCTTTGAAAACATCGTGTTCCATATGGATTACATGCATTAACATATATATCACTCAGGGGATTACTTTTTTACCTGTCTGCAGTTAAATCTTCATCTTTTGTTTCGATCTCAATATTTTTAATTATAAGCTCTCTGCCGCCTTCGAGATGGGCCGGTTTTCTGCAAATCGGACATTCCATAGCTGCTACATAAGCAAGGAGTTCGCTTTTGAGTTCGCCACTTTCTCGAATCTGTGATTCATTCACATCTCCCCTATATCCGCACTCGCATTCAAGGGAAGGGGGTACCATTTCTATAACGAAATCCGCATCCTCTGCAATGCTTCCCTCTGAAATGACTTTGAAACAGAATTCCAGCTGTTCAGGATTAGTATGGGCCAGCCTTCCCACCTGAAGAGTCACGTGCTTGACTTCCGTGGCTCCGTGAGCTGTAGCAGTATTCATTACCTGATCAAAGATCTCACAGGCAATTGAAAATTCATGCAAGTTTGCTGCCTCCTTCTCTTGAGTATTTAAACCAGTTGTAGCACATGCCTTCCTGGCTGACCATACATGGGCCTGCAGGACTTTTTGGAGTGCATTCATCTCTAAAGTTCGGACATTGAGGAGGTTTTGCTTTTCCTGTGAGTATAGCTGCACAGATACAACGCTTTTTGTCTTTTCCTTCGGCTTTCTTTCGAATATCCTCAAGTGAAGAAGCATAGAGATCTTCGTACTTCTTTGCTGCGTCCTTTTCTTCAAACTCTTTCCTGAGCACAAGCCCTGAATTCTCTATTCTTCCTATACCTCTCCACTCGGAATCCGAGGTTTCGAATACCTTATCCATTATTTTTAGAGCAATTTGGTTTCCTTCCGGTTTTACAGCTCTCGGGTAGCCATTATCCACCCTTGGGCACCCTTCCTCTACCTGCGTTTGTAACAAATTTATCCCAAGGAGAATGTCACTTGCCTCAAACCCGCTCACGACAACAGGAAAGCCCTCTTTTGCAAGAGGTTCAAAAGGCTTAGTGCCTATTATGGTCGCTACGTGCCCTGGAGCTATAAAAGCATCAACGTTTGCATCACTGGCAAGAAGTTCGATTGCAGGAGGCGTCCGCTTTTGGGAGGCTAGAAGGCTGAAGTTTTCGGGTGTGTTTCTTAAGAGGGCCGCTGCATTGGCAGGAACTGTGGTCTCAAAACCTATCCCGAAAAAAACTACTTCGAGTTCTGGCTTTTTTTCTGCAAGGGCAACGGCATCGTCAATGCTGTAGACCATCCTTATATCTGCACCTTCGGATTTTGCGTCCAGCAAACTTTCTGCTGAACCGGGAACTCTCATCATATCTCCAAAAGTGACAACCGTCACCCTACTTTTTGCAAGGGCGATTGCAATATTAACATCATCTTCAGGAGTAACACAGACCGGGCATCCGGGACCGCTTATGACGTCAATAGTTTTTGGAAGCACGCTTCTTAGCCCATATTTCGCTATAGTCCTCTCGTGCGTACCGCAGACATGCATAATGCGAAGCGATACCTTCGAATTTCTAATTCTTTCCAGGAGCTTTTTTTCAAGTTCAGGAACATTTGACATTGAAGGTGGATTTCCGTTTTCCATTTTTATCAGATCCGCTTTTCAAGGAGACTCACTTTCGAAGGTGTCTATCTCTTCAAGACCAGCTATCTGCTTGAGAAGCCGCATGGTTTCTTCACTTTCTTCTTCTGAGATTTCGGATATTGCGTATCCCACATGGACAAGGAAATGTTTTCCGATCATGGATTCGCTGGCACCTCCCATGAGGACCATATTTACGTCTCTACAGATTCCGCCCATGTCGATAGTTGCAGTGTTTTCATCCACAATAGCCTTAATTTTACCAGGAATAGCTATACACATGTTACCTCTAATGTTTTCTTTCAAAATATGGTCAATTTACGGCGATTGACTATTTATAAGATTAGTTTTGCATTCAAGTTAATTTCTTAAAGGAATCATTTTTAGTAAGAAATATATTTAGGGCCTTAAATCAGCAAAAAGCCTAGAGTTTTACTCTCATCAACTGGGTGAACAGCCTGCATCCTATTCCCCGTTTTTCCTTCTCAGTATTAATTCTATATTATTACTTGCTTTCTATATTATTATGTTTTTCTATCCACTTTTCTCTTTCTACTGTTGTTTTTAACTGCTTGTATTTCCTTCCTATACTTGCCGCGAAAAAAAGTGCAGGTCCAATGATCAAGAACTGGATTCCGGATTTTTGAAACAAATCCAGTTGAAAAATTGCTTTTCGCAATTCTATAGTTCTATTTTATATCTTTTGTGTTTTTTCACTTCCCCTGCATAATTTCAAAATGTTCTATGCCTGAGTTTACAATTTGATTTGAAGACGATTAAATTACTGCTCAAGCTCTATTATATTACTGCTCAAACTCTATTATATTACTCAAACTCTATTATATTTGAATCTGAAACATATGAATTCCAAAATATATGAACAATCATTACTCACGCTTTATTTCCTCAACCTTTTCACGCAAGAAACAAGCATTCTCAGCGTTTCTTTTTCAAGGTCTTCTCCTAAAATTCTCTCTGCAAAATCACTACAAAAAGAAGTCAACAGAATAATGCTAAGTTGAATTGTTTACTATTTAGGTCTATTTTCTCCATTTTTTATGCTTTTTCTCATAATAAAAAAAAATTTTTGGATACAAATTAGTACTCTATCGATAGCTTTCAATTTTTACAGTTGGCTTAATTTCTGAATTATTTTCCTCTTTAAAACTACTGAATTCTCTTATATATATAATGTTGATTTATTTAATACATTAAAGTGCAGCATTAATTTTTACAATTTATTATATTTGTTCATGTATTTTAAAAATCTCCTTCCCAACTAATATATTTATCATTACAAGTAAAAAACCTTAAATACTATTCCCTCATTGAAATCTTTAGCGATAAATTTATATACGCATTTATATAATTTTATTATACATTAAATTAATATTTTCTTTTAAATAAATAATTTTGTTAAAACTAAGATGTGGTAGAGATGAGTACTGGAATGAATAATCTTGTCCAAACACTGGATAGTGTTGACTTCTTAAAAATGGACCGGCGCACTTTCATGAAAGCGGTAGGCTTGATCGGGGCAGCTACATTCCTCGGCAGCTTCAAATCGCAGATAGTAGATGCGCTTGAGTTCGCAGAGACAAAGCTTGTTTGGCTCCATGGGGCCGAATGCACCGGCTGTTCCGAATCAGTCTTAAATGCAGGCAATCCTGACATTGTACAGGCACTACAAAAGCTCAATGTCAATCTTGTTTTCCATGAGACTATTTGTGCAGAGCAGGGGATATGGAATGACGGTAAGCTTGTAAACACCGCCGATCTTAACTCGGAGATCCTCCTTGAAGAGACTTACAAAGCAGGGAATTATATCCTGGTCGTTGAAGGCTCAATTCCGAACGGCCCCGATGGTTCAGGCCGCTACCTTGTTATTGGGAACAAGACTTTCAAGGAGACCCTTGGAGAGGCTGCAAAGAACGCCGTAGCTATTATTGCAGTCGGGGCTTGTGCCACCTGGGGTGGAATTACCAATGCAGCCAGCGACATTGAAAAGGATACGGACTACAGAGGAGTCGCTTTTAAAAAGGCTGATCCTACAAAAGGCATGCTTAAAGAACTTGGTATCGACAAACCCGTAATTAACATCCCTGGTTGTCCTGCCCATCCTGATTGGGTCCTTCTTACCCTGGGCGCGGTAATCCTTGGAAAGATCAAGGTCCCTGAAGATCTTCCTGCCGTTCTGGACCAGTACAACAGGCCAAAGGTCTTCTTCTCTCCGGACCATGTTGTTCATGACAATTGCCCCCGCCGCGGATACTATGACCGTGGAGAACTTGACGACCAGATTGGTGGGCCCGGCTGCCTGTGGAAATTGGGATGTAAAGGTCCGTACGCCCACGCAGATTGTGGAATTCGCAGATGGAACGGCTCAGTAAGTCTGTGTCCCCAGGCAGGCGGCCCCTGTATAGCCTGCGTGGAACCCAACTTCCCGGATGCTTCAATGCCTCTATATGTTGAAACAGAGGATAAGGGAATTCTTCTCGGAGCAGATATCGGTACAGTAGCCAAAGTTGCAGTCGGCGCAGCTGCAGTTGCTGCGGGTGTGCATGCCGTGAGGAGAATGAAAGGAGAGTGAGTGAAAAATGGTAAACGTTACAGTTGATCCCTTAACTAGAATTGAAGGTCACCTTCGCATAAATACTGAAGTAGATTCTGCTGGTGTCATCACCGATGCCCAGAGTTCCTGCCTTATATTCAGAGGCTTTGAACGCATCCTGCAGGGCCAGGACCCAAGAGATGCAGCCTTTCTTGTCCAGAGAATTTGCGGCGTGTGTCCTCTTGCTCATGGCTTGACAGCCACAAATGCCCTTGACCAGCTTTATGGCGTGGCTGATCAAGTTCCAAAAGATGCTCTTGTAATGAGGAACATTTTCCAGGGCCTGAACATGGTTGCAAGCCATGCAACCCATATATACGTACTCTGGGGCCCTGACCTTGCAAACCCAGCATACAAAAATGTCCTTGCAACACTGGGAGACACCGGAAACGCAGTCTGGAAAGAAATGGTTGGAAGGTTTGCCCCAATCAGCTACTCGATTGACGGCGTACCTGTACCTGTGGGATCCTCATATCTTGCAGCAATTCCTGAAAAGAAACGCCTTCAGGAGGCCATCGCACTTATTGCAGGCAGAATGCCTGGCCCGTCATCCCTTTATGCGGGTGGATACACCTACAAGGCTAATGTTGCAGATATAACCAAAATTTCCACTTACTATCTGCAGGTAATGGACTTCGTAGCCAAACATACACTGAAAGTTCCATTCGATACCTGGATTGCAAATACATACAAGGCAAGCTCTCCTCAGAAAGCAGTAAGCTTTGTAGTTGAACACCTGCAGGGTCTTCTTGCCAAATCACTCACAACCAATGACTTCTCCAAAGAAGCAGGTTGGGGAGATGCAGAATTCTATGCAGCCTTCGGTTCCGAGCTTGTAGGAGAAAAACTTCTTGGCCTTCCAGCAAGCCTAAAACACGATATAATTGGTGGATACAAGGACCCCTCAAAGATCCAATTCCTTTCATATGGCGGGTACTACAAGCCCAAGGACGGATATGACCCAAGGAGCCCAGCAGAAGACCGCATCATCCCATCAGGTATAGTAACAGGAAAACTTGAACATCTGAAATTTGATCCGGACAAGATTACGGAGAGTACTGCCCACTCCTTCTACCAGAATAGTGTCGACGATCTCGCACCCATAAAAGGTGAGACCGATCCGTTTACCGATCCTGCAAAAATCGTCTATGACCAGGGTTCAAAGAGCAAGTACAGCTGGGACAAGGCTCCGAGATATGATGGACTGCCTGCTGAAGTCGGGCCACTTGCACGCATGCTGAATATGAAAGAACCTCTCGTAACCGGACTGGCTCTGGCTTTCAATGAGAAGGGCTACTCTGCAGCTAACGTCTACACAAGGATGATGGCCCGTATCCAGGAAACCACCATTCTCGCACACGAGCTGCTTAACTGGGTAACAGTTGACTACGACCCGAACGGTAAGATCGCCGTGCCTCTGGACTTTGAAAAGGCCAAGAACTCACAGGGAATGGGCTTGTGGGAAGCTCCGCGTGGGGCTCTCGGGCACTGGATTTCGACTGATGGCAACGGAAAAGTTAAAAACTATCAGGCTATAGTTCCGGGTACCTGGTTAATGTCCCCTAGAGACACTAAAGGCATCCCTGGTCCTCTTGAGCAGGCCCTCATCGGTTCAAAAATCAATGCGGTTGGAAACATTCTTGGTGTCGATTATACCAATCCTGTTGGCATATTCCATATCGGCAGGTCCTATGATCCCTGTATTTCATGCGCAGTCCATACCATCGACCTTACCGGGAAAAATGATCCACGTACTTTGAGAATATTATAAGGGGTGACCCATAATGAAAGCTAATGGCAACCCAATGGTTGTTGAGCGTTATAGTGGCCTTGACAGAATGATCCATATAATCCATGCCGCTGCGATGCTAACTCTCATAATCACCGGGTTAAAGATATACTTTGGCTGGGACTTTATGAGTTTCCATACAGCCCGTGCTCTCCATATGTTCGCAGTTCCTTTCTTGCTTGTAGTGAACTGGTTCCTTATCCCGGTCAGCATCGTCCTTGCAGCTAAGGGCGGAATTCTGCCGAGATTTATGCACTTTTGGGACCATTATATTTTTGGTCCAAAAGATGCAGCCCGCATGGCAGGTATAATTGGCAATTTCTTCGGGAAGGGTAAATACCCAGCATTCAGCATCTATGATGAGGCATCGGGGCACTATAAGACTAAGCTCCACCCATTAATGAAAATCCTGATTGTGATCGAAGGTTTAGCCATAGTCGTAATTGCGATTACAGGCATCGTTCTGTACAGTCTCAACTGGTCTTTCCTTGGACTCCCTATAGCATCCTGGATTCTTTCGATAGGAGGTCTGTTTGCGCCTGCTTTCGGACTTTCTTCCCTTGAGTTTCTGAGGATTATCCACCTGCTGATGACCTACTGGTTTGTCTTCGAACTGGTAGTGCATGTAGGTATTCTGGAGTTCGATCCGCATGTCTGGAAGTACTACAAAGCTATCTTCTGGTCCGGAAAAGAAGACCTTACAGATACTCACTACGCAGAAGTTGTCAAAACAAAGAATCACTGATCGAGGAATTCAAAACCGTTAATTCGAAAGTCGTTAAAGCAAGAAAAAATTACTATGGGAGAAAGTATATAGGCATGTCAACATGTGTCTGCCTAGTAACGTGAGAATATGCCTATATTACATGCTTCTGTCCGCATCCTCGGATGCGGAAATTTATTAATGGGAAACGATGGCGTTGGCCTGAAGGTTATTGAGGCTCTTCAAAATACAGAAATGGAGTGCCTCAAAAATCTTGATATTGTAGATGCGGGGGTCTGCGGTCTTGATCTTCTGAACTATTTCGACGGAGCAAAAAAGGTCATTATAGTAGATGCAGTTCTTGCGGATAGCCCTATAGGTTCAGTACACCGCCTCGATGGCAAGGATATTATAAAATCCACTGAAGAACCTCTTAACCTGGTTTCTGGTCACGATCTGACGATTACAGATGTATTGAGGATTGGAGAACATGTTCAGACTCTTCCGGAAATCGTGGTCATTGGAATCGAAATAGGAACTATAGTCACTGAAGCTACTCTGGAAATAACCCCCGAAGTCCTTGAGGGTGTCGATGAGGCTATAAGGCTAATAACAGAAGAGATTTCTTCTACATTTTAATCCTATTTTTAATAATTTTTTTTCGATTCCTGTTGTCCATAAAATATTTCATATTGTTTTTATTTCGGTAGAATGGCCAACATCTTGTTGCAGGGATGAGGATCTCCAGGAACCGTTGTTAACTGACTAATTTAGATTTTTAGTTGCCTTTGTGATGCCAGTGGAACTAAGGCATGCAAACCAATGTGTAAATAAATTAAGATACCAAATGATTTTTTATGAATTGCTGTAAAAATTTCTTTTAAATAGTGATGCCATCAACCATCTGGAATATATACTGAAAGTTAACTTGTTTCAAAACTACCTCACCTTCTCCTGGTTGGTATTTATCGGAGGTGAATTGAGTTCAGTAGAGCTGTATTGGATCTCTACTTAAGACACCAAAAAAGCAGAGATTGAGTTTTGAAACAAGCTCGTTGATAGCATACTATCCAGGAGATAATAATATAATCACTACGAATAAACATTTCATTCATCGTTTTGCTTTTGAAGAGAAGTACCTGATCTGAATGATCTTGTTCTATCACCGACAACTTTACAGAACGCAAATTAATAAAAGTTATATATTCTAATGAGTATGTCATTATTAGGACTTATGCAGTTGAACTAAGAAGTTAATAGCATTAATCCTTAACTGTCTAAGATTGGAATCTAAACCACAACGTTTATTGTACTTAATTCATATTTCAAGTGCGTAAGTAATCTTTATAGAGGTGTTGATATGCTTCCGGCTGAGTTGTTTGAGTTTTCCTGGCTTGATTTGTTCATTAGTGTTGTTGTCATGTTTGGTCTATTTGGTATTCTTGCTAACATTGTTTATTTTTATGGAGCCAAAGCGCATCACTAACCATCTACAGATTAGCCTGTAAAGTTAGATTGGTAATAAACGATACTTATTGGAATCCAGCCGGGTTCAAAATCCTGGCTTTTCAAATTTTTATTTAGCTTGCTTCAACATCCCGGCTTTTTTAGTTACAAACCTGAATTCTTTAGCTCTATCAGTCTTAACTTATCCTACTCGAAATTGGTTATCCTGTGATAAAAGTATAATTCTAGAATCAATCAAGTCTCTTAAAAGTAATGGGTCTTACACAACCAAGGACTTCTTCACCTTCCTGGACAAAAAGGGCTTCGAGGTCAGCTAGATGGGGTCTCTGCAATGGTGGGGCTCATGAACACCCGCCTGTGCATCCTTAGGAATGGTTAAAAAATAACTCCAAGTTTTCACTTTGGGAATGGCTCTATAATTCCATTTCCCCAAATAAACATCAAAGACAATATCGGTAACAGAAATACTTGAAATTATAGTTTCATCATTCCTTAGCATAGAAGTCTCGGGCGATCACAATATATACTCCCTCTAGGGCGATCACAAGAGTGTGGTAAAGTCCGTTATGGATAACTATTAATCCGGTTTTAAGCAAACGTTAATTCTGTTTTTCAATCAATTCGGGGGCTCTCCTCTTTTCATCCTCTTCAAATACTTGTTCAATACCACGTCCGCAATAAGGTTAATCCCGCTAAGAGCTGCATGGACCCCAGGTCCTGCGGTCATCCTCTCGCTATAAAACCGGTACAGAGCCTTCCGGTGCCGAAGGTTGTGCTCCAAGCAAAGTCCCACCAGCTCCCAGTGCTCAGGAAAAGCCTGATCTTTTCCAAAACCGATCGTGCTGCCAAGCCTCGTTTCAGCAATGGGGCTGAAGAATAACGGCATCATCAGCCCGGTGTAATCCTTCAGCGACTCCACGAGTTCAATGGTCTGCAACACGTCCTCGGCAGTCTCGCCAGGGAGGCCAAGCACAAGGCTGGCGACAGGAAGCCAGGACTCTTCTCCGAAAAGCCGATAGCAATCTCTTACTATCTCGGGCCAGTTCTCTGGGTCTTCCGGGAAAGCTTTTCTTGGCATATGCATTTGAAGAATTCTGCAGCTTCCGGTCTCTATCCCTATCCAGGCAGACATGTACCTCTGATCTCTGCCAACTCCTACGATATTGGACACTTCCCGAAGAAGGTCCTGATTTTGATGAACCATGGCGAGGCTGAGATGGGATACATCCACCGTCCTTGGACCCAGCCGCTTAACTTCTCTGAACAGTTTCTTGACCTTTTCTCCATCGGGCTTGACGCCTGGTGAGCCGTAGGTGAAGACGTCGTTGGAATGAAGAACCACGTCCCTTTGACCTGCCTTTAGATTCACCGTTACGTCATCGAGGATTCTCTCCAAGGGTCTGTGACGGAGAGTTTGCATGGTCGGAGAGCAGAAGGAACATCCCCGCCAACAGCCCCTGCCGACCTCCACGATCCCGGCAATGGTTGGGCCCCTGTTCACAGGTATGTCCCCTCCTGCCACAGCCGTTCCTCGGATTACCTTTGGAACCTCATCGCCGTTAATAATAGATCGGCAGATTCCAGGAAAATCGCCCTCTCCTTCGCCCAGGTAAATATGGTCCACTGGGACATCCTCGCCCACCAGCTCCCAAGCTCCCATACCACCGACCACCAGCCTTGGCATATGCTCTTTGATCAGTGGATGGTTTATCAGGGCCAGGAACTTGGACCTGTTCTGAGGCTCACCCCGCCCGATCATCTCCTCGATCTCGCGTAAGGCGATTTTTCCGAGGGGATCGTCGTGGGTTATTCCCACGATCTCAGTTTCTGGGCCGATGGCCTTATCAAGGTGATCGGGATGGGCCACCATCACCTCGGACCGATCAAAACCGGCCTCCAAGAGGGCTGCCTCCACTTTTCTCATGCCGCAGGGCGCGAGCAGGGCTGAGCCGTCCGAGGCTGCAGCCACGGGAGGGCAGCAGAGCAGCCTGAAGGCAAAATCGGGCATTATCGACTTTGGTAGCGTCGCTGCAAACCCAAGAATCGCTCCCCCGTGATATGAGCTCATCATGGTGGGGTCGCTTGTCAGAACGATTTTTTTGCCTTGCATTCTAAAGCCACCTTTTTTATCGCGAAATCCAAAGTTGGATAAAGCGTCATCTCTTATATGTTTCGATTTCTGAAATCACTGATTGCTTTATTAAAACCATCATCTCAAAGATTAATATACGCATACCTCTCCAAGTGACCATTTAAAAGTGGAAAAAATTAATAAACGCAACTTTCTGAATTATATACACTTATGACCATGTTTCTATATTTAGAATTTGTGATTTTTGGTAACAATTCAGCGTCCAGCTAAAAAAGTAATCAGTCAGGTATTGGCGGCTCTCCTTTAAGCGCCGCATAAAGCGAATCTATTACTGACATTGCATTTTTCATTATTGTGGAAATGTACCCTCTATTTCTACAGAAAGCATCCGCTCCTTGTGGAGTTTTTGCTTTACTTTGTCTGGGTCTCCCTCTTTTTCCTTTTTTACTTTCTGATATTAATGGTGGAGGATTTTCCTTAATTCCTTTCATTATGATTCTTTTGTATCTTTCTTTTAGTGCTTCAATTCCTCTCGTTTCTCGTAGTCGTATGCTTCAATCTGCAATAAGCTGTGACCACAATTCTTACAGTTATAGAGGCGATGATCAATGATTTCATGAGGTGAGTCAAAAGTCTTTAGTGTAGAGCCAGGATGTCCTTTCTGACCACCAGGAAGTCTATCACTCTTTTTTTCATCGCTTTGAGTTTTCTTCTTGACAAAAGTATCAGTAGATGGAGGTTTATTGCTATTTTGGCTGTTCTGATCCAAAAGAGCCTTTAGATGCCGAACTTCTTATTTGGCATCATTCAATTCAGACTCAAGACTCTCAATGTGGTCAACGATCAGCTCAGGATTCGAATGACAGAGATTTAAAATATCCTCACGCGTCATTAAAACACGAGCAACAATTTTTATATTAATCAATATTAAAATTATTAGCATTGAGTGTAGCAGAAAAATAAGTTAGGAATAAATATGCTGACTAATTACAAATTTTAAATATATTTACCAATCGGGGGTTAAAAGCCCAAAAATCCGATGTATCGGAATCGCTTATATTTGGAACGCTATTACTCCCTTAATTTAGAGACTAACTTAACGCTATTAGCTTTAGATCCTGAGTTTCCCAGTATCATATGGTACCCAGTTGCTGTAAAGTTTCCAATCAATTAAGGATTTCTCGCTGTCTGTTTCGATATCAAACTTCCAGATAAAGGGCTCTTTATCTGCCACCGAAAATTCAAAATCGGCAGTAGCTCCAGGCGGAAGTACAAATTCTCTGATTTCCCCGGTATTTGTTTTGATCTTAATTTTTGATTCGTTGACCTTGAGATTAATTATTTCAAAACGTATCGATTTTCCAGCCTGGGCTTCTAGAGAGCCATTCCCGCTCCATGTCCCTGCGGAATGAAATTTGCGCCCCTGACTATCGATCGGCTGAAGTCGTGAAGTGGTAGGTGGAGTTACAGGTCGGGATACCTTAGGTGGCTTTTGTTCAGACGGCGTTACCTGCGTTGCAAGTTTTGGAACCCCAGGTTTTGGAACCCCGGGTTTTGGAACTGGAGGTGCATGTATTCCTGTAACTTCAGGTGCCCGTACTCGCGGAACCTCGGGTGCCCGTACTGGCGTAATCGGAGACGCCCTTGCTGGCTTAACTGGAGATTCAGGTACTAATGGAGTATGAACTTTCGATACTTGTGGCTCCGGTGCTCGTGAAACTGAAGGTTCTGGTGGTCCGGTGTAGAATTCTTCATCCAGACTACCTATAGTTTCCGACCCTACTGCTCCATCAAGATTCAGTCCGCGTGCCTCCTGGTAACTTCTGACAGCTAGCTCAGTTTCGTCACCAAAGACGCCATTGGCTCCGACTCTAGGCACAGGAAAGCCCAAAAATATTAGAGCCCGCTGAACTTTCTCTACTGCAGGCCCACTATCGCCTTTGCGAAGGACCCTTTCGTTGTCATAACAAGACTCCAAAACCTCATCGCCTGCAAACCTCGACGATTTTAAATGATGACCGTCCCCAATAGTCATATTATATCCCCATATTTTATTGCATGTTTTTCTCTCAAATACACAATATCTACTAGCCTTAAAATCTCAATAAATAGATAGTGATATTAAAATATATAAGTTTTTATAAAAACTGGATTTATTCAAATAGTGATTAGCTTTGAGCATTAATAGTAATAAACTTTCATTGTATCTCAAAGAGAGCTACATGTCTGAAGATGCCTGTTGATTTGACACTGGAACGTTGTTTACAAAGCAGGCCGTTAGGGATTATGATAGTCTTTTAATATCTTGGGTTCCCATATTATATATATCTATATATAAAATTACTTATTATTGTGGGGGAAGCAGAACGAGTGATGACAGCTTACTTGAAAAGTTTAAAAATCTCGACTTTGTGAAGATGGATCGACGTACTTTTATAAAGGCTGTTGGGGTATTGGGTGCTTCACTGTTTTTACAAACATATAAAAGCGATATAGCAAAAGCCCTTCAACTTTCGGAAACTAAAGTAGTATGGCTTCATGGGGTAATGGATAGTGGCTGTACCATATCAATGTTGGACGGAGGATCACCTGATATCGTAGAGTTTCTTCGGGTTTATAATCTCAAACTGCTCTATCATGAAGTTTTAATGATGCAGCAGGGAATTTTCGTGGACGGAAAACTTGCAAATACCAGTGAGCTAAACTCTGAGATTCTGCTGGATGAGATCATGGAGAGGGAAAAAGGTTACGTTCTCGTCTCTGAAGGAGCAGTCGCGAATGGACCTCAAGGTTCCGGGAAATATCTTATGTTGGGGGGCAGGCCCTATAAGGAGATTTACGAAAAAGTTGCGAAAAATGCCTCAGTAATTGTTGCAATCGGGCAGTGTGCAACTAATAGTGGGGTGAACGCTGCTAAGAGTGATATAGCTGAACTTATGGATCCCCGTGGGATTGCATTTACTATGGAAGACTCATCAAAAGGTATTGCAGAGCTGCTTGGTATCAATACGCCGGTTATCAATATCGGTGGCTGTCCTGCACATCCTGACTGGGTGTTTTTGACAATAGGCGCAGTTGTTTTGGGAAAGATAAAGGTACCTGATGATTTGCCTTATGTACTGGATCAATGGAAGCGTCCAAAGGTTTTCTTCCCGCCTGACCATGTTGTCCATGATAACTGTCCTCGTCGCGGATACTATGACCGGGGAGAATTTGATCTGACAGTAGGTGGAGAAAAATGCCTCTGGAAACTGGGGTGCAAGGGACCTTATTCCCATGCCGACTGTGGTACTCGCCGCTGGAATGGCCACCTCAATTTATGTCCGATGGCAGGTTCTCCATGTATATCCTGCGTTGAACCTGGCTTCCCGGATTCATCAAGGCCTTTTTTCGTGGAAATTGAGAAAACAGGAATTGTAGGTACGGATATCGGTACTGTAGCAGGTGTGGCAATAGGAGGTGCGCTGCTTGCTGCAGGGGCTCACGCTGTCAGGAGAACTGTCATGAAAAGACCTGAGGACGAGGAAGGCTTTGCCGGAGAAAGTACTCCAGAGGAAACCGGAGGTGAAAAATAATGGTACAGGTCACTGTTGATCCTCTTTCGAGAATTGAAGGGCATTACAGGATCAATACAGAAGTCAATGGGGAAGGCGTGATTACTGATGCCCAGAGTAACGGCTTGCAGTTAAGGGGTTTTGAAAGGCTTTTTCAGAAGCATGATCCCAGGGATGCGGCTCTTCTGGTCCAGCGGATCTGTGGAGTCTGCCCGGTTAGCCACGGCATAACTGCGGCAAATGCCCTGGACGAACTTTTCGGGGTTGCAGGTGAGGTTCCCAAAAACGCTCTTGTAATGCGAAACATTCACCAGAGCCTGAATTACATAGCCAGCCACGCAGCCCATATCTACGTGCTCTGGGGTCCTGATCTTGCAAACCCGGCTTACCGTGATATCCTGGCAAAATACGGGGATGTTGGAAATGCAGTATGGAAAGAACTTCCCCGACGTTTTGCGCCTTTGATTTATCAGCTTAACGGTACCAGTTATCCGGCTGGCTCGTCCTATCTCGGTGCTATAGTGGAATTTCGCCGCTTGCACGAAGCCATTTCTCTGATAGCTGGCAAGATGCCTCATCCGGTCCTTCAGCATGTTGGGGGAGTTGTATATTCCCCGACTGTTGCAGATATCGGGCAAATTGTAGGCTATGTATCGAAGGCGATGGAGTTTATTGAAGCGTTTACTCTTGGGGTTTCTCCCACTACCTGGATCGAAAATACTTACAGGGCCTCTTCCCCGCAAAAGGCTGTTAATTTCGTCATCGGACGCTTGCAGGAACTTCTGAATAAATCCCTTGCCAGCAAGGACTTCTCACACTCTGCAGGCTGGGGAGACGTCCCGCTCTTTGCGGCTTTCGGCTCGGAGCTGGTAGGAGAAAAACTTCTCGGTCTGCCTATCAGTATGAAAATGGACCGTGCAGGGACTTACAAAGATCCCGATAAGATCGGTTTTCTTTCTTACGGAGTTTTCTTCAAGCCTGAGAAAGGAGATGGATATGACCCCACAAGTCCTGCGGATAGCAGGGTTATTCCTTCCGGCTATATGAATGGGTATTTCAAGCCTGAAAAATTCGACTACGAGAAGATTTCGGAAAGCACCAGTCACTCCTTTTACATTGACGGGGAAAAAGACCGTCCTCCCTGGAATGGGGTTACGGTCCCAGAAGGGGATCCTGAAAAAATCGACTATACAAAAGGATCGGCAAGCCGCTATTCATGGGCAAAAGCCCCTCATTATAATGGGATCCCGTGTGAGGTCGGCCCCATTGCTCGTATGATGATTATGGGAGAACCACTTGTTACGGGATTAGTAAAAACTTTTCAGGATAATGGCTACTATCCTGTCAATAACTATACCCGCATGATTGCAAGGATGCAGGAAATTCTTGTAGTGGTTCCAGAACTTATGAAATGGCTCACACAGGATCTTCAGGCAGGAGGAAATGTTGCAGTGCACACTGATCTTTCCATGGCAGCGAATTCCACAGGAATGGGTTTATGGGAAGCTCCGCGAGGGGCACTGGGGCACTGGATTGCCACAGGGCCGGATTCTATGGTAACCCTTTACCAGGCTGTAGTCCCAAGTACATGGAACCTTGCTCCCAGGAATTCGCAGGAAATTCCAAGCCCTGTTGAGCAGGCTCTTATAGGCACTAAAATTTCAGCTGCCGAAAATGCACTTGGAGTGGATTATTCGAATCCTCTCGGAATCCTGCATACAGCCCGCTCTTATGATCCCTGCCTAGCATGTGCAGTGCATACAATTGATAAAACCGGAAAGCATCCGAATTATACAATTAAGGTGCTTTGAAGAAGGTTGGAATTATGGTACGATCTGCTGAAAAACCCGCTTCCAGGAGAGTAATTGTTGAACGTTATACCTGGCTTGAGAGGGTTACTCATCTGGTTCATCTGATCTCTATGTTAATCCTTCTTATTACAGGGTTCAAAATTTACTTTGGCTGGGGTTTCATGTCTTTTCAGATAGCTCGGACTCTGCATACGATTGCTGTACCTTTTTTCCTGGTCGCAAACTGGATTCTGGTCCCATATAACCTTTTTTCCTGCAAAGAGGAAAGATGCAGTGTCAGAGACAGGATAGTGCATTTCAAGGACTCTTACGTGTTCGGAAAAGGTGATGCGGAACGCCTTGTTGATATATTCAAGAACTTTTTTGGAAAAGGCAGGTATCCGGCTTTTACTATTTATGACGAACGTAAAGGACATTATGTAACTAAGCTTCATCCTGTGCTTAAAATCTTGATTGTCATTGAGAGCATAGCAATCGTCCTTGTAGCAATTACAGGAATAGTGCTTTACAACCTTAACTGGGCACCTTTCGGAATTCCCATCGCGGCATGGATACTTTCTATAACCTGGTATTTTGCATCTTTTTTTAACGCTAATGCTTTAGGGGTACTCCGCCTATTGCATCTGCTTGCAGCTTACTGGTTTGTCTTTGAATTCGTGATTCACGTAGGAATTCTTGAATTAGACCCGGATGCCTGGAAGTACCACAAGGCAATTTTCTGGTCGGGAAACGAGGATCTGTCAGACAGGCATTTTGTCAAGGTGATTGAAGAAGGCGATCAAAAAGGAGCAGTAAAAGAGCATTGAAATTATTAATCTAAATAGTTAATTTTTATACTAAATAAGAATATAAATATCTAAATTCCTTTTAAAGTTTCGATACACTTTGAAGCTTTAAACATAAATATTTATGGGACTTGCGCAATGTAGCATCTTCAAGTGCCTTGTATGCTCTTTAAAAGCGTAAGTCCCATCCCATT
Organism: Methanosarcina sp. Ant1; assembly: GCA_001714685.2. Taxonomy (GTDB): domain Archaea; phylum Halobacteriota; class Methanosarcinia; order Methanosarcinales; family Methanosarcinaceae; genus Methanosarcina. The sequence continues at coordinate 1,409 of MDTP02000107.1, read as the reverse complement.
ATAAGACTTTAATACCTTTGATTTCCACAAGATATGCATCCCGATGTCTTATTAAAGTCTTATCTATATATTGCACATATATATTTTGCCTACGCATCTTTTTTTTCGTCTATATATTTTTCTTTAAAGAAGCTCTTATTAACGACAGTTTCTTAACATCCAGTTACAGGCCCGTCCCGTGTTCTGGGTGGTACACACCCATCCAGTATGGACGCGACCGCTACATTTAAAGTACCGCTGCCCGCTTGGTGTCCGACACGGGATCATTCTGCCGTCACAGAACCGCCTCTGGACACAATTCTCAAAGTGCCGCTGCGATCTAGGGATGAAGTTACAGGTCAGTGCACGAGTAAAACTACCTGTCGTAGCAACTGATCTAGCAGTATCTACACTATCTCCATTCTCTGACTCAGCCGCTTCGTCTTCTCCCTGAGCGCTTATTACCGCGACCATAGATGTCATTACAAGCAAGACTAGGATAGAAATAGCCAGTATCTTTTTTGTTCTATCAAATGTTTGTTTTCCCATTTTGTTTTCACTCCTAACTTTATTTATTTTGATCCAATTTCAAGGCTGTTGGTTTTTCGGTCCGCGTCCAGTTGGCAGATGCTACAGTTCCCGGAATTGCCATCGTTCCCGTGAACGCCCCCATATCCAGGTGCCAATCCTTTCTCCCCTGATCCAGGTGCCGCTCCGCCCCCGTCCGGAGGAACTGCGCCCACTGCCGCAACTGTCATTGATATTACATAAAAGACTAACATGGAAATACCCAGTATCTTTTTTGTTCTGTCAAATGTTTGTTTTCCCATGTGTCCTCACTCCTAACTTTTTTAGTTTGATACAATTTCAAGACTATTGGTTTTTCGATCCACTTCAAGGTGGCAGATGCACCGAGTAAATATTTTTTTCATTTTAATCATCCAGATTCATCTCTGGAAGAGCATAGGTATTGGTAACTTTTTCAATCTTCACTTTATGTGCCGATGATCTGTATGCCGATGAAAGTGATTTCAAATTGTATCACTAGGTTATTGTGATCAAGAAGACATAATAACTAGAGAAATATAAATAAGAAACCAATATTAATTAAAAACCGAAGTTATCTAGTCGAGTTTCCACAGATGTCTCCTCAGTAGTATTATTTTTTTATTACTCTTTCCCACATTCAGCAGAACTCCACAAAAAAGGACCTGTTTACTCAATATAGCCGTAGACTAAAGTTCACATCGTCTTCTCGTTCTGCTTAAAACCTGATATTTCAGCTTAAATAGCTGAAATCAATATGCAAAAAAGAATGGCACTGGTTAACGAAGTTAAATGAAAGCTGATCATTTAATAATAATAATAATAATAATAATAATAATAATAATAATAATAATAATAATAATAATAATAATAATAATAATAAT
>MDTP02000106.1 GCA_001714685.2 Methanosarcina sp. Ant1 | reverse complement strand
TTCCATTTCCCCAAATAAACATCAAAGACAATATCGGTAACAGAAATACTTGAAATTATAGTTTCATCATTCCTAAGCATTTCTCTTGCCCTAGACTCGGTAAGGCCAGCTCCCATTGCAATTTTCAGGGCGGTTTTGCCAGAAAAAATATAAATATTTATGCGTATCAGTTAGTTATTAATTAATAACTTTTTGTTACGTAAAAATTCCTTGAAAGCAAGATATCAAAGGTTGTTGCAAATCTACAGGAGGCAATGACAGAAGCATTAAATTCCGATAAATCAAGACCCTCCCCAACCCTTAACACCATTCTTATGGTTGAAGATACCCTGAAAAATAGCCCAGACAGCGTTGTAACAGTTGCAGAACTCAAAAAAAACGTTGCCAAGACAGGTAAACCACAATACTTTGATGATCATTCTGGATTACCTGGAGCAGAGCAATAAAATTGTTGTGGGGCTCAAGGGAATAACCTGGATTCACAGCAGGAATGAAAGCTTGAGAAAGACAGTGATCCAGGGACTTGAGTTATGAAATATGTCAGAATGATCCTGACCAGAAGCTGAAGATGCATATCATTATCTTACGGGCAAGGCGCCGGACTCAAAGCAGGAAGAGACAACCCTCAATTCTTTTCTTCAGAAAGTGGAACTGATAAAAGAGAATGTCCACTATGGGCAGCCCATTGCCAAAAAACTTATTCCTGCCGACTAAAAAACAGATATGGGATAAAGAACCTGTATCGGGTGGAACTCCCTAATTTCTGGAGGATGCTTTACACGCTTACTGCAGGAAGTTCAGGTGTCGAAATCGTCGTTTTGGTGCTTGACATAATCGACCATAAGAAATACGACAAAAAATTTGGTTATAAGAAGAAATGAAGAGTTTTCCATCCTTCCATTTTTTTTCCGTGATTATTAAACTAAAGTATTTTTTTTCGGTGCCGTTGGAGGTTTATGTTTTTACTACAGTTATCTGGAATAATTATTAAAAATTTGGAAAGGGATAGAGGATAGAGAACAGAGAATAGAACATTGCACATCAGCTAATCTCTGCCACCTTTTTTGCAGATGCTTTAAACGCTTCTTTTGCTCTGGACTCGGTAAGACCAGCTCCCATTGCAATTTTTAGGGCAGTTTCATCGGTGATAAGGTTCTCAGGTGCGTGGGTGTCAGTGTTCACCACGAGAATTGCACCGATTTCAAGGGCAAGCCTTGCAACATGACCATTGGTCCTGTTGTGCCCATTTCTAGTAGTAATTTCGAGGTAGATATTGTTCTCAGCTGCAGTTTCGACATCTTCCTGGGAGATCAGGCCAGGGTGAGCAAGAATATCCACATACTCACAGGCAACTGACGCTGCATTTGTTCCGGGTGCAACAGGTTCGTATATGGTTTCCCCATGCACGACCACAATTTCAGCCCCCATGTCTTTTGCTTTTTTTGCCAGAGGAGCAATCTTCCTTGGGGGCACATGCGTCAGTTCAACTCCAGGCAAAATGCGGATATCCCATTCATGTTCCAGGTACTTAGCCTTCTTTGCAGCTTCTAGAACATGTTCGAGATTGGTGTAATCAGCATGATCGGTAATTGCAATAGCTTTGTAGCCGTGGATAACGGCCCGCCGGACAAGTTCACTGGGGAGCAATTCCCCATCACTGAAAATTGTGTGAGTATGAAGATCAATCAAACGGATCACCGTGTTTGAAGCTCGTTTTAATTTTTACTACTTTACTTTTTCCTTACTCAACTTTTTTCTCTTTACTTGAAGAGGCTCTCTAATTACTCAGACTTTTCGAACTTACCAAGCCTTTCTTCAACTTCCGCAAAAGCAAAGTTCGGCTTGACATCCGTTATACAGATCCTGACCTTTTCTCCGACCTCAACTTCCTTTACGAAGACAACGAACCCTTCAATCAGTATGGCTCCGTCTCCACTTGAACCCAGCTTCTCAATATCTACAACGAATTCGTTTCCCTTGCGGAGTGGAGCTGTAAGGTATTTCTTTCCGATAACATATATTTCTGCACTCTGGGATCTGGATGCTTTCGGAGAATAAGCAGCTGTTCGGACAAAGTTTTCCCTGACTTCTTTCAGGTAGTCGTCGAACATGTCCCCCTGAAAGACCTTCACAACAAAATTCCCATTCGGTTTAAGGATTTTCTTTGCACATTCCAGTGCAGAGGTTGCAAGCTCAATTGACCGTGCATGATCATAAGACCAGTTTCCGGATAGGTTTGGAGCTGCATCACAGAGCACCACATCGGCTCCTTTTGTCCCGACAGCTTGAATAATCTTCGTTATCGTCGATTCCGCGTTTATGTCGCCATGAATGGTTTCTACTCCCTCGATAGGATCGATCCTCTGTAGATCCACACCAAGGACTTTTCCCCCCGACAGCTCCTTTGCAACTTGCAGCCATCCGCCAGGAGCTGCGCCTAAATCAACAACCGAGTCTCCCCGTTTGATAATTTTGTGTTTTTCATTGATCTGCTTAAGCTTGAAAGAAGCCCTGGAACGGTACCCTTCCTCTTTTGCCTGATGATAATAATAATCTCTTCTGTCTCTTGCCATTGCTTACCTTCCCTGCACTGAAAGCTGATATAGATTGCGCAAAATTATTTTTGCCAACTGTTAGGGGTTTACAGATTTATATTAAAAGATATAATTATTGTTTTATCCTGAAATCATTTCGCTTCTTAAGTATCTTATATGGTATAATACTAGGCAAAGATGATCCACTATTTATACTGCAAATTCAATCGGTTTATCCCAAAAATATTTCTCATTAACTACCTTACCGGGAATCTCTTTTTATTGTGAAACTTAACAAGAAAAAGATCTGATGGATAAACGGTTAATATTATCTGATTCAAATCAGTATTCTCTTATATGTCCAAACAGCTACGAGATTCGGCATTCAGGTTATTTCCCAAAATAATTGAGGATATTGAGAATAAACGCTTTAAAAAGGCTTTTGAAGGCCTTGATAAGACCGAAATAATCGCAAAGAAGATAAAAAACCCTGAGATTTCTTACCATACCTTTTTTTTTAGAGGGTATGCTGAAAGTGAAGGGGGTGATCCGGAAGCAGCTCTTGAGTATTATATCCAGGCCCTGGAAATAATCGGGAAACTGTTTCCTGAAGAGCCTGAAAAGAAAGAATATCAGTCTTTTATAGACAATACCGCCGCAGGAATCGGAAAGGCTCTTATTGACCTTGATGATGACGAAAAAGCGAAGAAATATATCGAGGCGGTAAGGCCGCACATCGAAAGGGCACTTCAAATATTTGAAAAATTATTGAAATCGGAGCCGAAAAGCCCGGATTATTTGTCCAGATACCTGGAAGTTATTGACGATACCGAATTCTGTTACCAGGCCTGGGGAATGATAGATGAAGCGATCCGGCTTTTTGATAGAAAATTGGACATTTATGAAAAACTTTTCGAAACCGGGGCAAGGGAATCGGAATTTCTCGAAAAGTTAGATGAAAACATTGAAACTACAGGGCTCATGTGCCTGAACCAGAAAAAGATTGAACTTGCAGAACAAATTTACAAAAGAGGAATCAGAATATATGAGGACATCCTTAAAAATGAGCCTGAATCCCATGTAGCTGCAGTTTTCCTGAGTTATACATATGACTACCTCGGGAGCATGTATTCGGACCTTGGAAATCTTGAGAAGGCTGAGCAGTACTACAAAGAAGGGATAGAGGTCCTGAAAAACCGGATAGAAGCCTATCCAGAAAAAGCTCCATACCTCGCTGCCCTGGCAAGTATGTACAAAGATTTAGGCATGGTGTTTTCATACAGTGAAGAAACTGAAAAAGCAAGACAGTATTATACTGAGGCCAGGAAGAGCTTCCAGCAACTGATAGAACGTTTTCCGGAAGAGTGCATGACAGGCGATATTCTTGTTAAAGGATTAAATGAACTGGGCAGTTTGTTTGAGAAAATAGGGGATATTGAAGGTGCAGAACTGTGCTATAAGGATATACTACAAATCTATGAAGAAATGCATGAAACAAACCCCGAAGAACTTGATTATCTGCTGGAAATCTCCGATGCCCTCTACAAACTTGGGGACCTTCTTTCAGATTATGGGGAAACTAAACCGGCCGAGGAATATTATAAAAAGATAGTAGAAATACATGATGATTACCTGAAAGAAAACCCTGAAGACATTGAATTCAGGACATCCCGGGCTGAGGCTCTAATTGAAATCGGAAAGCTGTATGCGGATGAAGACGTTGAAACTGCAAAAGAGTACTTTAATGAAGCCAGACAGGTTTTTGAAAACGCTCTGGAACTTGAACCTGAAAGCAACTTCTACCGGATAGGGCTTTTCGAAGTTCTACGCGCTACAGGAGAGCTTTTCAGGGCTCAGAAAGACTATGAAAAAGCAATAGAGCAATATGACCAGATTAAAGCTTTTTTGCAAAAATTGATAGAATCAGAACCAGAAACACTGAAAAATAGTATGGAACTGGCATCTATATTTTTCCGGCTTGCAGTGCTGTACTCCGAAAAAGGGGATAAGGACAAATCAGCAGAATACCATACTCTGGCACTGGAAAATTACGATACAATATTTAGCGAAACTCTGGGTTCTCCTGTGTTTCTTCAATTGTTCGCTTATGAACTCGAATACATCGGGATAAACCGCTTTGCCAGTATTTCATGTGAAGTGGAAGATCCTGAGATTGTGTACCGATATTATAATTTGGCCCGCTCTGTTTACGAAAAGCTGTATGATGAAGATCCAGAATGCGAGGGGTACCAGACCTTACTTGCCAGGATTGTCCAAGAACTCAAAAATTTGGATATGAGCATGAACAGGTTTGAGAGATCGAGGGATGAACTTGAATATTTGGTATCACTCCGCGAAAAAATGCAAGATTCCGACCCTGAGAACCCTGTATGCCAGCTGAAACTTGGAAACGCCTTAAATGAGCTTGGAATTGTGTACTCTCTTTTGCAAAATCTGGACAAATCAAAGCAAACCCTGGAAAAAGCCATTTCCCTCAACGAAAAACTGCTTGAATCCGAACCCGAAAGCTTCGAATATCAGGAACAGGCTGCAGTCATGTTTGCAAATTATTCAAATGTTCTTGCTGAGATGGGCAAAACTGAAGAAGCCGAACAATATCAGGCAAAGGCTGAAGAGATCAATGCAAAACTGGCAGGAAACAATGAATAATTGTTATTAGTCAACTTGGAAAAACATCCACTTGGAAAAACAATATCAATAGCCACCTTAGTTGAGATTTGATAGGTAAGTTTTTTGAAATCAATTTTCTTTAATCGTTGACTGTTGATAATGTTTTTTCAGTTTTACGTGGGCTAGCAGTTACATGTTTTATGTTTTTTTGGGCACATCTTCTTTTTGTTTAAACAAACATAAAAAAATTAATAAGTAGCCCATATTCCAAAGTATTTTTCAGAAACCAACGTTTTTCTAGATAGCGTTTATGGATTTTCTAGATAGCGTTTATGGAAAATCTCCAAATAGTGATGGTCTCATAAAGCCTCACAGCAAATATCTTCTGGAACTCAAAACTGTTCTAAGTATCTCTTCACCGCTTGTTTTTTCTACCTTGATATCAGATGGCTTCTCAATTATCTCAATGTTGAGGGGCAGACGCCTCTGGATTTCCTTTATGAGCTGAGGATCTCCACTCATAATAATGCAGTCAATAGGGGAATTTTCTTCGAGAACTTTACCCAGAGCTTCAAAGACTTTGCCCATGTGATGAGCGATATCTTCTTCCCTGAGGCGTTCGAACCTGCGCTGGCTAAAACCTCCCTTGCTGTGCTTTTCCTTGACACTGCTGCGGATAAGCTCCTTGCTATCGAAGACGCGAGCGTCAGGAGCAAAACCGATGAAAGACTCTCCTGCATGCAAGATAAGGATCAGCATCCGATAGTCCTTACTCAAACTCTCTTTAAGGGAAGAGGTTTCAAAACTGTTCCCAAGCTGCCAGGACGGAGATATAATTGGAACAGGGGGGACTATAGCTTCGCAGATCATGCTGTAAAGATCATAGAAAAGTACCAGGCCGGTTTCCGGGTCAAGCCTCTCAAGGAGAGTGAGAATTTTTTCTCCCATCAGATCAAGGACCTTTTCACTCAGCACGCCTGAGAGACGAGTTCCGGAAGGAAGGTAAACAGTAAGCAGGTCGTCAGCAGGAGCGCGAAAGGAACTGAGTTTGGAAAGGTAAGCCTGAACAGCAGACGGGCTAAGGTTTTCAATCCCGCGAAACTCCAGCTTGCCCTGGGACTCAGTCCTGATTGTCTCAAGCTCGTGGGAAAGAGTCTGGGTTCGGACAAGCTCCTGTTTTAAATGGGCCTCAGCTTCCTGCCTATCTGCAACTGCCTGTTTCGCAAGAGACTCTTTTTTTTCCAGCTGGGTTTTTGCACTTTGCAGGTCGAGTTCCAGTTTGATGATTCGGGTGTTGAGCCGGTCTATCTCAAGCTCGAACTTTCCCCTTCCTGAAATTTTTCCTATGATTGTACCTAGGCCCCTTTTAGTATCTTCAGCAGCTTCTTTTTTAACGTTTATTTTAGAGGTCATCTATTTTCCTTTCCTTTCTTTCCCTTTCTTTCCTTTCCCTTTCTTTTCCTTTTTCCCCTTTCTTTTCCTTTCCTGGTCTTGATCATTCTCCGGTTTTCATTCTCCGGTTTTAATACAATTATGGCCCATATATAAAGACACTAACAGGATTAACTCTGTAACGATTAAACTTCTCCATCATTTTTAATCTCTCCTATTAGGATCATATCCATGAGTTATTGATTAAGACAAAACGAGGATATCCACCAATTTTGATCATATTTGAAGCCTCCATTCTTTTTGCGGTTTTAAGTAACTGGTTTCCATGGTTGTATTTCGAAAGTTTTAAGAATATCGTATTTAATGTCACTTTGTTTTTCAGGACTTATTCCGAAAAGCAAGCTATTTCCATAATCACCTAACTCTTGTAAATCCGGTGCCTAAATGAAAACTCCATTGAAAGATTTTCAAAACCAGAAGGATCAGAAGGACGAGGACCAGAACCAAGAAAACCCCGGTCAAAAGAAGCCGGATAGAGTAAATGAAATGGATAAAGAAGCCAGGCAAAGTGCTGCAAAGTTCAAAGCTGAAAAATTTCATCCTACGCTCTGGATAGAGGGACAGAGGAGCTCTTCTCTTGCCGGAAAAACTATAGTTCTTGGCGTTACAGGAAGTATTGGGGCAGTCAGGGTAGTTGAACTTGCCAGAGAACTGATCAGAAACGGAGCTGAAGTTCATGCAGTTATGACTGATGCAGCGAGGCATATCCTGCACCCTGATGCCCTGCACTATGCCACCGGCAATCCCGTAATTACGGAACTTGGAGGCAGGGTGGAGCATGTGGAGTTCTGCGGGTTCAAGGGCAGGGCCGACCTCCTCCTGATAGCTCCTGCAACAGCAAACACCATAGGGAAAATAGCATACGGAATAGATGACACTACAGTTACCTCTTTTGCAACAACAGCTCTTGGCTCCGGAGTGCCATTGATGCTTGTCCCTGCAATGCACGAGTCAATGTACAGGCATCCGGCTGTAGTTGAGAATATAATAAAACTGAAAAGCTGGGAAGTCTCTATCGTTGGTCCGAAGCTGGAAGAGGGAATCGCAAAAATTGCATCAAATGAAGAAGTAGTGCTCGAGGTAGAAAGGGTTCTCGGAAATAAGAGCCTCGAAAATAGAAAAGTAATTATCACAAGCGGCTCTACTGCCGAAAGTCTCGACCCTATCCGCATCCTTACAAACCGGGCATCAGGTAAAACCGGCAGAGAGCTTGCGCTTGAAGCTTATCGCAGTGGAGCTGATGTAAGCCTGGTACACCGGGACCGACTTGGGTTTGCAGGAATCAGGGAAATCTTTGTGGAGAGCGCTGCCGAAATGACAGATGCGGTGCTGTCTGAATTGAAGAAAGGGTACGATATCCTGATTAGCGCGGCAGCGATTGCAGACTATACAGCTGAGCCTTCTCCCGAAAAGATCAAATCGGGAGGAGAACTTGTGTTGAGACTGAAACCTACCCGCAAACTGATAAAAGAATGCCGTGAAAAGTACGCTGACCTTGTGATCATAGGCTTTAAGGCAGAAACAGGGGTTGGAAGAGAAGAACTCCTGAGAAGGGCAACTGCAACCCTTGAGGGGTCAAAACTGGACATTATTGCAGCAAATGATGTCGGAAAAGGTGGAATGGGCACGGAAGAAAATGAACTTTATCTGCTCGGAAGGAAAAAAGGTGAACCCAGGCATATAAGCGGGAACAAACGCAAACTGGCAGCTTCTATCCTTGAAGAGGCAATAGGGCTTTTAAAATGACGAAATGTCCTGAAGTTATGATCCCATCTTGAAGTTGAAGCCATATAATTGTTAAACTGTATTTGACGCTGAATAGATGTATTTGATGCCGAATAGCTAAATTCGATGCTGAAATTTGATACTGAAATTTGATACTGAATATCCAAATCAGATTCTGAATGGCCGCATTATATGCTGAATAGCTGTATTGGACACTCAATATATGCAAAAAGCGAAGTATTCTGCAAAGCAGGAACGAACTTTGAAAAAATGATTGAGATGGTAAAAAGGCGTTTTCTATGCACAGATATCAGAGTGAAGGAGGAGACTTTTTTGCAAAAGCCTACGCTCCTGGACACATCACAGGTTTTTTCCAGATTCACGAGAATGAAAACCCTCATCGGAAGGGTTCTACAGGCTGTGGAATTGTCCTGAACGGAGGAGTTACCACCGAGGTTAAGGTTGGGGAATCTGTAGAGAAGACCGAGATATTCCTCAATGGAAAGGAAGTTGAAGGCAGAACTACGCGGACAGTCGCAGAAATGATTACTGATATGCCTGTAAGGATTAATAGCTGGGCAGAAATCCCGATAGGATGCGGGTTTGGAGCTTCAGGTGCAGGAGCTATCGGAACAGCCTATGCCCTGAACAGTGCGCTTTCCCTGAACCGGACCACAAAAAATCTGACTGAATATGCCCATGTGGCAGAAGTTGTCAATTGCAGCGGACTTGGGGACATTGCTGGTCAATCCAATGGTGGAGTGGTAATTCGACTGCAGCCTGGAGGACCAGAGTTCGGACTTGTGGACAATATCCCGACACCCGAAGCCAGAGTTTATTGCATTGTGCTTGGCGAGATCTCCACGAATTCTGTCCTGAAAGACAGGGCTGCAGTTGAGAAAATTAATACTGCAGGAAGAGCCGCAATGTCAGAGCTGCTTAAAAAACCTACTCTTGAAAATTTTATGTACCAGGCAAAGGATTTTGCCAGTAAAACCGGCCTTATGAGCAGCCGAGCAAAGGATATCATTGAAGCTGCAAATGCGAGCGGCGGGTTGGCTTCTCAGGCAATGCTTGGAGATACGATTTTTGCAGTTGCCCCTTACTACCAGGAATTTACTCTTTATGAAGTCCTCCAGGAATTCGGTGAGGTACTGGAATACAATATTGGCACCTGTGTACCAAAATTGATGTATGACTGAGCATCAAAGCAGAACTTTATTTACTTCTTTGAAAATTAGGCCGGAAGATGTAAAAATTGCTGCGGGAGAAGCTCTCACAGTTTGAGTAGAATCATAATCGAAAAAACGTAGTCATATAGATTAGTCATATATATAATACACATTCAAATTATCCTGAAATTAATCATATAGATAATACGTATCCAAAAGATTATCCTAAAATTAGTAATAAGATAGTACATATTCAAAGAATTATCCTGAATGTTTTGAACAAATATAATCACATAATCATAATGGGAAGCATTTCCATTATTAAGTGAACCCGTTCCAGTCAATAAAGTAATAAACGAAACAAGGGATAAAATAAGCTAATAAGAAAAAAGGTAAGCTCATACATGACCGAGATACCCAAAGACCACCCAAGGTATGAGTCCCTGCTCGCCCGTGAAAAGGTTGTAGCCGGGGTAAAAATGGGATTTACAAGCATTCAGGGGCTGATCGCTCAGGGAAGAGGCGAAAGCTTTGATTACCTTATAGGCGAGCGAAGTACTGAGTCTGCGCTGTATGCTGAAAGGGCGGCAGTTGCTGCTCTTCTTCTAGCAAAGAACCCGGTAATTTCCGTAAACGGCAACGTTGCAGCCTTAGCTCCTGAAAAAGTCGTTTCTCTTGCAGATATTACAGGGGCTAAGATTGAGGTAAATCTCTTTCACAGGACTGAAACACGAGTACACCTTATAATAGAACAGCTGAAAGCCAACGGAGCTTCGGAAGTTCTCGGAAAAAATCCGGACGCAAGCCTTGAACTCTCCCATGCCAGACGGATGGTAGAAAGCAAAGGGATCTATACAGCAGATGTTGTGCTTGTTCCCTTAGAAGACGGAGACCGCTGCGAAAAGCTTGTAGAAATGGGCAAAACCGTCATAACAATCGATCTTAACCCCCTTTCCCGGACCTCAAGGACAGCTACAATATCTATTGTGGATAACCTCACCCGGGCTCTTGATAATATGGTCAGGCTTGCAGGGGGGATGAAACAGGAGAGGAAAGAGGAGCTTGTAAAACTTATTACTACTTATGATAACAAAAAAGTCCTCTCGGAAGCGATTTCCGAAATCCAGGAACACCTTAAGGCGATTGCCGCTGAAATGGAATACTAAAAATGGACCTGATAGAAAAAACAAGGGAATTTGTAGCCTCTTTTCTTGAAGGGGAGCCCAGCTCTCACGATATGGGGCATATCAACAGAGTAGAAGCTCTCTGCCTGGAAATCCAGAAAGAGGAAGGAGGAGATCCCCTGATACTCCGGCTTGCAGCCCTTCTTCATGATGTGGGTGTTGTAAAGGAACATGAAGAGGGCGGAGACCATGCCCTGTACAGTGCGGAAATAGCCTCCGAATTCCTTAGAAAAGCAGGATTTGGAAAAGAGTTTATTGAAGCCGTTGCAAGTTGCATTATAACTCACCGTTTCAGCCGAGGGAAAAGCCCAGACACTACTGAAGCCAGAATTTTGCAGGATGCTGATAGGCTTGACGCCCTAGGAGCAGTCGGAATTTTCAGAGCTATTTTTTCCATGGGAGCTCTAAGGATGCTGAAACATACAACAGGAATAGATAAGGGAAGTTCGAAAAAGACTGTGTATGTTGATGATCCTATTGAAGGTTTCAACGAATACATGCGTTACAAACCTTTCACAATTCCTGAGAAGTTGAATACCAATGCCTCAAAGAGGATTGCAGAAGAAAGGCTGAAGATAATGCGCATCTACCTTGAAGCACTGAACCTTGAGACCGGAAACCCTAACCGATGACATGGACTCTGGTGCCTTATAGTTGATTTTTGAGAATTTAGCGCAGGAAAGCCCACAGTAAAGCCTCAATACTGCAAAAACTCTATTTTATCACACAACACAATCATAACTTTGTCTTTTCACAGGACTATAGCTTGATTCTCAGGACAACTTTTTTTAGGATAACCTCTTATTGCAGTTTAATCTAACAGGCTTCAGTTCATACTCTAATAAATTTCAGTTCAATATATAACAAATTTCAGTTCAATATATAACAAATTTCAGTTCAATATATAACAAATTTCAGTTCAATACCTGACGGATATGATCATATGGCTGATATAATCATAAAAAATGCTTACGTTTTAACGATGGACCCTGATATGGGTGACCTCAAAAACGGGACCGTTGTTATTGAAGACGGAAGAATTACGGAAATAGGGGAAAAGACAAACGAAAGTGCCGAAACCGTGATTGATGCGAAACATTCGGTAGTAATGCCAGGGCTTGTAAATACACATACCCACGCAGCAATGACTCTTTTCCGGGGTTATGCCGACGACCTGCAGCTTGCGGAATGGCTTGAAGGACATATCTGGCCTGCCGAAGCCAAACTCACTGCAGAAGATGTCTACAAAGGCAGTCTGCTTGCCTGCCTGGAGATGATCAAGTCAGGGACTACTTCCTTTGCAGACATGTACTTCTTTATGGACGAAACAGCAAAGGCTGTTGAGGCATCCGGGCTTCGGGCTTCACTTTCCCACGGCCTCATAGAGCTCTGGAATGAAGAAAAGGGAGAAACGGACCTTAAAGAGGGCAGGCGTTTTGTCAGAGCCTGGCAGGGGGCAGCAGAAGGCAGGATAAAAACGATGTATGGGCCTCATGCCCCTAATACATGCTCTGAAGAGTTTCTTGCAAAGGTAAGGGAAGAAGCTAGCAGGGATGGAGCCGGAATCCATATCCATATTCTGGAAACCGAAGCCGAACTGAATGCAATGAAAGAAAAGTACGGGAAATGTTCGGTACATCTTCTGGAAGATATAGGATTTTTCGGCCCTGATGTGCTTGCAGCTCATTGTGTCTGGCTTTCAGACGGCGATATAGAGATCTTGAGGAAAAGAGGAGTCAATGTTTCCCACAACGTTATAAGCAATATGAAACTGGCTTCCGGAATTGCGCCTGTGCATAAGATGCTCGAAAAAGGTGTAAATGTCAGCCTTGGCACTGATGGCTGTGCCTCAAACAATAACCTTGACCTCTTTGAGGAGATGAAAACCGCTGCCTTACTACATAAAGTGAATACTTCCAGCCCGACTGCCCTTCCTGCAAGGCAGGTACTTGAGATGGGTACAGTAAATGGGGCAAAAGCCCTTGATACCGAAACAGGCATGTTAAAAGTTGGGAAAAAAGCGGACCTGATAATCCTGGACATGAAAAAACCGCATCTCACTCCCTGCTTTGATGTTCCTTCCCACCTCGTGTACTCTGCAAGAGGAAGCGATGTCAGGACAACAATTGTAAACGGGAAAGTCCTTATGGACAATTACAGAGTTCTGGTGCTGGATGAGCAAAAAGTAATGGAAGAAGCCCAAAAAGCCGCCGAAGAGCTTGTGGCAAAGGTAAAAGTCTGAAAAATCCACCTGGTATCCACTTGGTATCCACCTGGTATAAATTCACCTGGTATCCATCTGGTATAAATTCACCTGGTATCCATCTGGTATAAATTCACCTGGTATCCATCTGGTATAAATTCACCTGGTATCCATCTGGTATAAATTCACCTGGTATCCATCTGGTATAAATTCACCTGGTATCCATCTGGTATAAATTCACCTGGTATCCATCTGGTATAAATTCACCTGTATAATACTTAAAATAAGACCTGAAAATAAATACGAGAAATCTAAATTAGCTACATTTTAAGCTTATTTTATTTGTACTTGAAGTCACAATTTACGTAAACTCAATAAATAATCCGATTTAATCTAATCCGATTTAATCTAATCGAATTCAACAGAATTGAAATCAAATTCAACCACCTATCTGATAATGACGGGATCACCATGACAGAAAAAGAACTCATAGAATCCGGAAATATGAAAATTGAATGGGCAAGAACTCATATGCCTGTGCTTGCGATCGTCAGGGATAAGTTTGAGAAAGAAAAACCCCTGAAAGAGCTGAAGATAGGGATGGCCCTTCACGTAGAAGCAAAAACAGCAGTCCTTGTAGAGACCCTGGCTGCAGGCGGTGCGAAAGTATGCATCGCTGGCTGCAATCCCCTCAGCACCCAGGATGACGTGGCATCTGCTCTCGATACTCGTGAGTACATAAACTGTTTTGCGAAATATGGATGCTGCACCAGCGAGTATTACGAAGCAATCGACAGAGTCCTTGACTTTAAACCTGACATCACAATCGATGATGGAGCAGACCTTATATTTAAGCTTCACAAAGAAAGAACCGACCTGCTTCCGAATATCCTCGGGGGCTGCGAAGAAACAACCACAGGAGTTCACAGGCTTCATGCCATGGAAAGGGAAGGAGCCCTGAGGATGCCTGTAATCGCAGTAAATGACGCCATGACCAAATATCTTTTTGACAACCGGTATGGAACAGGACAGTCAGCCTGGGACGGAATTAACAGGACCACAAATCTCCTGGTTGCAGGCAAAAATGTTGTTGTTGCAGGTTATGGCTGGTGCGGGCGTGGGGTCGCAATGCGGGCTGATGGCCTTGGGGCAAGTGTAATCGTTACTGAGGTAGACCCGATAAGAGCCCTTGAAGCCAGGATGGACGGGTACAGGGTCATGAAAATGACCGACGCTGCAAAGTTGGGGGATATCTTTGTTACTACTACCGGAAACCGCGATATCCTGACAGCTGAACATTTCCAGGTCATGCAGGACGGAGCAATTCTTGCAAACTCGGGACACTTCAATGTGGAGATTGATATGGAATCCCTTGCCTCCCTTGCAAAATCAGTCCGAACCGTCAGGCACAACATAAAGGAATACGATATAGGCAATCGGCGCATCAATGTCATAGCTGAAGGAAGGCTTGTCAATCTGGCTGCAGGTGACGGACACCCTGCCGAGGTTATGGATATGAGTTTTGCAAACCAGGCTCTCTGTGTACGTTATATCGCCGAAAACAAACTCCTGAACGGTGTACACAAGGTGCCTCATGTAATCGATACGTATGTGGCAAAAATGAAACTTGAGTCAATGGACATAAGCATTGATGAACTCACGTCGGAGCAAGAATGCTATATGAGCGGCTGGGAGTGCGGAACATAATTCTAAAAGAAGCAGCAGAGAATATTTTCAGCAATTTTTAAAACATTGAAGCTTTTAGTGCAGTGAATATGAATCTATTTCCATTTTTGGAGAGATGATACTATTAATTGCACTTAAATCTAAAATAAGATAAAAAATAAATAATTTCTAATACTTAGGGCTCGTTACGAAATAATTTAGGTTACACATAATTATTTTGGAACAAAACCAATGGAGCTGTTTATGAAAATAGTTAGAGCACAGTGCAAAACTGTACCGTAGTTATTTCGCAGTGGGTCCTTATAATAAACATTTTATAAACCAGCAATTTATTCAGAGACTAGTAAGGTCTTATTTTTTGCAAAGATGTTAAAATATTGGATAGCTTGCAGTATTTTTTTTGAAAATATTTAATCACTAATGAAAGGTAATTTATGTAAAACCATAAACATAAGAACCTGGTACGAGCTTTAAATCTAGCCATAAATTATTGCAGAACCTGCGTTTGAAAATAAGGATAGTATTGGAATAATCCCGGAGAAGATGTGGAATGAAAGGACAGCTGAGAAAGTCTGGTATTGATATTGTTGGGGATATACCCTGGGGAACCCACTTCTGCCAATTCTACCAGACAAAAGAAGATTTGATAGACATACTTGTCCCCTATTTCAAAGCAGGACTGGAAAACAACGAACTTTGCATATGGGTCACTTCACAAGCTCTGGAAGTAGAGGAGGCAAAAGAAGCCCTGGGAATGGCTGTCCCTGATATTGATGTCTATCTGGAGAGAGGGCAAATAGAGATTATTCCCGACACTCAAGGTTATTTTAAAGAGAATGTCTTCGACTCGGACAAGATCTTAGATGGCTGGATTGAAAAACTTAACCAGGCTCTGACCGCTGGCTATGACGGTATGAGGTCGAGCGGCGATACTTTTTGGCTGGAAAAAAAGGATTGGAGTAATTTCGTCGAATATGAAGAAGAAATCGATAGTCTAATTGGCAACTACCGGATGCTGGCCCTATGTACTTATTCCCTCGACAGATGCAGCGCAATCGAGATCATCGATGTGACCACTAGCCATCAATTTTCTTTAATCAAAAGGAAAGGAAAATGGGAGCGAATAGAAAGTTCCAGGCGGAAGAAGGCGGAAGAAGAAGCTGTTGAAGCCACAAAAAATTGGGAATATACATTTGATGCTGTGCCAGATTTGATATCCATACTCGATACTGAATATAGAGTTGTCCGTGCGAACAGAGCTATGGCAGCAAGATTGGGGATGACACCCGAAGAGTGTGTAGGGCTAACCTGTTATCGTGTTATCCATGGGACTGACGAGCCCCCCTCTTTTTGCCCGCACAGGCAGTTGCTTAAGGATGGGCTTGAGCATACTGAAGAAGTTTATGAGGAGTCCCTTGGTGGCGATTTCATAGTAAGTGTCTCGCCTCTACATGATTCGGAAGGAAAGCTCACCGGGTGTATTCACGTTGCCCGTGACATTACCAAACGTAAGCGGGCCGAAGAGGCACTGCGCCAGAGCGAGGAGCGATTGCGCTTCGCGCTCGAAACCAGTCACACCGGCGCGTGGGACCTCGACCTGGTGGATCATACCGCCTATCGGTCGCTCGAGCACGACCGCATCTTCGGCTACGAGCAACTGCTCCCGGAGTGGACCTACGAGATGTTCCTCGATCACGTGCTGCCGGAGGACCGCACGATGGTGGACGCGAAGTTCCGCGAGGCTACGACCGTGGGCAGCAACTGGAGTTTCGAGTGTCGCATCCGGCGCGTGGACGGTGGGGTTCGGTGGATTTGGGCAGCCGGGCGGCACAGCATCGATGCCACCGGAAACATGCGCAGGATGGCAGGGATCGTCCAGGACATCAACGAGCGCAAGCGATTGGAAGAGCAAACTCGCCGGCGAGCCGAAGAATTGGCAACGATAATGGAGACGGCGCCTGTGGCCATCTTCATCGGCCACGACCCGCAAAGTCACAACATCACCGGCAATCGGATGGCCAATGAGTTATACGAAGCCGAAGTTGGAAAAAATGTCTCGGCGAACGCCACATATGTTCGGCGTTTATTCTGCAAAGGCCGCGAATTAACAGCGGACGAATTGCCTATGCAAAAAGCCGCCTTGAAAGATATCGAAGTACGCGACGTGGAATTGGATATGCTGTTGCCGAGCGGAAAAAGGCGAGTCTTTCTGGGATCGGCCAGCCCACTGCACGATACCGACGGGCATGTGCGCGGTAGCATCGGCGCATTTATGGACATCACAGAGCGCAAGCGGATGGAGGAGGAACTACACCGGAGCGAGGAGCGGCTGCAGGTTATTATCGCAAACTCCCCGGACATCATCTTCGAGCAGGATCGCGACCTGCGCTACATCTGGGTATTCAACCCGACATCCCCATTATCTGTGTCCGATGTACTGGGCAAGACAGACTCGGAATTGCTGCCGCCCGACCAGGCAAAGCTACTTACATCGATCAAGCGCCGCGTGCTCGACACTGGCATGCGCGAGCAGGCTGTCCTACTGTTGACCCACGACGGCGAATCACGATGGTTCGAAGCCGTCTACGAGCCCCGCTATGACGCGGCCGGGCAGGTCATCGGTATACTCTCTTATACCCGTGACATCACCGAGCGCAAACAAGCTGAAGAGGCGCTGCGTGAGAGCGAGGAGAAGTACCGCAGACTCTTCGAGGCGATGCAGGAAGCTTTCTTCATAGCCGATATCATCACTAATAACGCAGGAGAGCCAGTCGACTACCGCATAATTGAGGCAAATCAAGCTCTTGAGACCCAGACAGGGGTTCCGCTGGAAAAATTTATTGGCAATACTGCGCTTGAAATATACCCAGGACTGGACCCGTTCTGGGTTCAGACCTATCACCGCGTTGCCCTTACTGGCCTGCCTGTACACTTCAATCACTACGCCGACTTGCAGAATCGACATTATGAAGGGTCAGCATACCAGGTCCGACCAGGTAGATTTGCTGCTATTTTCCTAAACGTTACTGAACGCGAACAAGCTGAAGAGGCATTGCGGGAGAGCGAGGAAAAGTACCGCAATCTCATAGAGACTGCCACTGAAGGTATATGGATACTTGACGCTGAAGCCAGGACTACTTATGTTAATGAAAAAATGGCGGAGATGTTAGGACATAGTCAGGAAGAAATGATTGGCAGATTTGCATGGGACTTTGCCGATGAAGAAGGTAGGGCTATCCTCAAAATGAACATTGAAAAGAGGCGGCAGGGTATCAATGAAACTTATGAATTTAAATTAATTTGTAAGGATGGATCATCCTCATGGGCGCTTATAAGTGCTAAAGCTCTTCTTAATAAGGACGGCAAGTTTACAGGCTCCCTGAGCATGTTCACTGACATCAACGAGCGCAAAAAAGCAGAAGAGGCCCTCAAAAAAGCACATGATAACTTAGAAAACTTAGTTAAAGAACGTACAGAAGAGCTTGGGAGGGCTTATAAATCGTTGAAAGAAATCGAAAAGGGTCTTGCTGAAGCTCAAAAAATGGCACATATTGGAAATTGGGACTGGAACATTATAACTAATGAAATATACTGTTCTGATGAATTATATCGTATTTTTGAACTTAACCCTCAAGAAATCAGCACGAATTCCGACGCATTTTTTAGTAATTATGTACACCCCGATGATAGGGACTATGTGGATAATGCGGTTGAAAGAGCTTTAAAGGGAGAGCCATACAGCATTGATAATCGGATTATCACAGCCAATGGGGAAGAACGCACAGTCCATGCACAAACCGAAGTTATTTTCGATGAGAAAAATAATCCTGTTCGAATGAGAGGAACCGTTCAGGATATTACAGAACGTAAAAAAGCCGAACAAGCGCTTGAGTTAAGCGAAGAAATGTACCGTATAGTTACGGAACAGACAGGGCAGCTAGTATACGATTATGATATAGAGGAAGATACTACTGACTGGGCAGGTAATATCAAAGAGATTACAGGATTTACTCCTAATGAGTTTGAAAGTATGAGTCTAAAGTTCTGGCTGTGCCGTATTCATCCGGAAGATCTGGATATATACCTGGAAAATTTTGACAAGTATATGAAATCTGGAGACACTTACAAGACAGAGTACCGTTTTAGAAAAAAGAATGAAGAATATATTTATTTTGAAGATAACGGGATCTGCCTGAGAGATGGAAAAGGTAACGTATACAGAATTCTTGGAGTACTTAAAGATATTACGGAAAGAAAGCAGTCAGAAAGTTTCCTTGCAAATATCGAAACTGCCCGCAAAAAGGAAATTCATCACAGAATTAAGAATAACCTGCAAGTAATCTCGTCTCTTCTTGACCTGCAGGCTGAAAAGTTCAGAGACAGAGGATGTGTTGAGGATTCGGAAGTTCTGAAGGCCTTCAGGGAAAGCCAGGACAGAGTAATGTCCATTGCCCTAATCCACGAAGAACTGCACGAAGGCAGGGGAACCAATACACTGAATTTCTCACCATACCTGGAAAAGCTTGTTAAGAACCTTTTCCAGACTTATAGGCTTGGAAATGCCAATACCAGCTTGAATATTGACCTCGAAGAAAATGTTTTCTTTGACATGGATATTGCAGTTCCATTGGGTATAATCATTAACGAACTTGTTTCAAACTCCCTAAAGTACGCATTTCCGGACAAAGATAAAGGGTTAATTCAAATCAAACTTTGCAGGGAAGAATCCGCAGAATGTGCAAACAACATACCGGGAAGCACAAAAGAAGGTTGCAATGGCACCAATTTTAGTTTAACAGTTTCGGATAACGGGGTGGGTATGCCTGAGAGATTTAATTCGGAAAAATCTGGAACTCTTGGCTTACAGCTGGTAATGATCCTGGTAGACCAGTTAGGGGGCAAACTTGAATTAAAAAGAAATCAAGGAACTGAATTCGTAATAAGGTTCACACTAGCAGAAAAGAAGTAAGCATTCTTCCGTCAGGATACTATATATGCCATATTCATCAATATCTAATCCAAAAGACAAAATGTAACCTGATCCAAAAGACAAGTCGATGGAAGACAAGTCTATGGTTCACTTGAGTTTTTAAAAACTATTGAAGTTTAAAGGAAAATTCTGACCTGAATCCATTTGTATTCGGTTAAGAGATAAAATGCATGAAAGTGTTATTTTTTATGCTAAAGATAGAGTCGTAAAAGTAGCTAATAGTTACCTATCGTAAAGATTTCAGCGCAAAATTTTGCACTTCATAAAAATCCTCCAATTTTTAGAGGTATTTTCATCAAATATAT
>MDTP02000105.1 GCA_001714685.2 Methanosarcina sp. Ant1 | reverse complement strand
AAGAAACTGAGTGTAAGTGCATATGATTACATATTTGATAGAGTAAGCAAAACATTTGAGATGCCATCTCTTGCTCACCTAATCAGACAAAAAGCGAATTGAGTTGAAAGTAAGAACTTTCCACTCAATTTGAAGAGGATACGATCATTGCGTCCGGCCCGGGATAAATTATCTTCCAAGGTCAAAACCCTCATAACTTCCGAAGCCGGATAACCCATACGCATCAATCCGGCAATGATCTGCATCGGAAAGTCAATGTGATGGAAAAAAGCTTTCCAACCCTCACACAGGTAGTTCAGACCTGGTTCACCTGCTGGAGTGGTAAGGAATCGGTTCTTGGGACATTCTCCCCGGCAGGCGAAGAGCACATCGCATTCACGGCATACCTGCGGCAAAGTATCACTTTTGTCCTGCCCGAACCTGTACTGCCTGTCCGAAGCGGCAAGCTCGCTTATCTCTTTCTCTATGATATTACCCAGCAGGTAGTCTGGCTCCACAAAATGGTCGCATGAGTAGAGATCCCCATTGTGCTCCAGAGCCAGGCCCACACCGCATGTTTCCTCAAAAA
Organism: Methanosarcina sp. Ant1; assembly: GCA_001714685.2. Lineage (GTDB taxonomy): Archaea > Halobacteriota > Methanosarcinia > Methanosarcinales > Methanosarcinaceae > Methanosarcina. The sequence continues at coordinate 19,331 of MDTP02000105.1, read as the reverse complement.
CGCACATTCCCGATGAAGGCAGGCCCAGCCAGCTACGTGCTGAAGCCTCAAAAGTTTGCACGAATATCCTTCCCACGTCATTTCTCACCCACTCGTCAAAAATACAGGTCAGGAAACTGCCAAGCTGTTCAGGCAGTACTGAGCGATTTGAAGCCCTGGTCCCTTCCTGATAGAGGGTACGTCCCCCCTCATTGATTCGCTCCACAACAGGAATAAACTGAATCCAGCTTGTCTTTGCTTCATCCCGCAGGAAGCGGTAGACCTCAAGTGGATATTCGGCATTGGTGCGGTTGATTGTTGTCAGGACGTTGTAATCCACACCGTGTTTTTGCAGGAGGCGCAGCCCGCGCATGACCCTTTCGAATGTCCCCTGTCCTCCTTTGTCCACCCGATAGGAGTCGTGAAGCTCTCGTGGGCCATCGATGCTGATTCTTATGAGAAAGTTGTTTTCTTTGAAGAACTGGCACCATTCGTCGTCCAGCAATGTGCCATTGGTTTGAATTGTGTTTTCAAACTTCATACCCGGCTTTCTGTACTTTTCCTGCAGCTCGATGGCACGCCTGTAAAAGTTAATGCCCATAAGCGTGGGTTCGCCTCCCTGCCAGGCAACAGTTACCTGCGGGTTGCGGTGGGCTTTGACAAGCTGCCGGATATAACTCTCCAGCACCTCGTCTGACATGCGAAACCTGCTGCCTGGATAGAGCAACTCCTTGTCCAGAAAAAAACAGTAGGAACAGGCCAGGTTGCAGATCGCCCCCGTCGGTTTTGCCAGCACGTGAATGCGAGGAGGAAGATAGTTTTGTGTCATTTCCGCTCCCTTCTCTGGATTGTTGTTCGGTAATTCTTCCGAGTTTTCAACAAAGGCCTGGATGGTATCTGGCTTCCAGTGGATGCTTACCTTCCAGGCTGAATATGTTTATTTCCGGGCCATGAAAATGCGCATCCCAACTTCCTTGTCCTCTATCAGCTCTGATTTTTCAGCCACGGTTATTCTTCGGCAAATGCCGCGCGCAGCTTTTCCTCTTCTTCCTTGGAAAGGTTGGAAGCAATGAGTTCAAACTTCAGTCCTTTTGCGGCTTCCGCACCTTATCCTGCACTGCGCCGCTGGTCATCAAAAAGAGGGCTGAGGTGCCTTCAGTCACTTTACTGCGGACCGACTTTATGAAATCTTCAGTGATACCCACGTCGGCCATGGAACCGGCCATTGCGCCCATTGCAGCCCCAACAACCAGGCCAAACAGCGGAATTAGAAAGATAAGGCCAAATAACATGCCCCAAAAAGCACCGCTTAGTGCACCTACCCCGGTCATACTGGATAACTGTTTAGTTTTTGGCTTCTTTTTTCCCTCAGGCCAGGTGATTATGGCTGCATCTTGCAGGGTGATCAGTTGCTTCTTACTTATAGTCACCATTTTAAATAATGCGACATTTTATGTGTGAATGTATGTTTATCCCAAAATTCATCCAGTTCTTCCTTCAATACTTTAAGATTCTTGAATGATTTTATTGACGTTAAATCTTCTCTTGTAATTTTCCAACAATATTCTGTTGGATTCCTATCTGGAGTAGCTGGAGGGAAAAGCAATATTTGCAACCAATATTTGTTTTTTTGAAAGAATTCCCTTGACTTTTTTGATTTATGCCATGGCGCTCTGTCCATTAGAAGAAATATCTTTCTTCCTATGTCTTTTTTAAATTCGATTAATGATTTTAAGAAAGAGTCTGTATTCTTTTTATTTCCTAAATCATACCAATAAAAGTCTCCGTTTTCAGTGTAAAATCCTCCAATATTGATTTTGGCTTTTGAACCACTTATAAATTTAATAGGTTTAGAGCCTTTTATTGCCCAACATTTTGATCTGTTTGAATCTACATAAAAACTACTCTCATCCTGGGTGACGAATAAATGGTTCGGGTATAGGAGCTTTTTTTTTAATTTCTGCAATGAATTCGTTTGTTAATGCCTGATTTCGCCTTTTTGATTGAGGTCTACATGTAATTCTACTAAACCCTAAATTTTTAATAATTTGTCTCATTCTTGATTTGGAATAAGATATTCCAAATTTCTCTCTGACAAATTGAATTGCATGAGGTTTTGCCATTCTCCACAATATACCTTATTTTTCAATAATACTTGATAATAATGCTTATTTTGCGAAAAATTTTTCTTAAAACAACTTAAAAGCAATTTAATGTAGTATTATGTCAATAATTTTAAATGAAGAGAGTTTTAATCATTTAAAAACGAAAACTTAAACCAAGGAAAGCACGGAAAACACGGAAATAAAGGAAAAAATAACACAGTTTTTCAGTGCTTTCCGTGGTTGATAGAGTCTTGATTGAGTTATTCATGCCCTTCAGCGTTTTCATGTTATTAATAGAGGGTTTAAGTGTAATATTTTGGCAAAATAAGCATTTATTATCCATTTTTTAGCTTCTAAAGCATTTTCGTCAATTTTGGCAAAACCTCGCATCTTTTGTTTGCCAACCACGAGAAAAGCCATCGTCTGTTGGTATTGGCTCCGATAATGCTTTCCTTAATTCAGAAAGTTGCTTTGAAGTTAAAAAAGACTTTACTCCTCGACCAGGTTTACATTTAAGATTGTATAAACCTTCTTCTTCAGCTCGTTTCATCCAACGATGAACTGTTGAACGGTGAACTGAATAATCTTTCGCAACTTTAGCTGGACTCAAACCATTTTTAACCAACAATAACGCTTGAAGTCTTAACTTCTCATTTTTGTCACAGGAACGGCATATAGCTGTAGCAATATCAGAAGTAGTAAACATTTCCAAACTCATAACTAAATTAATATAATTATTTCAAATATATAAATGTTGCATTATAAAGAGAGGTGACTATAAGTCCTCTATCACTTCAAGTGCATGTTCTGCACCGTTAGCGGTGTCAAATTTTAGAACGGTTAGAGTTGCTATAATTCGAACCTCCTTTTATGTCTAAAGATTTTGTTGGTTATTGTGTTTCAGGTCAGCTCGCCAATGGAGGCAAAACCGGCACCTACGCTATCGTTTTGTAAATCTTGAAAACGCCGGGGTAACCATGTATTCTTTCCCAGCTTACGCAGTTTCTGCTTCCCAGCATGCCAGTATGGTAGCCGAGAAAAAGCCTTGCTCAAAGCCCGCAAACCATTTTGCTCAGGGGTCGAGAAATAGCTAGCTTATAGCAGAGAAGCCAACAATGTGATTTTTCCATGTGCTGTCACAATGTCCCCCAGAGACTGATATCCTGCCATAAGCAGCACTATCCCGAGTGATATGTATCACATAAAAATGCCTTTTTTGACTATTAGGTTTGACCCTGGAAGCTGAGGATTCGTCAAGTGTCTTTCTAATTACTCTTGAAAATACTCTTGAAAACCGCTTGCCAGGTATCTACCGGTCAATTTTGATGCTGTCGACCCTCCAAGGAAACTTCAAGACCGCCCCCAAGCCCGTTATTCAATAATTCGCATTATATACTAATTCCTTTATATATATTATTTTATGCATGTTGATTTATTTTATCGGGTCTGCGAAAAAGATTACTGCTTACAATTGGAAACACTCCCATTCTTTCTTGATAATCTTATTTTCTTTTTAAATCTTTATTCTGTTTGGAAATTGCTAGCTCATTTTCCAGGTCCGCAAAATGAACAATGATATCGGAAGACGGCATTAAAATATTTGCATTTATCAGAGCTTTGTAAATTGCTGTGTTGAGCTGGTCCTCTGAAATCCTGGTTTCCACGTAATTTTCTATCCAGCATCTGGCTTTGAACTTCACTCCTGATCCGGTAAACCCGAGTAAGAGAGCCTGTATCGGTTTATCGTACAGGATCCAGTCTTCATGCTTTTAAAAAAGTGTGAGTCCGCTTGGGCGAAGCGAAACGGACACCGTGCTGTTGCACTTGCAGTGCAACTCCCAGAAAATATTCGATTTTCTGTGATCCCGAAGCGGAATTCGGGTGGTTCATATTCCGCGAAGATAAAAGAAAAACCTATTTTTTCTCGATGACCCCACAGATAATCCTTGCGCCACTGTTGCCGGAAGGGTTGCTCATCTGGTCGTCAATGCCAGCATGGATGACCAGTGAAGTGCCGTTGGCTGTGAATAACGTGGTCGTCCCGGGTGATAGCGTCACAAGGTCGGTGGTGACATCCATATGTCCTGTGCCATTCTCGCCCACTTCGAGGTTGGGCAGATCACCGGCATGGGAGCCTTTCGAGTTGTTGAGGCCATGCTCTTTGCCCAAAGGGTTGTAGTGTTCGCCGGCAGAAGTGAACGACGGCCCGGTGCAGTTCCCTTTATTGTGGATGTGGATGCCATGCAGGCCCGGCGTCATGCCGCTCGCGTTGACGATGATGCGGACCAAGCCACTGGCGTCCTCGGTAAAGGTGGCCAGCCCCACGGTATTGCCCTTCGCGTCCTTCATGACAGATGTGGCATTATGTGTTGTGGCACCTTCATCGGCATAGACCGTAGTTGCAAACATCAACACCGCCGAGATAATCATTAGTAATACCAATCCAGCTTTCATCATTTTATTCCCCCGAAAAATGACAATTTTGATGCAAAAGAAGCTTTCCTGTTAAAAATCATGGATGAGACGGATACTTTTCTCCCACCCTGTAACGGGTCATGTAGAATATCCTGTCTCCGTCCCAGATACCGACATAATATTTGTAGTCGTGATAATATGCCGTTTGTATACCAGGTCAACCATTCGAAGAATGTCGGGTAAACATACGGTTAGACAAATAAACGCCTTTATTGCATAAAAAAGTTATTATAAAAATATAATTATATTTCCACTCAAATTGGAGAACACTTTATAGTAAGGTCTTATGGACAGATAAAAATGCCTGAAATTCGAACTCCGGCTGATTTCGATAAAGTAAAACTGACAGGCCCTGATAAGTGTTCCCTCTAAAGCTGGAAAAGAGAGAAGACATTTTAATTGATTTGGAAAGGATAATGGAAACTTTCATTTCGTATTCAGTGGCCCATTTTCTGATGACTTCCCTTAATCCATAATTTACCTGAAAAACGTCACTTTAATTTGAAAACTGCCCCCAAATGAAGACTTATCGATAAAAGCAAAACTAATCGGCCCTGCAACGTACTCCTCATAAAACTGCAAAAATCCGGGTTTTGGTTCTCTTTACTTAACAAAAGTAGTGGGAAGAATGATGCGGAATGCAGGCTGGAAAAAATATATTTGAATTGAATTGAACAAGCGCACCAGAGCTCAATGAAAAATAATATGAGGTCCCAACACCTCATCTGTTTTATATTAAACTGTTTCGTCCATCGTGTATTTTAAAGTACCTTTTTTACTTTCTTTCATACAGTAATACAACAAGCAGACATGCAATTCCGTAAATAAATTCAAAGGCAGGCATGCTTATGCCTCCTTTCTTAGAATTGTTTGTGTTTTCTTTCTGCGCAGGGGTCTGCTCAACGCTTGATCCTGTACTTTCAGTTTGTTGTTCAAGACCCTGAGCATTAGGTTTAGACTGTTTTACAGTCAACGCTTCTTTTGATGCTGTCTTACCCGTTATTGCAAAAGGAGAGAATCCTGGGGTTTTGGCTATGAAATATATGTACTTGTCATCTTCACTAAGCAGGCTGGTTGGAAGAGAATTCCATTTTGTATCATTATACCTGTTGAGGCTGATGGAAGACTGGTCGATCTTTTGATCTTGTATCCAGGATTTTTCAACCTTGAAACATACGACCGCTTTTTCGATATTCTTTGGAGTTGCAAATCCACTGTTGCCAACCCAGATATTAAGAGATTTGTAGATTTCGCCAGAAGGCAGCCCTGAAACGAGTATAGATTTTCCTTTCAGCAACTCGACAATGGTTGTTGTCTTGCCAGCTGTCTTCTTTGAATCGAAGCTCACATATACGACAGAAGTAGTATTCCTTGGGAAGTCAAACTTTACAGCTTTTCCACTTGTGATGAAGGTCTGTGAAAGTTCTTTAGTTTCTACATTACTTTGAGGTTCGGGAGAGCCTCCGGCACCTCCCCCGCCGCCACCGCCATTTCCACCGCTGCTGCTCCCCCCACTGCTACTGCTGCCACTGTTTTCGCTACCCGAACTAGTTACCTGTAGTACAGTAATGGTAGCAGTTTTCGAGGCAGTTCCGTTTTTATTGCTTACTATCAGGTTAACACTATAGTTTCCTTCTACTGAATATGTATGCTTTGGATCCATCTCGGTTGAATTAGTTCCGTCTCCAAAGTTCCAGTATCTCTCTGCTGTATTTTCCGATAAGTCGTTAAACTGCACATCTAGTGGGACATAGCCCTCAGTGACGTTGCTGCTGAAATTTGCTAAAGGGAGAACTGGTTGTTCCAAAACAGTTATTACGACAACTTTAAAATCGGAACCATTTGAGTTCCTTACTTCAAGAGTTACTGTGTAATTTCCCGGAGAGGTATAAATGTGCTTTGGGAATTCCTCAGTTGAATAAGTTCCGTCTCCAAAATCCCATAACCATGTCGTTGGATTGTTTCTACTTGCATCATAAAATTGAACTGCTAATGGAATCGTTCCAAAAGTAACATTGCTTGTGAAATTTGCAACAGGTGAATTATTTCTTGATGAAATTTTAACCGCCCAATTTCTAGTTGTTAAATTATTTGCATGTGCTATTCCTATAATTGATGGTGCGGCATTTCCAGTTAAATCTAAATTCCCGCCGTTAGTATTATAAAAATCTAGTGTTTGGAGTATCCCATCTACTGCTGTTTGATTTAATGAATTAAGACTAGCATTTAAATAGAGTAAACCAGGATCATTGGAAATATCTAAACTTTTGAGGTTATTATTTTGAATTTCCACAACACCATTTCTACCTGCGGGGAAACAACTAGAAAAAACAGCAGCATTATAATGATTATTGGCTGATAGAACGCTTTTCAAATTTGTTGAAGTTAGGTGCAGAGTACCGCTTTGATTATCATTCCAATTAAAAAAATCTCTCAAAAGTGGAAACTGACTGAATGGGAATGTGCTTGTTATCTGCGGGTTATCTCTGACACATATGTGCCATATATTAGTCCCCGTAGTACCCCAATTTATTGTGTATGTTGAGCTTCTCTGAGATGCTCCACGAAGGTCAGCTAGAGAAGGAGCTTCGGACAGATCAAGGGAAGAAATGTTGGATTGTTCGAGGCAAAGCCTGGTCAGAGATGGAACGTTACGGAGCTTGATAGTAGCTAATGATGTACAATAAAAACACTCAATCGTATGCAATGCCGTGAAGTTACTGAAATCCAGCGCAGTTATTGGATTACTATTTGAAGCCCATATTTGGAGGTATGGTGCAACATTTTCTAAACCACTAACCGCTATCACATTCTGTTGTTTTAAATTTGCAATTGTACTCGAACTTGGAGTTACCCCCCCATCTGAACCGTCATAACCTATATTGATTTTAGTTACTGCACTCCAGGGTGTTACTACCAAAGTGTTTGCTCTTGTCCCCGCGGAACCAAAATTTACAGTAGGAGACTTAGAATTAGATGTTGAACCATCCCCAAATATCCATTGAATTGTAGGGTTACCTGTGACTGTAATAATAGGTGAAAATGATGGACCAGTAGTTACAAATGTAATATTTTCAAATTGCTCCGCATCTGCGACATTCACCATCATTACAAGTGCCAACAGTGCTATTCCTGAAACTTCTAAAAGATTATGTCCATTTTGTGTTTTATTGCTTTTTATTTCGTTCATGTTTAATCAGCATTGTAGATTAATAATAAAAAAATAACAAGGTTACAAAGATAGTATGTTTTTGTAGATAGTAAACTTTTCTACTTTAAAAATATATTTGATATATATTAATCTGATTTATATTACATTCCGCGATTTCAAGGAAAGAGAACTTATCAACTTACAGTATTTAATTCTAAAACAGACACCCCAGTCAAAAAAAATATTGATTACTCTTGAAAATAGCCCATAGGGAAATCTATCGATAAAAGTAAAATTGATTGACCTGCAAAATGTTCATTCTAAATCTGCAAAAGCTCTGGATTAAGAAAAAAGTATCTTCCGGGTGAAGGTATATTTAAAAAAGTAGAAGTGTAAGTCCGCTTGAGCGAAGCGAAACGGACCTCGTGCTCCCGACGCGAAATTCGGGCTTAATATCTGCTGCTTTCTCTGGGTGTCCTGTGCTTAGGAAGACACTCTCTGCAGTAAACTGGTCTTTCTGGGTCAGGTTTGAAAGGAACTTCGGTTTCAACACCGCAGTCAGAACAGGTTGTCTTGTGCATTTCTTTGGGAGCTCCGGAACCTCCGCGGTTGCTGTCTCTTCCCCTGAAGGGGTTTCCTCTGTCATTAAAAGCCATTTTGTTTCACCTTGGTTTTAGTTGATAGTTAATAGTTTAAAAATAAGATTGTATAGAACTCTGTAGTTAAAAACCAATTTTTGCTTTTAACTGCAGATGATTATACGTCTCTTTATTTTCAACGTATATACATGGTGTTTGAAATATATAAATGTTTTTATAAAAATATAGGCACGTTCTCTCAAATGAAAGAACGTTTTGTAGCCTGGTTTTGTGGAGGAGATAACAGCTCATTTTCAGGCATCTCTCCAAAAATCAGGATTCAGAGGAGATTGAGGCAGACTGCCGGCAGGAAAAAATATATTTTAATTGAATTGAACGGGAGGGAGAACTTCTTCTTATTAGGTGGCCCAGTTTCGGATAGCTCCAAAGAAAACAGGATTTTGTTACAGGTTTTCACTTTAATTCGAAAACAGTCACCCAAAGAAAAAAATTATATCGATAAAGAGAAAGTAGCCTGTAGAAAATATCTCGATAAAGAGGAAAACTGATCGGCCCTGCAAAATGCTTCTTCTAAAGCTGCAAAAGGTCTCGGGTTTTTGGTTCTTTTTTCCTAACAAACGTATTAGAGGAAGATTGAGGCAGAACGCAGGAAGGAAAAAATATATTTTTATTGAATTGAAAGGTGGAGAAAAACTTTCTTTTCATTTTCAGTGACGTTAAAAAATTCCTTTATACCTGGGCTCAAAAAACATTATTACTCAATTTGCTCCAATAAAGCGGAAACAATATTTTGCTGGCTTATGAAGTGTCTTCTAAATCTCAAAAACATTTCTACACTGTTATCCGACGGTAACCGTTCGCTCATTTCAATCCATTTTCTGACGATTTCGGACTTTTCATTAAAAAAAGCCAATTTATCAGGCAAAAATTTATCAATCAGGTTTCTGGCACATGAAGCCCATGTTATGTATCTTCTAAATAATTCATCCTGTTCAAGAAACTGGTCTTTAGTCAGTTTAAACCACCTGTAATCAAGAGGTGCTGGCTCTCCCTCATAGATGTTGGTATTGACGTCAAGATCGTAATCCCACATTTTAGGCAGGTCAGATATGCTAAAGGGCCCAATGTCAAGGAAAGGATCGTATTGAATGGGTACCGAATAAAAAAACTTACGTAAAGACTCCATCAGGTCATTGGATTCAGAAATCAAGTCTTCAATTTGCTTTTTAATTTTGTCAGACACTGCCGTACATCTCCCAAAAAAGCAGAAATTCTTATTTTTTAATGGATTTGTCACTATCTTTTTTGCATCAGGTTACTTTGATTACGGAAATGGTTTGTAGAACGTATTTTATTATGTAAGAAATACGTTGTCGACCCTGATGAAACTTTTGTTATTAGACAGCTTAGACTAATTGTTTTCATGATCTGGAAGTCAATTGATGCTCCCTTATTTTCTTAATTAATTTTTGTCCTTTACCCAATGGTAAAAAAGGTACAAAGACTCCAACATTAACAGTGATATAGCTATATGAATAAGTAAATTTTCCCATCCACTACGTCGAGTTAAAACGGCTATATTTTCATTATTTTTTCTTAGCTTCCAGCCATCAACGATTTTGCATTCAATTTCTTGTTGCAATTTGTCTTTTGGAACTTGCATAACAATAACATTTGCCATGTATTCCACTCCGTTTCCTGAAGCAAGATAATAAGATAGGTTACTGATATTTATTGCGGAATACTTTTGAAAACAGATGTTACATATGAACCTATCCAAAAATCTTATTGTTGCGCTTAAAAATGATCCTGAGGATATCTATCGATAAAGCAAAACTGATAGGCCCTGCAAAGTGCTCCTTCTAAAGCTGCGAAAGGGTCTCGGGTTAAGAAAAAAGTATCTTCCGGGTGGAGGTATATTTAAAAAAAGTAGAAGTGTAAGTCCGCTTAAACGAAGCGAAACGGACCTCGTGCTCCCACGCGAAATTCGGGCTTAATATCTGCTGTTTTCTCTGGGTGTCCTGTGGTTAGGAAGACAATCCCTGCAGTAAACCGGTCTTTCGGGGTCAGGTTTGAAAGGAACTTCTGTCTCAGCTTTACAGTCTGAACAGGTTGTCTTGTGCATTTCTCTGGGAGCGCCGAAATTAGAATTTCCTCTGAAGTTTCTGTCATTAAAAGCCATCTTTGTTTCACCTTTGTTTTAGTTGTTTAGTAATTGTTAAAAATAAGATTGTATAGAACTCTTTGTTTAAAAACAAAAATTGCTTTTTTAACAACAGATGATTATACGTCTCTTTATTTTCAATGAACCTACATTGCACCTATAATATATAAATACATCCGTACAAAAGGGAACATTTTAGAGCGAGACCATGAGGACGAAAATAAGGTGCCTGAAATTTAGGATTCCGGCTGATGACAGAAAAAGATATTAAAATTGAATTGGAACGGAGGAAGAACCTTCATTTAGTATGCATCGGCCCATTTTCTGATAGCTCCTGAAACCAGGATTCGCCTGAAAAACGTCCTACATAATTTGAAAAGTCCCCCAATAAAAACATTGAATGGCCCATAGAAAAATGGCCATGGGGAAAAGCTCTGTATAAAGAGCAAAATTTATCGACCCTGCACAGTATTCCTTCTAAAGCTGAAAAAGATCACAGGTTTTCGGTTTCTAAGGCTATTGGATAAGAGGAAATGAAAATGAAGAGAAAAAGCAAAAAAGGTCACCCTAATAAGTAAATAATATTTGTATTTTTAATATTTTCACACATGTTTAGCTTAATTAGACAGCACCTGTTCCACTACAGTTAATACAGCTATTACCCCCATCTCCCCAGCACAATGAACATTTCTCCCATTCAAATTCGCCTTCAATTTCGTTCCATTTTCCACCTTCCCCGTCACAGCTCCAGCATTTTTCTTTTCCACTACCCCCACAGTTAGGACATATACTGCTTATGATTCTACCCCCAAGCTTTTCGGTAAGCATTTGTATCTTATGAGCCACATACTTTTTGGTTTTTATATAAATGTTATAAGACTAATACCTCTTTTATAATTATTACCTCATATTAAAACGGTTTTGAAACAATGTTTCTGATAACAGATTTCGCATGCAGGTGCATGAGGAATCAAATCAATTTCCGAATCAAACTTTTGGCTCTTCGTCATTCTCTATAGATAAGATGATTTTCAATTCAAGACCGCGTTGGTTTTTATGAGGATATCCACACAAAACAACGAAGAACCTAAAATATAAACAATGTTGATGAAGGGATTAGCTATAAGGTTTACAGCAGCGTACAAGAAGTAATAGTAACAAAATAAAAATTTCTTTTCGGGAATTTCACACTCTCAAAGAGTAGCTTTAGAAATCTTTATATTCTCTCTCTTTTTTTAATTAGTTATGATATTACACGTTCCTCACATTCTTCTTCCAAAGGATAATTGGGAGAAGTGGGCAGTAATTGCTTGTGACCAACATACTCAGGATATAGAATATTGGAAAAGGGTTGAAGAATTTGTTGGAAATATTCCTTCTACTTTTAATCTTATTTATCCGGAAATATATCTTCCTTTAGATGAAAAAAGAGTGAATGAGATCCATAAAGCCATAAGAAATTGCAAAGGCGATCTTGTGAATCATGGTCCTTGTTTTATCCTTGTAAAGCGTTCTGTTTCAGGTAATGAAAGGACAGGTCTTGTAGTTGCAATCGATCTGGAAGAATATGAATTCAACGGATCTGATTCTTTTATCCGACCAACTGAAGGGACAATTAAAGAAAGGCTTCCTGCAAGAGTCAGGATAAGAGAAAATGCGGAATTAGAGTTATCTCATATTTTAATACTATATGATGATCCGGACTTTTCTGTTATCCCCAAAATTACAGATGATCCGGTTTATACAGGTAATAAGGTTTATGATTTTGACCTGATGGAAGAAGGCGGCCCTATCACTGGCTACAAGATTTGTGACGAAAAAATAATAGAAAGAATAGCATATGCTATTCAAAACCTTGGACTTCTTCTTGTTGGTGATGGAAATCACAGTCTCGCAGCAGCAAAGAGTTTCTGGGAAAAAATAAAAGGAACTGTACCTAACAACCATCCTGCGAGGTATGCACTTGTTGAACTCGTAAATATCCACGATGCAGGACTTTCCTTTGAACCCATCCACAGGGTTGTAAAAGGAGCTGAGCCTGAAGAACTGCTCAAAAAGCTCAATGCGAGGGTTGTAGAATCTCCAGCCTGTAATTCAACTGCTGAACCTTCAGTTGTCGGTCATTCAATTGGATTTATTACAAAAGACAGGTGCGGTATACTGGTCTTTGATGATCCCGTTTACGACCTTGAGGTTGAAACCCTTGATGAGATCATTGATGGTTATTCAGTTGAATATGAACACGATCCTGAAATTGTAAAAGAGATCGGAAAAAAGCAGGGCAATATTGGTTTCTTCCTCCCCTCCTTAAAAAAGAGCGAATTCTTTTCTCTTATAAAAAAGAAAAAGGTTCTTCCACGAAAGTCATTCTCTCTTGGAAAGGAAAACGAGAAAAGATATTATATTGAGGCGAGAAAAATTATTCCATAACTTCATTCTTATCTCTTTTTCTTGCGTTATCTCTTGGCCGTCACTTGATATTCAATTGATATTACAGATTAGAAATCGTATTTTACCTTATCCAGTTTGAATATCCTATCTTTTTCTGTATTGTCCATCCATTTTCCTTTTTGTTTTTCAGGATCTCCTTTATTTTCTTGCTGGATTTTCGCTTTTTTCAGCTTTTAAGATCGCAGCTGATTTGCAACCGAAAACTGCAATCTCAAAAAAAGTAAAACTTTAAGGAAGATATTAAAAGAAATAGAAGTCGTAACTGAGAGAAGGAAAAAATGAAAAAGGGCTAACTCGTCTCTCAAATGAGATAAGACCTGAGAGGAGGAAAACCATTAAAACTCACAGAACTATAGCTTTGAGTGTACGCGCCTGTTGTGAAGATGTATACTCGGTTGCCTTCCCTCATCGTGTGTGGGAAGGAATATTTGTGATGTTCGTAGAGAATATCCATGCTGTCGCAGGTTGGACCCGCAAGGATTACTTCTTCTGCACAACCTTTTTTATCGCAAAAGATGGGATATTTAATACACTCATCAAGAGTTTCAATTAGACCTCCAAACTTGCCGATATCGAGATAAACCCATTTGTACTGGTTGAATCTGGCCTTTTTTGAAATCATTACAACTTCACTTACGATTACACCGGCATTGGCGACCATAGAACGCCCTGGTTCGATAATGATTTCAGGAAGCTTTTCTCCAAAGTCCTCAAGTAAAAAGCGACGGATTTCCTTGGAATAAGTTTCAAGGTCATGAGCCTGTGACTGATATTTTGCAGGAAATCCCCCCCCAAGGTTAATCATCTTAAGACGAATGCCTTTTTCAGCCACAGCCTCAAAGAGGTACTTGCATTTTGAAATTGCGTTGTCCCACTGACCGATATCTCTCTGTTGAGAGCCAACGTGGAAAGAAAGACCATAAGGCTCAAGCCCAAGTTTTTCAGCTTTCAGGATAAGCTTGTATATAAGGTCAGGATGCGCGCCGAACTTTTTTGAAAGAGGCCAATCAGCACCGTCGCTTTCGGTAAGGATACGGAAAAATACCCTGGAGCCCGGGGCTTTTCTAGCTAACTTTTTTAAGTCGCTCTCTGAATCAGTAACAAAAAGCCTCACTCCATTTTCATATGCGTGAGCTATATCCTTTTCTTTCTTGATTGTATTTCCGTAACTGATCCTTTCAGGTTCCACCCCAAGCTTGAGCAGTTGATCAAGTTCGTAAACCGTGGCCACATCAAAATTGGAGCCTTTGTTTTTCAGGGCAAGTACCACTTCATCCATAGGATTTGCCTTTACAGCATAGTGAATTTTTGCAAAAGGCATGTTTTCTACTAGATCTTCATAACTTCGCTCTATCTTCTGCAGATCAACAACCAAAAACGGTGTCTCTTTATCCTGGGAAAATTTTTTGATTTTGTTAAAGTCGTCTCTTGAAACGAAGTCCTCCAACGGAAACTTATAGTGCGCTTTTCTCATGCTTACTCCCTGTTTTTATTGAAACTGATCGGTAATTAAACTTTTGTTGAATTTGAGTAATAATTTTAAGAATTATGTCGATAAGTATAATTCTCATTTCATAATCAATTACTTTGATAATCGGTAAATTGAAGCGATTCAAATATGATTTTATGTATATAAAACTAGTTATTGTTGAATATTAAGACACTTAATTAACCGAAATCAAAAAGCATTGAAGGTAAAGCCCTATTTTTGGAAAAAATGTTAATTAGACTCTTATTTGGCACTAAAAGCATCAATAATCCTTTTGAGCTTGTAGAGCGAACTAGAAATTGTAGAAGTTCCAAAAACTTGCATGTAAATTTTACCCGAAAAAGTACATTATTAGCTTAAAGGAATAAAGAAATAATATTATGCCCAGTAGCTCTTGCAAATCTACGAATACTTCCTTTATTAGGAATCATAGCTAATGCTTAGAACTTCTTCCTGAGAAGTATCGAGTCCAAAATACTGTACCTCTTGTTTCACTAAAAAACGTTTGCAAGTTTTACATTTAAGAAGTGCATGGCTGTTTTGCCGTGTCTACCTTTAAGGACGACATTCCCTTGATTTATCATTCCATAATCAGGACAATCTTTATTTCAGCAACAAAACTTTGATAAATAAATTTTACAAGTGAGTTCAATCCCCTAATCATAATAGAATCCCCAATATACAATAATAAGTCAATAACTCAAGGAAACGACCTAATTGTGAGTTTACAAATATTGCAAATATACTAAGCGATGATGAGCAGTTTACGTATTCCATTGGAAATGTTAACAAGGAAGCAGCAGAACACTATAGATGGAATTAAAGTTAAGTTGACGTTTATATCTTTAGGCTTAAGAACCGGAGTTTTACACTTTGTATTAAAAAGTAAATCAAAACCACATAACATTTGCATTAAAGCGAAAGAGTTAAATACATTTCTTACATAATATATATCATCTGAGTAAAAAACTTATTCAGGAATTCTGGCATATTTTTCCTGCATGAGTACCCAATGAACCTCCATTGTAGGAGGAGGGGTCACTCCTTACCCTCCTCCTACCTGAATGACTGTTTTCAATATTGAAACATACATATTAATAAACTGTTTCGTTTGCAGAATGCTAAAAAAAATAGTAGTAAAAGATTAGTAATAAATGAGCTTGTTCTAAAAAGATATCAGTTAAAAAGCTCGGGCTAAAACAGGTTAAAAGCATTCGTTTAGTTTTTGGGTATTTATCGATTTTTTGAATAATAGCCCGAATTTGACAGAAACATACATCTTATAATGTATAAATGGGCTTCATGCTTATGTTTACTTCATACAATTCAAACTATCGTGTGTTTTTTGATTTTTGACATTTTTCATTTTTCCGAAAGATTCTGTGCCGAGCAATGCTTTTTTCTTAAGAGAATACTGTACTTATTAGTAGAATTTGTAAAATTAAGGTAATAGAGTATAATGGATTTTTTTCTGAAGATTTTTTATTTCCTGAAACTTTTCGACTTTTTCTTCGGAATCTGCATGTCCGATGTCTTTGAAACTATCAAGGGCCATTTCCGTCACAATGGAAGAATTAGGCATGAGCTTCTCTTCAGCCTGGACTCTTAAAGCCTCAAGTGCCCATTGGCTTTGCAGAGCGGCCGCATAAAGTCCCTTCTTCAAAGATAGTTTCCCGATTTCTTCTATCGAAAGTGCTATTGAACTCAGGGCTTCATCGAGGTATTCTTCTACCGCAGGCTTACCTATTTCCTCAAGCAGAAGAAGGGTACTGATAGTTTCAAGTTCAAAGCTTTCTGTTGCTACCTTCTTTCCAATTTCCCCCAGGCAGTGTGCTGCGTTGAGCACAATTTCCTCAGAACCTTGTCTAGCACCAGAAGCTCCAATTTCTTTAAAGAAAATGGAAAAGGCAATTGTTTTTTCCTGGCTCTGTCGCTGTTTAGATAAGTTCCAAATTTCCATCAGGGTCGCAGCAGCGACTTTTGAGCCTGCTTCAAGCGAATGTGCAGCCGCACCTCTTCCCAATCTTCCTATTGCTATAAAAGCCTTAGTTAGAGCGGATTCATATCCCTCTTCTGCTGATGTCCTTGCCAGTTTCCCAAGGGCTAGAACGGAATTGATAGTAACAAGCTCCATTTCTTTTTCTGTAGCTGCTTGTGCGATATCCTCAATTGAGAGAATAACTCTTTGAGCATCTGCGTCTTCATTTTCAGAGAGGAAGTCAGCAGCAATTCCCGTAAGGGAGTCCAGTGCCCGGAAAATTTTGCTCTCGTCTCTTTCTTTAGCTGCAGACAAACCTATCTCAACTGCCTCTGCCTCATTTAATGTAATCATTTTTTGCCCCTCTTGTATAGTTTTAGTAATAAATCAAGCTACAAAGCTTTTTTCAGCACACTTTGTAAGTACTGTCTTCACGTTTTATAACGTGCTTTTAATCTCAAACTATTAAATGCAGTTCATATATGGCTTATTCTATGAAGTTACGACATTATTAGTGTTACTGTTTTGTGGCGGAGATGATTCGTTCTAACAGAATGAAGGTCATTTGAAACTGGTCCTGAATCAGAACAGGTTTCAGAGAGAAGGATTAAAGAGAGAAATCCGAAAAAAAGGTCTGCAGAAAGATAAAGATAAAGAAAAACAAAATTCCAAAACTAAAGCTGAATAAGAAGCTTCGAGACAAAAAGGAGAGTTCTGCCTTTTCAGTCAAGAGATTCTGCTTCGTGTATATACTCTGAGCCATTAAAGGTTTCAAGGGCTAGCTTTGTCATAAATATATAGCTTATTAAAAATCTGTCTTTGGTTTGGAGAGTCGCTGTTCCAAAAGAGTAGGAAGCCTTTACGAGTATATTATCAAAGTTACTGAAGTCTGTAGAAGAAAATTCGTGCTCTGAAAGAGCAGGCGTATGCTGAAGGAAATCAGCTTTCCCCTCCTTTTGAACAAGTAGGCTTAGAATGCCTGGATACTCTTCTGAAAAAAGAATCGACTCCTTGCCCTGAAGTGGGGATGAGAATGTACTTGGAATGGGGACGAAAAGTCCTCCGTTTTCTGGAACTCTAATGTTTTGTTGCCTGAAGGTTTCCTTTCCTATAGATCCTATAGCCAGAGCCGCAGCTAGAGCTTCTCTTTCCATTTTCTGAAGAGACGCAGCATTCATTATTTCCTCCAGGTATGCGACTGCAATCCAGACTGCTGTCTCCATCTTCTGCCCAACCGCTGCCCTTCCGATTGCACAGAGGGAGTGAAGGATACTGAAACAAGTATCTTGCATTTTCTTTTCTCTTGCAGCCTCAGCCATTTTTCCCAGAGAAAAAAGAGACAAGAAAACTCCTAATTCCATCTTTTGAAGAACAGCAGCGTTACCTATATCTCTTATGCTGATCACAGCCTTTTTTGCATCGGGCTCGAGTCTCTTGTTTATGTATTCAGTTCCTCGCCCCGTAAGGAAATCTATGGATCTCAACACACCAAGTTCATCATTATCCTTAACAGAACTTAACCCAAGATCCTTTGCCCTGGTTTCGTTTAAAATGGATATTAGAAACACCCCACACAAATTCTTATCCGGAAAAGGCATCTCAAAGTGAGACAAGCTTATCGGCACCTCTGCCTCCGTAAAACAGAGCAGATATTATAATTGGTACTATTGAGCTACTCACCAGAACTGCTCATTAAGCTGAGTGGAAATATTAAACTGAATTGAAAGGTTCATAAGCCAGCTCCAGGAGATCTCTTTTTTCCCCTGAAGTTTTTATTTAGTTTTTCTTCGAGCTCCTTAACTTCTAATCTGTCAAAGTTTAGGAGAGCTACTTCGGCTACAATGGAAGACTCATGAGGCAACGATCGTCTGCGTTAAATATAATTGTCTCAAGCGAATAGGCTGCCTGGAGTAGAGCCCTTTCAAGCCCTTGCATATCTGTAGTTTTCCCTAGTATATCCTGAAGAGAGCCGACGCTGGTATCAGCAGTTTCTTTAGATCTCTTTCAAGAGCTCCGGTTCCGATTTCTTGTAGTAGCAATTCAGCGTTCAATGCTGCGTCCTCGAAGTTCTGGATTACCGCAATCTGTCCGGTTTCCCCAAGAAGGGCCACTGTACTGTTTGCGACATTCCCCAAACTTTGCAGTGTAACGCTTTTTCCAATCTCCCCAAAAGAGAAAATAATTGAATTGTTTCTTTTTTGGTTCTTGTAAAAGCCGGTGTATTTCCCATCTCACCAAGACAGGAGGCTGCAATCTTTGCTGTAGCCTCCATTTTTTGTCCTGCTGCAACCTTTCCGATCTCTCCAAAAGCAAGTGCTATGCTCACAAGGACATTTTCCATTTGCAATCTGCATGCTTCTCTGGCAACCAGAGAAAAAAGCTGAAGGGTGATGACGACAACCAGTTCAAGCTTGGCCATAGCTACCGCTTTCCCTATTTATGTCATATATTCTATTATTCTTTTAGTATCACTTTCCTACCCTTCGTTTTCGTATTTTATTACAAGCTCGGAAAGATAATTAAGGACTTCTTTAATCTCAGCTTCGTTCTTTTCACTAACCAAAACAAGTCCTATTTCTAGAGCCTCATTTTCATCAAGCGGTAGAATCCTTCATGCCCCCAGATTCTCTTAAGTAAGTATGGATACGTGAGAATATGAGCTTTATCATGGGAAAAAAGGAATGTAAAGAAATTTTTGTCCTGAAAAGACAAAGAAGATTAATTAGTATTTATAGAATGAGGTCGTTTCCGTGAGTTATTGATCAATTGAGCTTATGCCATTTTAGTTAATGTCCCTTATTTTGGAATAATGAATGTTAAAAAGATCTATTTTTTAAAAAAATTATGTTAAAACACTTTAATCTCAAATTAAAGTTAAATAGAAAGGATTATACCTAATTAAACCAATATTATGTCGCCAAACAAATAATTGGGCTCTAA